>JBGTLM010000167.1:0-8532 GCA_041744135.1 Pyrinomonadaceae bacterium
GCGCGATCAGCAGAACCAGCTTGAGAACCTCAATCTGTCGCGTGAGAATCTTAGGAATGTTGAGGCGCAAATAGCCGCAGGTGCAAAGGCCCCGTTGGAGAGGGCGGAAGTGCAAACCGAACTCGCGAACCGCGAGTCAGCCCTGCTATTGTCCGTGCAAAACGTTTCCATCTCTGAAAACAACCTCAAACAACTCATGTTCAAGGACTCGATGACGCCGGAATGGTCGGCACAATTAACGCCGACTGATACTCCAGCGTTCAGTACAGCTCCGGTGAATCTGAACGAAGCTTTGAAAGAGGCACGTGAGAACAGGCCCGAACTGCGCCGTCTGCGTTTGGATAACGATATTAATGGAATTGACATTCAGTACTTTAAGAACCAGACGCGCCCCCAGATCGATCTCACGGGAACCTTCGCATTGACCGGTCTAGCCGGGACCGCAATCCCTCGCATTGATCCCGACACTGAGTTGCCTTTACTACCATCTGAAAATTTAATCGGCGGCTCCGGGCGGACGTTAAGGAACCTTTTCTCTTTTGAAACCCGCAACCTCGTAGTCGGAGTCGCAATACAAATTCCACTGAGGAACCGCACCGCTAAGGCCAATCTTGCGGGCGCTCGCATACAGACGGAGCGACTGCAAGCTTCGATCCGCTCCCAGGATCAAATCATCGAGGTTGATGTGCGCAACTCCGCCCAATCCGTAGAAACAGCTCGACTGCGCGTGCTTTCAGCGAGGGAAGCAAGGGCAAATGCGGAACTCCAGCTCGAGGGTGAACAGCGACTCTATCAAGTGGGTCGCTCAACCACCTTCCTCTTGTTTCAACGCCAAAATGCTTTGACGAACGGGCGCAATTCTGAACTTAGGGCGGAAACAGACTACAACAAAGCGCTCGCCGAGCTTCAGCGGGCGACTTCCTCAACGCTTCGCTCTAACAACGTCGTAGTCGAGGGTCCTACTCCCTAGCTGCTGAAAAGAGTGGGAGTAACAATAGAAGCAGTAAACCGATCTGCGAAAAGAAAGTCACTCGATTTTGCTCCTATTTCGAGCTGTTTTGTGGAGCGTATTTGTTTTCAACAGCCTTCAAGATCGGTCCCGGATTCCGGCGACGGGTAGCTCAATATATTTGCGATTTCCAATAAGCGATTGTTAAGGTAACTCTGCCGTAACCGACGATTGCAGATCTCAATCCTTATATCGCAAATCGGATGAAGATCTCCGCCACAATAATAACCTTCAATGAAGAAGCGAACATACGAGAGGCCTGCGAATCCCTCGCCTGGGCAGATGAGGTCGTTGTAGTTGACTCACAATCCACTGACCAAACTGCTCAGCTCGCTTATCAATCCGGAGCGCGAGTGATAAGGCGGGAGTGGCCCGGGTTTGCGGCACAGAAACAGTTTGCAAGCGAGGCTTCGTCTCACGAATGGATCTTTAGCCTCGATGCTGATGAACGCGTGTCAGACCAGTTGCGAGCGTCTATTGACGCACTGCGCGTAAATCAGTCCGATCAACTCGCTGATGGTTATCTGATTTCGCGGAGGTCTTTTTACCAGGGACGTTGGATTAGACGGGGTGGCTGGTATCCCGATCGGCAGTTGCGCCTCTTTAGAAAGTCTCGTGGACGCTGGGAGGGAAAACACATTCACGAATCGGTGAAGATCAAGGACGGCCGTATTGAAAAACTATCGGGCGATCTCTTGCACTACGGCGTCCGCGATGCTGCTCATCACCACCGCATGATTGGCGAGCGTTATGCCCCACTCGCTGCCCGCCAAATGTTTGAAGCTGGTCGACGCACATCTACGCTGAAAATTGCCACAGCAGCCCCGTTCGCTTTTTTGCGCAGCTACGTTCTTAGGGCTGGCTTTTGCGACGGGCTCGCCGGCCTTAGTATTGCCAGCTTCGCAGCCCACCATGCGTTCCTCAAGCACCTCATGCTCTCGGAAATGCAGAAAAAAGAAGTTAGTAGGCGTTAAAGCGTCCAGCAAGATACAATGCCTTTCGATGAGCCTTTCCCTGATCACTCTCCTACCGGACCTTAACGAACTGATGCCCCCGCCTTTTAGTTACATTATAGCTGGCGCTTTCGGCGCAATTATCGGAAGCTTCTTAAATGTGGTAATTCACCGGCTGCCGCTCGAAGAGTCCATCGCATTTCCAAACTCTAAGTGTCCTTCCTGTTCGGCGGAGATTCCCTTTTACGACAACGTCCCGGTGCTTAGCTACGTATTTTTAGGCGGGCGTTGTAGGGCCTGTAAAGCTCGTATATCGGCTCGCTATCCCGCGGTGGAAATACTGACTGCGCTGCTCTTTGTCGCCGTGATCTGGCGTACAGGTATGACGGCGGCGCTGCCCTTCGACCTCACATTTGTCAGCGCAATCGTAGCGCTGGTATTTATCGACGCCCAGCACATGATTCTGCCTAACGCTATTACCTATCCGGGAATCGTCTTTGCGCTCTTGGCGCGGCTGGCGATTCCGTATCTCGTCGAAGCACCTTACTTCGATGATCTTCCCGGACTATTGAACGGCACGTTCGCCGGCTGGCCGGTCTGGGCCGCGTCACTCGGCGGCGCCTTTATCGGAGCTTTGATTGGCGGAGGGTCACTGTGGCTGATGGGCTGGACCTGGGAAAAACTTCGCGGCGTTGAAGCCATGGGCCTGGGAGATGTGAAGATGATGTTTATGGTCGGGGCCTATGTCGGTTGGCGGCTCACCATTCTCACCATCTTCCTCGGCGTTTTTTCCGGTTCGCTTATTGGCATTGTTCTGATGATACTCCAAGGCAGGAAAGATATGCAGATGCTTCTGCCCTTCGGCATTTTCTTAGGGATTGGGTCAATCCTGGCGCTATTCGTAGGCCCGCAAATCGTCACGTGGTACGCCGGACAGTTTCGATAATTGCCGATTTCCAATTTCCAATTGCCGATTCGTAGACATTGCCAATGTAGGTTTGATCTTTCTTGTGTGAAAGGCAATTTTGGCTCTCGTTCACTCGTCAGGTAGAAGAGAACGCCACCGGAAATTGGAATTGGAAATATCGACATGGGCGGGAACCGCATAAAACTCGGCCTCTCGTTGCTAACAGCACTATTCCTGTTGGCAACACTCCTTGCCGCTCTTCTTTTCGCTCTTTCTCCGGCGACTCCCGCGGCACGTGGCCCGCTGCTGCTGACCGCGTTCGTTGCTATTCTCATTGGCAGTCTAGTTTTCATCTTGTTCCTGCTCCGCTGGCTTCTGCGTCCCTATCGCCAGCTTGTGGGCGAAGCTGAGCGGGCTCCCATTGATTTTAGGGGTCGCAAATCCCGAGACGAAGGCGAGTTTGTCCTGGAGACCTTTCAGTCCGTAGTTGCTCAGCTCCAAACACAACGAAAAGAGCTGCAGCAACTCAACGCACAGGCGAGCGAGCGGGCCGATTCCGCAGTCAAGTTCAGTGAACGAATAGTAGCGAGTGTGCCGTCAGGGTTAGTCGCCTTCGACTCTGGTGGACGATCGATGGTGATCAATGCTCTTGGGCGCGCCCTGCTCGAATTTGACGGTGAGGCTTTGGGTCAGCCGGTCGCATCGCTCTTATTCAACATTCCCCAGTTGGCCCAGATGGTTGAAGAATGTCTCCAGACAGGCAGACTCTATCGACGTGAAATAATTCAAACAGTTGCCTCAAACGGGACGACACGGCGTCTCGGAGGCACAATTGCACCCATCGATCTTTCCTCGGACCGCGCGGGCCGAGGCGCACTATGTCTCTTGACTGACATTACCGAAGTGACCGAACTTCGAGAGCAGGTAACGCTCAAACGCAATCTTGAGAGTCTGGGCGAAATGTCCGCAGGCCTGGCCCACGAATTCAAAAACAGCATCGCTACGCTGCATGGTTACGTACAGCTTCTGCAGAATCTTAACCTGGACGAACGCGGGCAAACGGCAGCCTCTTCACTGCTGAATGAGGTTCGGAACCTCTCCGAAATGGTCACGGCGTTTCTAAATTTCGCGCGCCCGCAGCCGCTTCAGATGGAAACCGTCTCCCTCTCCCAACTGATACCGGAATGCGTGTCTGAATTAAGGACAATCTATGACGAGCGGCGTGTTGAACTGATCGTGATGGCGGAGACCGCGAGCCTCCCTGAGGTTCGCGCTGATGAGCGCATGCTCCGCCAGGCTATTCTGAACCTATTAAGGAATGCGGCTGAAGCTGTCCCTGAGGACAAAACGGAGCGGAGAGTAAAGCTACGCGGTCTTAGAGAGGTTGATCGTGAGGGCCATGAATGGGTCTTTATTGAAATAGAAGACTCTGGTGAAGGGATTCCTCAGTCTGATCTTCAACGTATATTCATCCCTTTTTTCACCACCAAAGAAAAAGGCCACGGCATCGGACTCGCCCTGGCTCATCGGGTAATCACAGAGCATGGCGGCACACTTACCGCCTCCAACAAGCCGCCCGCCGGCGCGGCCTTCACGATGAGGTTACCGGTCTCGGCGACCTAGCCCAGGTGCTTTCGTCCTTTGGTTCTCAGCTAGATTACAACTCGCAGAGTTTCCCGGATGAAGGATGAATAAGCGATCTCGTCTGGATCCGGAGGTTTCGCGATCTTCATCGTTACTTGGCCCTCAACTAACCCAAGAAAATCGAAGACCAGGTTGGGATCGAGTTCATGCCCGGCCATATTCCGAAGTGCCGCGCAGGCTCCGGTCCTGCTAAATGTGGGCTTATTCGAGCGCCTGGCTCGGAGAGAAGTGTAGATGTCCACGATCGAGACCATGCGTACCGCTAGTGGAATAGCGGTACCGGCGAGACCGTCCGGATAACCTGCCCCATCCCATCTCTCGTGGTGGTAGAGCACTACTTTAGTAATGGTAGGCGTAACGTAAGGGAGGTTACGAAGTATTTCCACTCCGTGAATGGGGTGAAGCGATATTATGTTCCGCTCTTCCTCGGAGAGAGGGCCAGGCTTGAGAAGGATTTCTTTGGGAATGAGATACTCGCCGATGTCGTGCATGTAGGCACCGAATTCGATTTCATCAAGTGTTGCCTTCGATGCTGTCTTATCGCATGCGGCAGTGAAACTACGGGCTAACCGGGCCGTGGCATGACCATGAGAATAAATATGAGCAAACCACTCAGGCTGAACCTTCTGCCTGAACGTTGCGAACGCTAGCAATAAGTTTGGCAGAGTCATCCGACAATTCTCCTAATGAAACCTAAGAGCGCACAAAACTCTACGGCACTAGAGTTCTCTGGGTTTATCAGGAAGCTTTACCGGGAAAATGAGGTCAGCCGAGAGTTGCTGCCGCACTAGGCCTCGCAACCGAAGTGCAAGGAGAGTAGTTCGGACGAATAGTACCTCTTTGAAACAGTATATTGCAAATTGGCAATGAAGCCATGCAATCCGAATTTTTTCCTCAGATAAAGCGGTGGTTAATTTGGCTTTCAGTGTATGCGGAGGCAAGCTCTAGTTTATGCCGGGGCAGTTATACCCGAAGAACCGCCATATCAATCTGCCGCTATAGACCACGTGGAAAGTATACACGCCAGCGGTTATCCACCATATGTGAAATATCATCACGGACCACCAACTCCTTGGGAAAATTCGTTTTAGTTCGCGCGTCAATAACAATCGGCCCTCGGTAGCTCAGATGATGTCGCTGGACTCTGGTTTCGGCCGCGTAAATATCAGCTGCCGGCTCAAAGCGAGTCCACGTCGCCCATAGGAAGTGAGAGGCTGAGCGCGTGGCCTTTACATCGTCGTGCAGCACGATGAGCGGCCATTCTGAAAAGACTGGCTCCCGCGCCAGCCGGCCGCCCTGTCCTGGCTCCTGTTCATATGGCACGCCCTGGATAACCAGACACCCACCACAAAAGACTTCGGCACTCATTGCATCGCGAGGCAGATCTCCGCGAAATTCGCGTGGCAAATCGCGCACGGGTTCGCCCAACCCCAAGATGATTGCCTTGCTGCCTTCATTAACCTTCCCGCTGGTATAGTCGAGCGTATCCATAGATACATTTGAGAAAATAAATAGATCAGTTTCCCAACGCACGCGGGCGAGCACATGCTCGAAGAGTTTTGGGAAATCGTGCAAATCCTGGGGCGTGTCGGTGAGAATAAGAAACTTCGTTAACGAGAGCTGGCCTTCGCCCAGAATGCGGAATCCTGAGACAAGTGCCTCGCGTCCGTAACGTTCCCGCACGACTGCGGCGGCTAACGAATGAAACCCTGTCTCTCCGTAAGTCCATAAATCGCGCACACCAGGCATCACCAGGGGGAAGAGTGGCGACAGCAACTGCTGTAGGTAGTCGCCAATGAAGAAGTCTTCCTGGCGCGGCTTGCCGACAACGGTCGCGGGATAGATGGCGTCACGCCGGTGAAAAACACTCTCAACGTGAAAGACAGGATAGTCGTGTTGCAGAGAGTAGTAGCCGTAATGGTCGCCAAACGGTCCTTCCGGTCGTCGATCGTAAGGCGGAGCGCAGCCCACCAAGGCAAACTCTGCTTCCGCCGCCAACCGATGACTGCCCACCGCATTTCCTGTGGTCCTCAGTTTTTCGCCGGCCAGTAGTGAAGCGAGTATCAATTCTGGAACGTCTTCCGGAAGCGGTGCTATGGCCGCGAGAATCAAAGCCGGTGGGCCACCGAGGAAAACCGTAACCGGCAGGGGTTTCCCCTCTGCCTCGGCTTCCTGATAGTGAAAGCCGCCGCCCTTTTGAATCTGCCAGTGCAGGCCTGTCGAATGCGAGTCATAAACCTGCAGACGATAGATTCCGAGATTGTGTTTTTTCGTCAGCGGATTCTCAGTATAGACCAGCGGAAGGGTAATAAAGGGACCGCCATCTTCCTGCCAGGTCGTCAGTACGGGCAACTCATTCAATTTGGCCGGCCGGTCGAGAACTTCGGTTACCGGTGCGCGACCAGTGTTTCGCGTCCCAAGCTTTAAGGCATCAAGTGCGAGATACCGGTGTTTCCACAACACTGAACTGCGAGGGGGCAAGAGCGACTCCGCAAGATGGACAAACTGGCGCACCAGCGCTTCCGGTTTCGGACCAAACGCAAGTTCGATTCGACGGGCTGTGCCAAAGAGGTTCGTAACGACGGGATAACGGCTTCCCTTTACTTGTTTAAACAGAAGTGCTGGTCCACCCTGAGCAATTACACGGCGGTGAATCTCCGCAGCTTCAAGATACGGATCCACTTCCGCTTCGATTTGGATGATCTCGTTTTCTTTCCGGAGTAGATCGAGGAATGTGCGGAGGTTTCGATGCATGCGTTACGGGAAGTATAACCCAGTTCACTTCTCATTTCTTCAACGCGTAGCGTATCGAAGAAAATGAGAATGGAAAATGAACCTTCTTAACAGTCGGGCTACTGCCCCATCCGGCGTGTTAGGGAGATGGTCTTTCTGCGGTGCCCACGGTGCGTGGTCGTGAGGGTGGGGCCGTTTCGGTTTGCGCGATCCGCGCTTCAATCAGCTCGATAGCGACTTCAGCCGCTTCCGCCACTCCGGGCGCAAACGAGTCACGGAGGGGTTTTATCATTTCCAGAGTCTCGCCATCACCAAGTTGGGCGAGAGCTTCCAGGAGCCCCATCGTCACCTTTCTGGGATTGCCATTCTGTTTTAGAAAAGGGTAAAGGAGATTGGCGCGATCGAGTTGCTTGAGATACCCGACTGCCTGATCGTGGCGGGAGGAATTCAGCTCATTTACAATTCGAAATAGCATTTCCCCTTTTCCCATGCGGAGGAGTGCCCAATCAAGAGCAAGGCGAACTTCCTTGTTCTTCTCCTGGAGTTGATAGCCCTCAACCACTTTCTTTTGATCTCCGGCTGCGAGTCGGGCTAAAGCCTCGGCAGCCCGCTGGCGCACCAACGGATCAACGTGACCAAGTTGGCCCGCGGTTTCAGCAGAATCGACACGGGCATCAACGCCATCCTGAGGCAGCGTTCCTCTCTGCCCCCGGGCCGTGAAAAACGCGCCCGCAAGCAGAAACATCCCGATGGTTAAATAGAGGTTTTTCATAAGCCACCCCTTCACTGATTCGTCGCAGCCGCGGCAGTCTTGCGCAGACTGGCACTGTTCAAGTCGAGTTCCGCAAAGGGTATGACTTCGACATTGGAGAACTGCCTGCGCAGGGACTCTAGAAAGTCCTTGGCGCTGCCGACGATGATGATGCTCGCATTCTTGGCACTAATTCTCCCCCCAGCGAATTTCTGAATGTCGGCGGGCGTTACTGACTGAACGTTGTTAATAAAATTATTAATCTCGCTGAGGCTCAGCCCATAGAGTGAGAGCGAGGCGATTTGCCCAACCAGCCCTTCCGTCGTCTCCAGTGCGCGTCCGAAACCGCCAGTAAGCACAGCCTTGCGAGGAACCAGTTCCGCGGCCGCCACCGGCTCATGGGACAGTCGCCCGAGTTCGCCCACCAAAAGTGCCGCGACGTCGGCACCCGAAGTGTTCTTTGTCTGGGCCGAAGCCACAAATGGTCCGGCATCCCGGCGCGTTTCGAGTCGGCTACTGGCGCCGTAACTCAGAC
>JBGTLM010000168.1:0-5431 GCA_041744135.1 Pyrinomonadaceae bacterium
TCATACCTGGGCCACACGTGCCGCGATGGCTGGCATCGATTTGGTTACACTTGCGGCGTTGCTCGGGCATTCTCGCATTCAGATGGTCTTGCGGTACGCGCACCCAACCGAAGAGCATCAATTCCAAGCGATGCGAAAGTTTGAAGCCTTCGTTGCAGCGAACTAGAAGAACTGGATCTGTGATATCAGTTCCTACTGTCAGAAAAGTCATTGATCAGTCCGTAAAGGACTATCAGAAATGTTTTGACCTTCTGGAAGCCCTTAGAGATCATCCGTCGAACCTCTCAGCGGATGATCTGCTCTTTCAACCGCGGCTCGCCACTGCGATTTTTCGGTCGGGTGATATGTACCAGTCCTTGGCGCGGGAGAGCAATACAGTCATCTCACGCAAGAAGAATCTTTCCGCCAATTGGTTCCGGCGGCGTATGGGAACACTTGACGCCTATAAAGGCGCAATAAGTGAGACCGTGAAAACAGGCAGAATTCTTGGCGATGCTTTTGCGTGGGTGTTTTATCAACGAGAAAGGAAATACCTTCGCAAACACTTTGAGCATGAGCCCGTGCTTAACGTGCCTTCAGGATTAGGTGGAAAGGGCGAACTCGCTTTCATCAAGAACGTGAGAGTGTGGAATGGTCAGATTACGATCTATCACGGCATTACAAGTTTTTTGAGAATTGGAGATGTCAGCTTCTACGATCCAAACTTGAAGAGGATTACGGCGATTGGGGAATTGAAGACAGAGAAGGACACAGGCTCTGCCTTAGGTTTGCAGGTCTATCTTCTTTGGCCGCGGGACGCTGAGAAAGTGTGGCCACAACCCTCGCAGCCCTCAACCGCATCGTCGAAAGTTCCCATGCCTCCGAAACAGCGACAACAACTGACGAGGCAATTGAAAAAGATGGCAGATTCGCTGGATCTTCCGAGACCTCGCGATACGATAAAGCTTCGGGACAAAACTCATTTAGACGAGTTAAGAGAATTGGCGAATGCGCTGCTGAATAAAAGCGTCGTATATCAAAGGGCGGGTGACGGACTCTTACTCGCTGGGTTCACTAGCAAACGAGAAAGATCTTATTTCGGGAGGTTGTCGCCTAAGACCAAGCCTCAGCTTGAAAAGCGCCTGACGGGTCTTAATCAGCACGTTCGCGGCATTATGGATATGACACAAGTGGGCTCGCCTTTGAGTATTAACAGCATATTCTATGGCAGTCTGGAGTTGAGTGTGTTTCCCGGCGCAACTCCGATGATGTGTTGGAAATTGCCCGCAGACTTTGTCCGCAAATTGATTTTTCATGAAGTGATCGTAGTTACGATTTACAACCCAGCTCACCTGGGCAGAAAGCTCCGAGCGGCTGGGTTTGAGGTCGCATTAGATGGCAGGGTTTTGAAGGTCAGTAAGAGAATTGGAGAATCGGGGGTCGAAATGCATAACATGCAGTTCTTCGTTAATCTGATCCAGCATCATCTCATTCGTGAAGATTTCGTCCTCAACGTTTTCACAGAGATCCTCAAACGAATTGAAAACGGCGAAATACAGCCAAATAGCAAGATCGACCTCGATCCTCATATCTATTACTAGCGTGCCAACTACTCATCGTTAGAGACGGCGCCATAGCTGTTGAGGGAGCCAAGTACTGCATAAAAGGTTCGCGGGTCATTCAGCGGATGCTTAGTTGGATTGTTGACGATTAGGATCGCTTCTGAACCCGCGGCTGTATTCGTTCCTTCATAATGCCAAGCGAAGTTAGAAAACACGAGGAAGGTGTACGCCGATGGATTCTCCGTAGTCGGTTGCGGGTACTGTTTCAGCAACTCCTGAATATCGACGACCCACTTCTTTGCGGCCATCCCTTTTCTGGTTCGTGAGGTAGGTTAACGTCGATGAAAATCGCAAATGGACGATCGCCAGGATTCTGCTGCAGCGCTTGATTGAATAGACTCTGAACATCCGCTCGGAGCATTTCCGGGCTCAGTGCGTCGCCTTCCTGATTAAGTGTGCCAGGACGGTGCCGGCTCTTTGTCTCAACTGCGATGATTCTCCGGTACCTTTGTGCTTGGCGTTAAACTCGCAATGCTTCTTTGCCTTCTCTTCGATCCATTCGATCTCGAAGCCACAACGAACGAATGTTGCTGCTACGGCGATCTCGTATCTTGCTCCTTGAAATGCTTCGTAGCTTCCGAGCCTTTGTAAGAGTTTGCGGGGGAGCTTCCTGACAAGCTGCAGACGGTAAACATCGTCTGCAAGCACAAGGAGCTCCTTAACGTCCCCAGTTAACGGTGCAAAGAAGACCTGACCTGGTTTGTGATCCGGCGGAGTGAGAGTTTGAGTCAGTTTTCCAAACGCATAACACCATTTCACGATGACGTGGCGTTCTTCAGGTGCCATCTGAACCTGTTCTTCGTACCATTTCTTTCCGACTGTCCACTTTAGAACATTGATAAGAAACTCATGAAACGTTTCGGTCTTTGGTCTGAAGTGAATTGCATTCCAAATGACTCTACCGATGTGGTCGGGACCTACTGGAAGTTTCATTGATGGCGGCCCGGAGAACTTTTCTCGCTCGATTCGCTCTTGAGTATCGCGCATCATCTTGCGCAAGAATTCGGGCGGTGGCCCGGTCGCAGCCGGACTACGGAGATGGCATCTCTTGTACTTCTTGCCACTCCCACACGGGCATGGTTCATTCCTTCCGATCTTAGCCATTTCGGATCAAATCAAAAAACGCCCCCACAAAAGTCCCCACAGTGAGATTCTAGATGAGGTCGCTGTCTGTTGGTAAGTTGTTGAGTAGATTGGAGGCGGCGATCGGAATCGAACCGATGAATAAAGGTTTTGCAGACCTCTGCCTTACCACTTGGCTACGCCGCCACAAGCAAGTATGAAGGAGAAAGGCGGAAGTCTGAAGCCCAATTGGCGATGAAAGCCGGGCTTTCATCCTTCATCCTTCCGCCTTCATCCTTTGATCTTGGAGCGGGAGACGAGATTTGAACTCGCGACCCTCGCCTTGGCAAGGCGATGCTCTACCACTGAGCTACTCCCGCTTTTGGAGGTTTGATTCTACGTATCCGTTTATTGTTGTCAAGCGAGGTGCTTTTCACGTACTGGTCAGTTTCGCAGTAAGAGACGCCAAACAGTCGCGGTTGTCGATATGGCCATGCCAGCTCCTTAGAAACGGCTCAACCACCCCACGGCTTTGCCACCCGATGTGAGGCCGTGGCTCTGCCCCGCCCGCCAGTTGCCGTCTTCACTTGGGCTGAGCCCCTAGTTCGGGCTCTGCCCTTGACGACGTTGTAAGATTGCACTGCATAGATTTGCCAGTTATAGAAAAGTCACTTGCGGATAGCCGGTCAACCAATTGAGTCCACGTCTCGGAAATCACAATCACACGTTAAAACCAAAGGGGCGAATCCCGAACCAGGGGCATAGCCCAAGTGGTTAATGCAGCTAATCGGCGGGGCAGAGCCACCGCCTCACATCGGGCAGCGAAGCCGAAGCGATGATCGCATGACTGTCTTACACGGCTTTTGCCTCACCGCTGTCTCATTCGGCAGTGAACTCATATCTGAGTACACCGGAGACTTTCACCCGTTTGCCGTTTACTTTAGTTGGCGAAAACTTCGCTCCGCGGGCAGCGGTCACCGCCGCTGCCTTGAGTAATGGATGACCTGATACAGCGCGCGCGGAAACAACGTTGCCCTTTTCGTCGACCAGTACTTGCACCGCCACCGTACCAGAAGCCTGGGCTTGCTTTGCTATGGGCGGGTAAGCAGGCTTAGGGAGGCTGATGGCCTTGCCGTTTAATACGCCACCTGAAACAGTCTTGCCAGCAGCCCCACTCTCGTCGGCGTTGATGTCAGTGCCGGTACTACTATTGAGGTTGGTATCTTCGCTGTCGCTGCTCTTATCGAGGATGTTAATTGTCTGGCCGCTGTTAGTCCGAACGACGCCTTTAGCAAGGTGCCAGACGCTGTTGCTTCTCACTAGATTCACTTCATATTGGCCACTGGCTTTCGAGCCCTGCACAGACATTGCGAAGGCCGCGTTGCCGGAACCATCGGCATTCTGGCTGTAGGCTCCGAGGGGAAATCCGGTGTCCTTGATCTCACCTAACTGGTCCTTGGCCTCTTCGTTTTCCCTTAGTGCCTTGACCGCCACGGTGTAGGCCTCAGAGGATTTCAACGTCTGCTCAAGCTTCTGGTAGCCGAAGTAGATGGCGGCAGCGAGTCCAGCTCCCAAGACCAGCAGTATGATGGCCACGATCAAGATGATCTTGCCGCAACCGGATTTCTTCGCGGGTTGGGCTGCGGGTCCGCCCATCATCGGTGACATCGGTGACATCGGTGCCTGGGGCGAGCTGTAGGGAGGGGGACTTCCGTACATGGGCGGAGGTTGAGCCTGAACGGGAGCGCCACATTTTGGGCAAAATTTGTTGAACGACTCCACGGCATTGCCGCAGCTAGTGCAGATCATGTGTAGTCTCCTGCTATGTTTTCCTTAAGGCCGCTCCGTCAGATAACTGCCCAAGTTTTCGCGGGCAGCATAATCCGCTCCCGACTTAGCTACAAGGAAACTTGAGGGGCAGTCTCATGGCTTGCAAAATCGCGCGGTAAAAACGATCCACGAAATTAAACGAACGAACACGAAACTATTCGCGCTATTTAGGTGGTTTCGTGGATCGTTCTTACGTGGCAAGTCGCACTACCAGGTCTTCTTGATTGTGCAGCAACCGGGCTCAATGGTGAGTCCAGGCCCTCCTTGACAGTCGGGCCACTGCCCCGAAGGTTTCTCAGACGTAGTGAAATTGACTTCCCAGCGCAGGTCTTTTAAGGTTTCGCTGATCCAGCTTCCTCGAGTTCGAATCATTTGCGCAAGGAGCTTCCGCCTATGCTAAGCGTCTCAAGCCTTATTTCAAGTCTTGTTACCAAACGAGCTGCCATGCTGATTCTTATCGCAGCTTTCGCCGTGGGAGCTACGGCCCAGCAGGGCTATAAGAAGCCGTCGCAAGATATTCTGGACATCCTCAGCGCGGCCGTGACTCCGACGGCGACGGTAAGTCCCGCCCGGGACAACATACTGCTCGCCACCGGCCTTCGTTATCCACCCATCGCCGATCTGGCGCAACCGATGTTGAGACTTGCGGGCCTCAGAATCAACCCAAACACCAATGGCCCGCACCGGTATCAGTACGCTGTGGCACTGACTCTCAAACGAATTAGTGACGCCTCCGAAATCAAGATCGATCTCCCGCCCGGCGCGAAGATTGGCGCGCCGCAGTGGAGTGCAGACGGAAAACAGTTTGCCTTCACCAAGACCACAAACTCAGGAATCGAGCTTTGGGTTGGCGATAGCGCAGCGGGAAAAGTGCGAATGCTAAAAGCCATCGCCATCAACGCTGCTGAGGGCGAGCCCTTCCAGTGGATGCCTGACAA
>JBGTLM010000169.1:0-8138 GCA_041744135.1 Pyrinomonadaceae bacterium
CGGAGGCTTTGAATGCTCCGTCACATCCAGAGCCACCGTAATCGAAACCGTCGGAACACTTCTTCGCTCAATAGCGCGCTGCACGAGCGCGACCGACTGATGTCATATCGGTCAAGCGGGACATAAAAGCGCCATGTCCGCGCCCTCGGCGACAACCGCATCGGCTAGCTCTTCGGCCAGGGTTCGCTCGAAAGTCAGTGGATCCATTTGGTAGCCGATGAACGAAAAAAAGTTAGGCGTCAACCCTCCGATCACGCCCTCTGCTGCCAATTCCTGTAACCGCTCGATGGGAAAAATCACGTTCAGATCTCGCGCCGCCCCGTTAGTTGGATACTTGATCTGATGTATCTCCAGATCGGAGGGAGCGGATGAAGAGGCGACACGGCGGAAGCTATAATCGCCGACCGGATGAACCACGTCGAAGGGCATTGTCTTCTTGGGCTGAACACCAGCGGAACTTATGAAGGTCAAACGCGCTTGCGAGAGAGATTTTTTTAGATGAGCCAGGGGAATGAAGTCGTCCTTCGTAATCATTACCCCAGGATACCGCTCATTGATGGTGGTCCAGAGACCGGGACGTAGTTGTGGCGCGTCGTTAGAGTTGGCCATCATGAATCCATTCCCCCGAACGTTTTACAAAGTAGAAATGAAGGTGGAAAAAGAGATGGGCGAGGGTAGCCGCATCTTTTTCGGCTAATGTCTTGAAAACAAATTCGCGGTCCGTGGGCGGCACGTCGAGCAGCGGCTTGAGCGCTTCAATCCATGCCTTGTCAATCTCCTTGCGGCCCGCCACCTCGTTGCCGTCGCCTAAATGCAGGCGCACGTACCGGATCAACTTTTCCGTGTCGTTGTCGGCGACCGCTTCTTTCAAATACTTGAGCGACATATTTCCTTTCTCCATCTTTTTGATACGCGCTGAGAAGTTTCAACTCCCGGGCCTGATAACGCTCCCATGAGCTACTCTCCTTAATGGCAACAAACGGCTGAGATGCGGTTGGTCGAGAGCAGTTTCGTCATGCAGCAGCCTGATCTCGTAAATCGTCTCAGAGATGCGATGGAAACGAAAACGCGATTCAATATCCACTAGTTCAACTGTCTCTTGGTATTGCCAGCCAGCAGGCGACCACCAGCGCTGGTCAGCGTCCAGGAAAACGCGGCGGCCATCGGTCAGAGCTGTTGAAATTACCGAAGCGAGTCTTGCGCCGGGCCAGGCGCCGCCTGATCCAACCACATCCCATTCGCCCGCGCCCAGCCCGCGCCAGTAGGTAACCGCGACCGTTTGCCGGCCGGAGATCATCACGGCATCGCGGGGCACCAGGGCCAATCGCACGCGGTAGTCTTTCGCAAGAGCGCGTTCCGCAACATACGCCCGGCCAATTGGCCAGGAGAAAAAGCCAGCGATCACAGCTATGAATAGAATGCTCAGGACGATGCTGGCGAATGCCCACTGCGCGCTTTTCAGCTTAGGGGTTTGTGACTGGAGAAAGTGGTTTGCCACGAGCGGGGTAAGCGCCGGCAACCCTGTCAATAAATAGCGCCAGTTGATGGCTACGCTGTAATGAAAGGTCAGTGACAAATTTGCAACCAACCCGATGATCGCAAGGGCAAGCAATGGCGACAGTCCACGCTGCCTCCACTCTCTGAGACCCGCAAGGGGCAGCGCGACGAAGACGAGCGGCGCGGCAATGAAGAAGTAACGTAGCAGGGGTAGCATATTGCCGATACTGACCGGATGCCGCACCGACTCCATACGCGAAGACTCAACCCAGCCGTGCCATGCCCACCGATAATTTGCGGCATTCGACCAGAGCAGAAAAACAAACGGACCGAATGCGCATACGACAAAGACGAGGCAGGCCAGACCAGTCACTGACGTTTCGCGCCGTCTCAACTTCCAGCCGCACGCGAGCGGACCAACTACCAACCATGGCGCAAAAAGCAGTGCTGCTTCACGAACATTAACGCCCAGCCCAAGGAGGGCTGCGCCCGCCAAGACCAACGCGACGCGTCTGCTGCGTAAACCTTCCAGATGGATCGTAAGCGCAACGGCCAAGACTAGCAGTGACGGAATTTCGGTCATCGCCTGTCCGCTGTAAATGATGTAGAAAGGAGACAGCGCCAGCAACAACGCCGCCAAAGTTGCCGCGCGTGCAGAGTGCGTCAGATCACGCGCGAGCCGCCACCAGGCGATCACGGCCAGGGGACTCTGAAAAACGACGGCGTATTTGAAAAGCAGATACGCTTTCTCAGGAGGCAGGGCGAAGAACGCGTGCGCTATACGCCAGAGCCCATGATTGGCATAGATAAAGAGCGTGCGTCCCAGGATCATCGAAGAGGGACGCCCCTGCACGGCTAACACTGTGTAATCGAGCGCGTCCCAATCGCCCGCAAAAGGATCGACGAAAACAAATGCCAGCGTGAGAGTCAGCAGCGAGGGCGGCAACCACCAGCGCCACGCGGCCAACAGACTCTGCATTTCGCATGCAGAACTATTTGACGATTGTGCGTGCCTGACACCTGTTGAGGATGCTCCGACGCCCATGATTTCAGCGCCGTTGTTCTTATCGATCACAGTGTTCCAACTCATCACGAATTCCTAGACCTTGGCGACGAACTTTATCTCGATTAACTGTTCCGGAAACGCAAGGCGTGGAGTCACCAAATCGTACTCGCTACGACCGGGGCCCCTCCGTAGGCTTCCTCCCCTAACCTTGCGCGCGACTGCAAAGGCCGCAATTATGTCCGTCACGTAGTAGAACTTCTTCGACCACGTTGTCCGGTGTGGCACCGTACTGTGCGAGTACCTTTTTAGGGCATACGGAGGTTCTTCGCTTCTTTCTTGATAGCCATGACGCCTCCCTTCTTTTCCAGGTCCCAACCAGTGTGCGAATGCCGACCTCAATTCGCCAATATTGCTTGTCCTGACCTTACGTGGGGCTTCTGTTGACGCTCACGCGCTCGGTTTCGACAGGCGGCTGCGCGTCTCGTCGAAGAATCGCGAGCGGTCCTTCGCGCAAGCCACTGAGCCAGAGTGCGAGGTTTTCGCGTCCCGGCGCCCAAACCAACAACACAGCAAGCGCGCCGTAAATCGGCAAATGCCCGACTAGTTCCGTCCAGTTGAAAACCGTCAAGGTCAAGTTAATCGGAATCCACGCGATCAAAATAATCTCGCGCGGAAAGATACCGAAAAGAATCCATAACCCGACGAGCAACTCGACCGCACCGGCACACAGGATGAACGTCTCGTTCGACATCGGAACGCCCAGAGCCGAAGTGAAGTTGAGCGGGTAGCGTTCGAGGAACGCCGCAGCGAGCGGGATGTTAGCTAACTTCTCTGTGAACGCGACGACCACGAGGCTCACGCCCAAGCCCGCTTGGAGCGCCGGAATCGCTCTTGACATCAATTTCGCGGAAGGTTCAAGACGCGGCAGGATCAGACGGTCAATCGAAATGGGTCCGCGCCCGGCGAGAAAGAAGAACGCCGCGAAGCCCAAGTACATCGCGCTGTCAAGCATCGGCTCAAGTCCGACGAGGAAGACACCTGTCAACCATAGTGCGGCCAGCGCGACGGCGGCGATGCGCGTCAGCGCCCCATAGAAGATCGCCAGCGCGATGCCCATTTGGGCCAAGCCGAGCGCGTACATCCAGAAGTCGGGCAGATGGTTGTTCGGCGTGAAAAGATGCCCTTGCACGCCGTTCACCAAGAGCGGCACGGCAACGTGGATACCGAGAATCGCCGGCATTAAGCCGTACAATGCCTCGCGGCGGACATCTGTCGTGCCAAAGTTCTCCGGTCCCGGAACGTACCCACGTCGGCGACGATTCCATAGCACCCAAGTGGCGAGTGTCACGAGCAGCGCCGCCCCGGTAAATAGGAGCGGCAACGGGCGGAAGAACAAATCCCAGCGCAGCCCGTAACCTTTCGCGTCGTAAAACCACTTCTCGTGTGCCGATACTTGGATTGCCGTTGCCAAAAGCATCAGCGCGCACAAGGCGGCACAGCGCAAACTAAATCGTCTAATCATTCTTCTACGTCGGTTTTCACCACATACTTCCGCTACCGGTGTTTTTCTGGGTAGCTTATATCCCACTCTTTGCTTATCCGTGTGCGAATGCACTAGACGATGCCGCGGGTACTCAGAAATCATGCGCCCCGCTCAAGCACAGCGACGAGGCGGCGCACATCACAGCGCACGACGGACGGCGCGGCGTACGACATCGGTCGTCAGCCCGTAAACGAAATGCGACGCGAGCGCGGAAGCGTGCGTCGAGAGCGGATGTTCGGTAGGAGGCTTCGAGAGGCCGAGCGCGGGGACCGCCGCCTCATCCGCCGCGAGCCAGAAGACAGCACCAAAGGGTAGACCAGCGCCTGCACTGATGACTGGAGCGAGTTCGGCTGCGACGCCGTAAAAGCCGCCCATGATTGTGCCGAAAGCGTAATGGACAGCGGGGCCGGCGACTTTCTTCTCGGTCTTCGTCAGTTTGTGATCGAAGACCTTTTCCGAAATTGCTGACGCCGCCTTAACAGTGGCATCGTCGCCCTCCTTTTTCTCCGGCGCTTCCTTCTTTTTCTGCCCGCCTTGCGATTTATCCAGTTCCTCCGCGAGTTTACTGGTCAACGACTGAAACTGATTCATGGTCCATGACGCCACCAATCCGCCGATAAGACCCGCAGCCAGTCCCCGCAACACGTCTGTACCGTCTGGACTCTTAGTCCGTCCGTTGCTTTTCATGACTTGATTCTCCTCAATCTTTGGAGCCGGCACTCTTTGGAGTGCGCTGACCTGTCAGCGCTTTGGTCGGTTGTGACCTGTCACAACCTGGGTGCGTTGAGCTAGTGCGTTGGCGAAACGCGACGCCGGGCCGCCGCGGACCAAAGCGGTGACAGGTCCCCGCACTCCAAAGGCATCAGATGTGACATTGAGCCAGTCCGCGCTTTTCCAAGTACTGCTGGTGATATTCCTCCGCTCTGTAAAACTTCGATGTCGGCGTGACCTCTGTGGCAATCGGTCGCTGGTACTTGCCGTTTCTTTCAAGTGTCTGCTTTGAAGCTCTCGCCGCTGCCTCCTGCTCAGGCGAGTGAAAAAAGATGGCGCTCCGATATTGAGCGCCGACATCAGGGCCTTGCCGGTTATGTTGTGTAGGGTCGTGATTCTGCCAAAACACCTCGAGGAGTTCCTCGTAAGTGACGATGGACGGGTCGAATTCGACTTCCACAACTTCCGCGTGACCTGTTCTTCCGGTACACACATCGGTGTAGCTTGGGTTCTCGAAGTTTCCTCCGAGGTAACCCACTTGCGTTGATGTCACTCCCTCAGTTTGACGAAATGTTGCCTCAACGCCCCAGAAGCAGCCCGCTCCAAAAGTTGCTTTTAGCATCTGGTTCATACTCCTCTACGTCCTGCCTCTAACGAATGTAACAATAGCAATTTTCTTGCCTTCTCAGTCCCGTACAGAACCGAGAGCGGTAGAACCGGATCCTCCACTCAACCTAGCATTGGCTTCCGGAGGGTCATACATGGTCAGTGCACGTTGAGCTTATGATCCGGTCGCTACTGCTCTCGGTTCTGTATTGAGCTGGCGCAATATCTTCGGGCCAACGGTCTATAAACATTCCGTCCCGACGGGGGTGTGTGAATGAACTTCATCTCGAGGTTTATGTTGTCCGCTCGGCGATTGCCGCCACTCCACGCTTGCGCAGGAGAACGAGGGAAAATACGAGGCAACAATAAGAAAAGTGAGCACGGCCAGTTCTACGATTAAGTGTTGAAATACTGTCTCTGGCTTATCGCGGACTTCAGCAAACTCCGCGGTCAAAACAAGTACGCGCCGGATTGCAGCAATGAGCCCGACGAGGAGAAACGGTTCTGAAATGAGCATGTTCTCGGAAAGAGACCTGAACCGTATACAAGAGCTCAACGACCCAAAGAATCAGTAGAATGCGGTCTAGCAGCGGGACAATGTTGGTCGTCAACGATCCGGCCATTAAGTTTTGGCCAAAACTAATAACGCCGCTGACCAGAGTGCTATGAACAGCCTGCCAGAAAGGACTCCGAGGCCGAGATAGACCATGTCTTCCACCGCCGTAAAGGCCCGCGCAACCCAGTTGCGTTTTTGCTGCGGCGACTCATCTGCCTTCACAGAACTCCTCCACCCTAGCGTAGTGTCTCTAAAATAACTGGGCTACTGTCCAATCCAGTCCAATCATTTTCGCTGGTTTCATTACTAAGAGAAAAGCGGGTGAGTTCGTGATTTCGTGGATCGCCTACTGTGAGCAAAAGCTCCATCCACGAATTCACACGAAGCCGCACCAAAAAACAAAAAAACCTGTAAAGTCAATTGTGCGGATTTCAGGGATTCGCTTTATGGACCATTTTGCTGGCGATGTCGCGGATCATTTGCAGATGCGCTTTGAGCGTCGGTAGCGTTTTCGCGGCAAACGCTTTTACATCTGCATCCACGCCGCCTTTCACAGCATTTTCAAATGCCGCCACGTCCTTTTCGTGATCCGCAACCATCGCTGTCACGTACTCATGGTCAAAGTCCGCGCCTTTCAACTTCGACAACTTCTCGATCACCTCTTTGTGCTTCGGGTTGATCTCCGCCGGCAGCGTTACCTTCTTCGTGCTCGCCAACTGCTTCAGCTCATCGCCCGCCTTCGTGTGGTCGACGACCATACGCTCTCCGAACTGTCTTACCTCTGTGCTCTGAGCTTGCTTGGCCGCCATCTTCCCCAGCTCCACTTCCGCCATGCCACCCGGGGCCGCGTCGTTCATAAACGCGAGGTCGCCGCCGGTCACAACCTGATCGCCTCTATCGCTCGGAGCTTGTGCCGGTTCGGTTTTCACTATCGGTCCGCTGTTCGCGGTGCTGTCGCTGGGCTGGTTTGAGCAAGCCGCCCCCAGCGTTACACTTATAACAACAGCCGCGAGTAAGACGACAATTCGATTCATAATCCCCCTCTTGTATGCAAGCGATAAGAAACTGCTCATAGGTCATAGCGCTTTGCGGACCGCACGTCGCACACGCTCAGTCGTCAGGCCATTAGACAGAGTGAGAGGCGAACGCATAAGCGTGAACTATGAGTG
Source organism: Pyrinomonadaceae bacterium (assembly GCA_041744135.1). Taxonomy (GTDB): domain Bacteria; phylum Acidobacteriota; class Blastocatellia; order Pyrinomonadales; family Pyrinomonadaceae; genus PSRF01. Next base: position 7,089 of record JBGTLM010000169.1, read on the forward strand.
ACTCTTCACATGGTACTAATCCTGATATACCGTTTAATGTCAGAGATGCTCACGATGACGAGAGCAGCGATGGCCACCAGTGCCGCGCCTCCGACGATAGGCCAGATCATGCTCGTCGGCTTCCTATTCTGTTTTGCTAGAGATTGATCTCGTCTCATCAAACCTTCAGATTTCACGATTCCCTCCTTAACTTAACACTGCCATCTTGCCAGGATGGCCCGTCACCCGGCGACACCGCCAACTTGACCCTGATACGCGACGTGAGAATCTCGTCCTTTTCAGCAATTGACCTCGCGGCTACACTCTGCGCGCCGCGCGCAAAGCCTCGCCCGCCGTCCAGATGGCCGCACCCAGCAGCAAAATATCCTTTGCCAAAAACTGTCCCGGCATCGGCGAAGGGAACGGGAAGCCGTAACCGGGCTGCCACACTCCCGGCGTGGTGAAAACGAAGGTCAGCGTCAGGAGAAACATAATGATCGCTCCGATGCTGCCGATGGCTGAGACCTTCGGCGCGATCGGCCGCGTAGCAATCAGCAGGCCCAGCACAATCTCGGTGACGCCAATCAGCGCGGCGAACCCCCGCACGCTCATCACGCTATAACCCCACGAAAAGAGCGGGGAGTTGGCGACCAGCCCCTGGATGCCTTCGGCCTCATAAGCGGTGAACTTCAGCGCGCCTACCCATAACAAAATGATTACCAGGCCGTAACGAATCACCTTCTCGCCAAGATTTTCCAGCGTTCGCCCCAAATCAGACACTTCCGTGCGTTCCATGCGTTCCCCAGTTGTTGCCATTTCTGTCTCCAGTCGCTGAATTCCAGCACAAATTTAGAAGGAAGCCGGGGCCGCCCGCACACAGGGTTCAGGCCGGCGGCATGTTGGGCATGTCCGGGTCAATTGGCTTTGTGTCCTCAGGATTGATTCCGGTGGCGTCGCCCGCCGGACGGCCTATGCCCGTTTGGTCGTCGTCCAGCTCTTTTTTCGCATCCTTGGCTTTTTCCCCAAGCTTACCAGTGCCTGACTTATGCGAAGGCGCGTCGTGCGAATCGT
>JBGTLM010000170.1:0-1752 GCA_041744135.1 Pyrinomonadaceae bacterium
TGAAGCTGGTGCTCTCACAGGGAATGATGCTGACGCTCATCGGGTTAGCACTGGGAGCCGCCGGTGCGATTGGCTTAACGCGGCTGATGAAGAGCCTACTCTTTGGCGTAAGCGCGACCGACCCAGTGACTTTCATTGCTATAGCGCTGTTGCTGGCTGTCGTGGCACTGCTGGCTTCTTACGTACCAGCGCGTCGCGCGACGAAAGTCGATCCCTTGGTGGCCCTGAGGTACGAGTGAAGAAATTGACAATTGCCGATTGCCAATTGCCGATTGTAGTGAAGTAGTAGGCGCCAAATATCGTCGGGCAATTGAAATCTGAAATTGAGATCTCAGATCTGAGTTCTGAAATCGGCAATCGACAATTGGCAATTGGCAATGGAGTGAGGACGCAACCACAGGAGCGAATCGCAATTAACACTCGGACGCTTTGGGCCATTGACCCCACCCATACCACGGTGGAGTTCGCAGTTAGGAACTTGTTCTGCTTCACCGTGAAGGGAAGCTTAACCGCCCTTGAGGGAAATATTGTGCTTGACTCAGTCGACGTCCGCCGCTCGTCGTCAACAGTTGTCCTGCAATCGGCGAGCGTCAATACAGGCAACAAGCGACGGGACGCGCACCTGCGGGCCGCGAATTTCCTCGATGCGGATCGGTATCCGGAAATTCGTTTTGAGAGCACGAAGGTGGAGCGAGGAACCGACAGAGACACTTTGCGGGTTACAGGGGCGTTGACCATCAAAGGTAAGAGCAAGGAAATCGTACTGGACGTCAGCGAGATAGATCGATCTTGCTCGCCGAGTGGAGAGCACATCGAGTACTACAGTGCGCGAACCGGTCTTGATCGGTTTGATTTCCGTGTTGACGCCATTCGCCTGTTGATTGGCCGCAAGCTGCAAATCACGATCAACGTCCAGGCGACCAGACACACTTAAGGTGAAAGCAGCAGAGACTGTGAAAAAAGGCGAGTTGCAACGTTGCGTTACGAGGAGAAGTGAAGATGCATACACTATGGCAAGACGTGCGCTATGGCGCTCGCATGTTACTGAAGAACCCCGGAATTACCTTCGTGGTGATACTGGCGCTGGCGTTGGGCATTGGCGCCAATACTGCGATCTTCAGCGTGGTTAACGCGGTGCTGCTGCGCCCCCTCCCTTACCACGAGCCGGAAAGCCTGGTGTTCTTGAATGAGCGCAGCCCCGTAATCGATGAGATGTCGGTTTCATATCCGAACTTCACGGATTGGCGAAATCAGAATCACGTGTTCGAAAAGATCGGCGTGTATAACCGCAATAGCTACAACCTGACCGGCGCCGGCGAGGCCGAACGCATTCCCACGGCTCAGGCTTCCGCGGATCTCTTCTCCGCTTTACGCGTGAACGCCGCGGTGGGACGCGTATTCACCAACGATGAAGATAAACCCGGTGGGACGCCAGTGGTCGTGTTAAGCCACGGTTTATGGCAAAGGCGGTTCGGCGGCCAAATGAGTATTTTGAATCAGCCGCTCACTCTGAATGGAAAAAGCTACACCGTGATTGGCGTTATGCCGCAGGGTTATCTCTATCCCAGCCGGGTTGAGATGTGGGTCCCAGTCGGTCAACTCTCGGGCGATCCAAATTGGCAGCAGCGAGGCAATCACCCCGGTCTCTATGCCGTCGCACGTTTGAAGCCGGACGCCACACTGGCGCAGGCGGAGGCGGACCTGGACAACATCGCCGCGAACCTTGAAAAACAATATCCGGAATCGAATGCC
>JBGTLM010000171.1:0-8373 GCA_041744135.1 Pyrinomonadaceae bacterium
TACGGGGCGGGTCTACGCTTGTCGGAGGCTGCCAGGCTCCGCGTCAAGGACATCGATTTTGAGTTGAATCAAATAACTATACGCGAAGGCAAAGGCGCAAAGGACCGAATTACAATGCTCCCGCAATTGATCCGCGCCGGCTTAAAGGACCATTTACTGAAAGTAAAATTGCTCCATGAGAGTGACCTGAAAGAGGGCTTCGGCCGCGTCTACTTACCATATGCGTTGGATAGAAAATACCTAAACGCAGCCAAACAATGGGGATGGCAGTATGTTTTCCCCCAGCTAAAGAGATCCAGGGATCCTCGCACGGAAATCGAGCGCCGCCATCACATACTGCCACACAGTGTTCTACGAGCAGTCAAAACGGCGATTCGATTGGCAAAGATAACAAAGAGCGGGAGCTGTCACACGTTGAGACATAGTTTTGCTACTCATCTGCTGGAAGCCGGCTATGATATCCGTACCGTTCAAGAGTTACTGGGACACTCGGATGTCCGCACCACAATGATCTACACGCATGTGCTTAATCGAGGAGGTCGGGGCGTTCGGAGTCCGTTAGATCAGTGAGCCGGGAATGGTTACGGTGATGAGTAGTGAGCAGAATCCCACAAAAGTAAACTGGCCGCATCGTTAGGCGAGAGGTGCGCGCTCTCCGTTATTTGCTTCCGCAAACAACGGAGGAGAACGCGTGTGCAGTCAATTCCTTAGGCGACATCCTCTTGATTACCCTCGTCCAGGACGAAAGTGATCATCAGGTTAACCTGATATTCGACGATGCTACCCTTGTCAATCTTGATCTGCTGTTCTTTGACCCAGGCGCTGCGAACGTTGCGTATGGTTTTGGTAGCCCGCGCTACTCCGCTCTGAATCGCGTCCTCAAAACTCTTCGTCGATGTAGAGCTAATCTCAGTAATCCGTGCGATAGACATAATTCATCCTCCCAAGGGTTGCTAACTCTGTGTGGTATGGAACGCTCTTAGGTTAACCCTGAAGACCGCGAACTGTAAACCGGGAGAAATGGCAACTGGAAAAAATCTGGTTCAGTTTTAGATCACGCCGGGCTTGTGCGCACCGCCACGCCGCAACCTCAAGGTTGAACCCTAAACTACCGAAATGTTTCCGGCATTATTCATAGCTGAGAGCGTCTACTGCGTCTTGCCGGGCGGCGCGAAGGGCAGGGTAGAGAGCGCCGAGGCTGCCGCCGAGGAGTCCCACCAGAAGAGAGATAAGAACCCAACGTGGCTCGATCTCAACTGTCAAACTCGTTACGCGCATCACCGCAAAGCGGGCAACAAAAGTCAGCAGCACACCAACACTCACACCCAGCAGGCTGACCAGAATTGCTTCTTTCTCAACGACCCAGGCGATCGACGTCTTCGACATTCCCAACGCTTTGAGGATGCCTATCTGACGAGTTCTTTCAGTGACCGTGGTGTACATTGCAAGCAGAATTACCAGCATACTGATCGATGCGGCAACTCCGACGACCACCTTGATGAAGACGTCGAGTGCCGGCACGCTTGACGCGTAGATCTCAGGCAAGTCGCGCGTGAAAATGATTTGATCATCGGGGAAGCGTTCTCGAATACGCCCGGCCACATCTTCTTGTTTTGCCGGGTCGGTCGAGGCGACCAGAATCGCTGAGGCGTTTCCCTCAGCGCCTTCCTGATCCTGCATTGTGGCGAGCGGAATCTTGAGGCGGCCGCCCCCCGGTGGTTCGTAAACACCGACAATCGTGAAAGGCCGTTCGAAGATCTGCACGGTTGAGCCGACCGTCGCATTTCTCTGTTTTTGCCACACGGGATCGACAATCACTTGATCACCTCCGGTTAAAGCCGAGCCCTCACGGATCTTGATGTCCGTGAGCCGGGAGTAATCGTCAAAATCAATACCGTCGATAAGGCGCGTCCCGAATCCTCGGTCGCTGCGATCAAGCGCCTGACCCAGGGGCGTGGCAGCACGCACGCCTTCGATCTTGCTGATTTCAGCCACGCGCGAAACCGGCAGGCTGAAAGGCAAAGAACCCCCGAGTCCGAGAGAACCCGAGGCCCGCACCATTATTTCAGCGCCAATATTCGATTCACGCTTGCCACGTTCGTGCAGGACGCCGTGGGCCAACCCGACGGTAAAGACAATTAGCAAAACGCCCAGGGCAGTCCCCAGGATGCTGACTGCGGTGCGCGCCGGACGATGTGCGATGTTCGAGAGAACCAGACTGTCCATAAGTTTTCGTAGATAGGGGCTGCGGTCCACGAGGCGAGCCCAGGCATTGGGGGCCGCTCGCCACGTTAGAACCAGCAGCCCGATTGAAGTCCAGAAAACGATTCCTGCTTTGCGCACCAGGGCCAGCGCCACACCCGTAGCAGCAGCAAAGCCGAGGGCTCGCAGAATGACTTCTGTTCCACCTTCATAAACTCCAATTGTGCCCGGCACAAAGGCGAACGCGAAGTTAATTACTTTAGTCAGTGACTCTATGACGTATGCCTGCGCTACCCGAGCATCATAGCCCAGTATGCTTAACGTCCCATAAACCTCAACCACACTGGCAACGTGCGCCAATAGGTTGCAGGCGATCATTCCGAAGAAGGCTGCCGGATGATGCTTATAGAAATCGTAAACCTTCGACTCCAGATTGTGAATGTGATGGCGTCTTTTAATCAGGACCTTAGGACTAAGACGAAGTTGGGCCACTTGATCGATTGCCCAGGTCAAAAGCATGATCCGTCGCTTGGCAGCTAATCCGGCAGCAACGATACCCAGCGCGGCAACTCCGGCTATGCCGATCAAGACGAAATAGACTAGGGGCGGAAGCTGATAGGTGAACAGCATCACGCAGGCGCCACTCAAAATGAAAAATACGACTGAGAGGTTATAGAGCAGATTGTCGACAACCAGTGCCGGAACGCCATAGGTAAGCGGGATGCGTTTCCGCAGCAGAGCGACCTTCGTCGCTTCGCCCAGCAAGGGACCGGTAAAGGTGAGAAAGCTGATGGCTTCTCCACCTAAGCGGGCGGCGAAGGCATGCATGAAGCTGATGCGCCGGTGTTCGGTGGGTACCGCGGCCCGCATGGCGATGGTACGGAAGACATGACGGAGACCGCTGATCCCGAGGAGGATAAAGAAACCGAAGCCAATTCGCAGCAGGGCATCGAAAATAGGCTGAACGCCAACCCGATTAATGACAAAAACCAGTAGCCCTATGCCGAGCAGGAAGGCGAAAACTTGGACCCAGATGAAGGAGCTACGCGAGCGGTCGCGGGCGGTGGGGTCAGACTCATCGACAAGATCTTCCAGCTCGTCATTTTGCCAATCGTTTTCTTCAGAGGTCATAAGGGTTGCACTCGCAGCAACCGCGACTATGGAGTGCACTCATCGACCCGGTCGCTACCGAGGCTGTGTCAAACCCAACGAGACTAGAAAACAATTCAACGTGAACATGTGGTCGCTCACTACAGAACTGAGAGCAGTAGCGACCGGATCTTATATTCAACTAGAATCGATTGCGGTTTTACCAGATGTTTGAATGTCGGATCCGGTCGCTACCACCACCCCAAGCGGGCTGCCCGCTTGGGGACCCCGGACCGCCCCCGGTTCTGACCATCCCATCAAGGGGTTGCACCCGCTTCAGTCACCGTGATTTTCCGGGTTCCCGGCGCGCCGGGGAGAATCTCCTTAACAACGCGTCCGGGGAACCTTCGAAAACCTTTATTCCACAAAACAGGAAGGGGATGACTATCATCGCGGAGATTTCCGGTTAACGCCAGCACGGTGGGGACGAAACTCAAACTGTCATACGGTTCCTCAACCACAGCGGCGCGCGGCAGATGCGTCTTCTCACCACCGGCGACCATGAAGGTTGAATGTGTCGAGATGCGGAAGAATGAGCCATGGTTGCCGCCGGGATTGAATCCTCTCACGTCGAAGTTCCAATGATTGTTGGCCACAAGCAGAAGATCGGTTTCGATCAATTCGCGTTGTCGTTTCTGCAGACGACGGGCCAAACGCTCATCCGCGGAAATTCCCGGTTCGTCCAACGCAAGTCTCTCAATCGGATGACGGGCAAGCTCCTCGTAGAGTCCGATCAAACCGTTAGAGTAATTGGTTTTGTGTAGCGCGCGAAGCCATTCAACTTCCGTGTGCCACTCATTAAGCCAGGTCTCCCGATCAGGCTCGGGGATGGCGAGTTGTTGGTCCTCAAAGATGCGTAAAGGTAGACCGGGTTGCCAGCGCACGGTCTGGAATTTAAGTCGGCCTTCTGCATCCTGCGTCAGATTTGTTATCGGCACATAGCGGAAACTCAGCCCGCCTTGCTGATCTTCACGGGCCAGGATCAGCGCCTGTTTCTCCCGCCCGCCATGCACCCAAATGACGTCCGGGTTAAGAGCTCGCTCCGGTAGGAGGGGTAGAACGAGTCGCGAGGAAATGCGGGTGGCAATCATATCAATCGGCCGGTTGGCCACGCCCGGCTGAACGTTATTCTTCACCGAGACATCGTGGAGCAGAGAGAAGTAGTCGACTCGCACAAAGCTTTGCTGCATGTCTAGTGAGCCGTCGGGCTCGAGGATCAACCCGCTGGGAGCGATGCCCACGATATAGTTTTGCAATTGGTGGATGCTATTGCGTTCGCCCATGGCGTTTTTCGCAATCAGGTCGGGCATCTGGAGTTTCCCAGGAGCGAAGTCTTCCCGGCTGAGCGCTAACAAGTTAGCCAGTGTGCGAGCGTACTCCGTGTAGCGTTTCTCCTGACCCAGCCATCGATCCAGCTGAGCGAAAATGCGTTTCACCTCGTCGTCGCGTCCGGCTTCCAGATCTTCTTTGGAAAACTTCCTTGGTTGCGTTGCCCAAAGCTGGCGTTGTTGCTGTATTCGCCGGCGCAAACCTGCCAGTTCTTCCTTCAGTTGAGCCAGATTGGTTTGCCAGGTCGCACGTCGCGAGTCGAGCGTATTGAAAAACACGTCAGTCGACGCGTGGCGGAGCGGCGGTGACAGATCTTTCCGCTGGAGTTGGGCCAACAGTATCTGAAGCAGATTGAGGTCACTATCGCGCAAGTGAATCGAAGCTCGTTCGTTGCCGTCGAAGTCGACTAGCACGGTTGGATAATCGGTGCTCTGGCCTTTCAGATAAAAGGAGTCTTGCGTCGTCGAAGTAATTAGCGGAACCAGGGGATAGATGCTCTTGAGGGAGTAGTCGAGCAGTAGCCTGCGTTTAGTAATGACGTGATGTCCTCCACCCGCCGAGCTGCCCAGTAACTTCACGAGATTGTAGCCCTGGCTGTAGACGCGTTTATCGGTATTGATGCCGTGGTCAGAAACCAGGATCAACGCGGTTTCATCGGCAGCCGACGACTGTTGAATTGCCGTCCAGATCTGGCCAACCACGGAATCGATCTGTTTCAAGGCAAACGTGTGCGATTCGCGATCATTGTTGTGGTGAGCGACGTGGTCGAAGTCCGTCATCACGAGCTCGGCATAGCGGACCCTGGGGTCGCCGATCTTTTCGATTACATCCCTCAGCAATTGCTCGGGAACGGAGTTTCGGATATTCAGTCCCATGGTCCATTCATCAAATAGTTCCTTAGGTCTCCGCTTTAATTTATTCTCCAGACTCTTGCGAAAGGTGATTAGTCGTCCTCCGCGTTGAAACAAAGACATGCCCACATAACGTTCATCGTGCGGGTAGGCATCGGTAAGCATGGGAGTGGCCAATGAATCGAGCACCTCGACAGCAGGCATATCCACTCGAACGCCGCCTATTCGAGCTATGAAGAAGGGAATGAAGTTTAAATAGTCGTAGGCTTGAAGCGTGTAGCGATCAAATTCTACGTTGCCCTTGATCTGAAGGTGCTGGCCCGTCTCGATCAAAGACCATGAAGGCGCGGAGAGACTCAAACCGCGCACGTAGAAATTGGCGAGCCTAACACCTCGTTGATAAAAAACATGGTCGATCCAGGGAAGCTGGCTCTTGCCTGTTCGCGGGTCACGTTCGCGCACGAGGCCGTCAACGTAAGTTGGAGGCAGACCGTCGCACTTGATAACCACAATACGTTTGGTCTGCGCGAGTCCGGAAACGGCCGAGAAAAGGACCAGGGCAATCGTCGCGAGCAGGGGCGCCGAATGTAGGCTTGGCAATTTGCGATTGCCAATTGCCGATTGGCAACCCAAGGATTGACTTGTAAAAACCAAAGGGTGAAGCGACTTTGGCGGCTTTCTTAAGTTCCGCCACGATTCTTTTGCTATTCGGCCTGCGGGAGGTGCGTACAGGAATCGAAGAAACAGTTGGGCCGCTGGAGCAAAACTCCGAGTATGAAGGAATTTACAGAGCCAATACATGCTTACCGTTGCTCGACTCTGTTTGCGCCAGTCTTATTTGCCGACGAGGTCAGGGGATCTTCGGTGCCGGCTTTATTCAAGTAGGAAACGACTATCGCTTTCCAGGCTGGCTCGAGGCGCTTGTCCGCGGAGAGGCGCTGCAGTTCATTTTTAGCCCTGCGGGTGTTCATCTGTGAAAGGCTATCCAGACACGCCCGACGCGTGTCGTTGTCTTCCGTAAGCATGAAGATTTTTGCCGCAGCGCTCGCGGCCCCGGAATCAGCTTCGGCGGCATGCTCCCCGAGAAACTGCAGAGAGCGTTTTACCTCGTCGAGATTCCAAACCACCTCAACCGGCGGTGTTGATCCGCCGATCTTCCGAAGCAAACGCGTGTGGTATGTCAGACGGCGGGCCACGTCCAGCCTCGCCTCCATTTCCGGGATCGCCTTTTCACGGTGCGCATATTTCCCAAACGAAAGAACGTTCGCCACTCGCAGGAGTATCTGGGCAGTTTGTCCATGCTCGAGGGGCACCATCTCGGCGCGTCGATCTCTGTCAAGTTTTGCGGGCAGGCCATCGGGCCGCTGGGCATAACCCATCAGCGCTTCGTGCTGGCCTTTCGCAAGTCGTGCTTCGACAGCAAGGTCGTTTTCCAGAGGGTTCAGCGAAACTTTTTCTATTCGGTCGTCTATCTGATCACGAAGCTGCGGGTTCAGGGAGTCGTTTAGGGACAGCAAGAGTTTTAGTTGTGAATACGCTCTCAATCGCGTGGGCTGGTTGATGTCCATACCGCGTCTGCCGGTAACCAAGTCGAACACTGTTCGGCCGAGGAAGTAAGACAGATCGCCAAAAGGCGAAAGGGCCAGCACGTTTTTCGTTACATCCTCCAACGCGCGCCGCGACATCTCCCGCTTCTTCGGATTCAGAGAGTCTCGGAAATCAACTAGTAGCATCGGAATCTTGGGATTGTCGAGGCCATAAAGAGCGAGCGGGATAATTTCCATGGCTCGAGCGCCGGCTGTTTCGGCAGTAACCGGTCGGTTCTCACCGTCGAAGTACCGGGTCTCTGAATAACCTTTCCAGTTTAGCAAGCGCTTGTCTGACCAGGGAGCGGCGATGTTCAGAAACCGGCCGTCATAAGGATGGCCTTGCCTGGAGGCGAGATCAGGCTTTGCGACCCACAGCATTGCGTGGGTGGCACTACCGTCCGGCATTTGCAACGGTTCGAAATGAAGCGATTCGGCTTCTGCCTGCTGGCGTAGCAGTTCCCAGTTATGGCCGCGGTGATCACGAATGCCGGTGAGCTTTCTTTCGTAGTAGCGCTGCAGGTGCAAGTCGTCGACGAGGCCGCCGAAGGCCGTGTCCGTCAGCAGGAGACGACCTTGAATCTCAGCCATTTCAGAATCGGAGAACGCGGCTGGGCCCTTCATTGCCTGATACAGCGACAGCACTGCCAGCGCCCGAATGATGTGCGACTTGCGATAGTCGGCAAGGTTGCGACGGTAGGATGCGCTCGAAGCCTTAACTGGAGCGCCATAAGGATTAATCAGGACACTCTTCAAAGCGGTCCAGAAAACTTTTTCCCAGACTTGGCGTTCGGGAGCAGCCAGATCCATGACCGGCGGTGGGGCCTTTCCAGATGCCGTCTTTTTGTTTCCAATCCTTGTGTAGAGAAAAGGGATGGCGCCCGCTACTCGCTGTTTGACCGTCGGCCGTGTGTAAGTCAATGGCCAGAGATAACGCAGGCGATCGTTTTCAGGGTCCAAATCGCCCAGCGTATCGCGCAAGACGCTTACCAGAGGAACCCATTTTTGATCTGCTTCGCTCTGTAGACCCTCCATACGGGCATAGATGGTGATCAGTTCGGCACCACCTGCAACCGCCACAGTTTCAAGGCGAAACAGGTTTGTGGTGGCGCTGGAATCTGGAGCAACTTCATCCTGGCCCATTGCGGTTTGGGCTCGAGAGGCAATTTGCGCAAACGGTGAAAACAGAAAAAGGAAGGATAGAAAGATATAGCCGAGATGGCTAATGCTTCCGAGACCTCTTAGGGGAGGAAGTC
>JBGTLM010000172.1:0-3956 GCA_041744135.1 Pyrinomonadaceae bacterium
GACGGCCGACCATCCACCGCGTACATCGCTTCAAACTCCTTCGTCAATGCCCCCAGCGCTTCATCCACCAACACCCGAATCGGGCGCAACGGATGCTCCTCCGGGACCCGGGCATCCAGCGATATATAACTGAACATCCCCTCCTGACGATCATCGACTCCGCGCATCGGTTCGCTCCCCACAGACCTGTCCTGCGTGATCTGATCGTTCACCATGACAAAAGTTCGACTTTTTCAACAGCCTGTTAGTGCTCAAGATGCACGTTATTGATTTCCGGGTACCGAACACGGTCGACGAAATCGCCGTATCTTTGGGAATCGATCGCTCTCTTCTCGCTCGAGTTGTCACTGCCGCAGCGTCTCCGCAGGGCCAAAGCAGCCTGTACATCCAGCATCACATTCCAAAGAAGCGAGGAAAATTCGGTGAAGCACGTGTCGTTTGGGATATTTCCGACTCGGTGCTCCGAGATGCGCACAGAACGTTCGCTCGCCGCTTCGGAAACTTCGCACATCAAGTGGACCCGACGTTTCCCCATCCAGCGGCATACGGATACGTGCGTGGGCGAAGCATCAAACACAATGCGGCTCAGCACTGCGGGAGGCGCATGCTGCTGCGGGCGGATATTGAAAGTTTTTTTGCGTCCATCAGTCGAGAAAGAGTGATAGGACGTTTCCTCCAGCTCGGCATTCAGCGGGAGGCGGCTGAGATTTTGGCAACGTTCGCAGGCATAGACGGTCGCCTTGCTCTAGGACTCAACGGGAGCCCAATGCTGGCAAACCTCGTTTGCTCGCAGCTCGATACGAAACTCCAGCAGCTTTCAGCAGGCCAATCATGTATCTACACGAGGTACGCTGACGACATTGCCATCTCAGGCGAGAAAGTGCCGACCTACCAGGCTGTCGCCGACGTCGTAGAAGGCGAAGGATTCCGTCTGGCGCGCAAGAAGTTTCGTATCACCAAGAACGGACAGGCTCACTTCGTTACCGGCCTGAGCGTGTCGGATCCAGTGGCGCCGCATCTACCGCGCCGATACAAACGACGCCTTCGGCAGGAACTCTACTTTTGCAGGAAGTTTAGTATTGGAGAACACCTGAAAAGAATAGAAGCACCGTCGTATCAAAAGGGTATCAATCGCATTGACGGTACCGTCAGGTTCGCCGCATCAATTGAAACCAAGCACGCCGAGCAAGTGAGAAAGAGTTGGAGTGATGTCCTCGCCGCTGAGGCAGCAGCGGTCAGCTATGCGCCACAGCATAATAGGGTCGCTGCAGAAGCCATGATGCTCGTCGATGAAGCTGAACTGAAACGCGATGGTGACCAGCTATTGGCGATCGCATGTGTGACAACCGAGCAGGTTGATCTGCTCAAGAGCGCTACACTTGTCCTTCTAAGGCAGCATCAAGTTGATCCCTTTTCTCCAGGACGAAAGAGGAAATTGCAAAGCAAAGGACTGCATTTTTCAGACGTACCGGAGGAAGTGCGTTCCCGGTATATTGCTATGCTTGCGTTTTTGCCCTTCCGCGGATATTTGGCATTCGGCTCACTGACTAAGTCGGAGAACTACGAACAGCTGTATCTTGCGTTACTGAACGGCATCCTCCCGCGACGATTCATGGATTACGATCGTGCCCGGTTGACTCTCGTATTTGAACAGAACCCAAGAATCGCTAGGGATCAGCTGGAAGGGGCAGTAAGAGTGCTCTACGACGACCTTGAGCGGCGAAACCAGAGACGACCCATCGTGTGCCCACCCGTAGTGATTGGGACAAAGCAAGATCAACCGGCAATGTCTATCCCAGATTTCTTGTTAGGGGTGTTTTCGCATTACTTCGGCTCCACTCCCGACGAAAGAAGCGCAAACCGTCTTCGCTTCGAGCGGCTTCGTGACAAGTTTCGGCACATCGCCAACATTGACACTGGAGAGTTTTTTTCTCGACGACATCCACTCGATGTCTAAGAGCATTGCGTCCGTTGTTTGGCCTGTGGTGCCTGCGCACCGCAGATGTTGTGAGTACGGGGACATAGTATTCAGGAGCGGAGTCCGCCCACCCAATCATCGTACAAAAGTCCGCTTAGGGTCGAGCCGTGTAAAAACACAAAATCGTCGCGTTTTCGGGGGTTCTTTGACCCTTCCTGAGATGTCGACTTCAGTCTCACCATCCGCTTCGAAGAATTTTTACACAGGCCTCGGTTGGAGCCGGTCATTCGTGATCTGACAGCGTCTGTACGGTCGGGCAAGAGGCGCTCCATTGTCATCGCCCAATGTATGCGTTCTGAGGACACCGACGGCCGGGCTCCATGAAACCTGGCGATTCGTGACAGTCGCCAGGCATGGTGATTTCGGCAGACCCGCCCGGTGCTCGTTTTAGTTGCATACGGATATTCGGGAATGACAGCCAGCCTTCCGGTGTTTAGCCCCCTCGCGCCTAAGCGTGGTTAATGGGGCCGTGCGTGATCCAGAAGAAGTCCGGAGACGCTGCGAGGAATAGACAACCGACAGAAAGAATTCAGGGATTGATGTCGATTTCGCGCAACCGCATTCGACTAATTGTCAACAATCAACCAAACCCTGAAAGGAGAAATCATGCTGGTCCAACCCTACCTGTTTTTCGACGGTCGCTGCGAAGAAGCGATCGAGTTCTATCGCAAGGTGCTTGGCGCCGAGGTCGATATGCTCATGCGCTTCAAGGACAGCCCAGAGCCCCCGCAACCGGGCATGATTCCGCCCGGATCCGAGAACAAGGTGATGCACGCCAACTTCCGCATCGGCGACACCGCGGTGATGGCGTCCGACGGCCGATGCATGGGACAGCCGAACTTCCAGGGCTTTTCGCTGTCGCTCACGGTGGCGGACGACGCCGAGGCCGAGCGGAAGTTCGCATTGTTGGCCGACGGCGGGCAGGTGCAAACGCCCCTGACCAAGACCTTCTTTTCCTCGCGCTTCGGCATGGTGGCCGACCGCTCGCCGTGTCGTGGATGGTCCTGACCTTGATGCCAAATCCCTAACCTGGAGCATGCAATGAAATACCTGTGCCTGGCATACGAAGCTGAAGAAACGTTCAATGCGATGTCGCGAAGCGAGTGGGATGCGCTAAGGAAGGAAACCCTGGCCTATGTCGAAGCGCTACAGCAAAGCGGTCACCTGATCCTCACGAATGCCCTGCAAAGCGCCCGGACTGCGGCGACCCTGCGGGTTCGCAACGGCAAGCTGTCGGTGACCGATGGCCCCTTCGCAGAGACGAAGGAGCAACTGGGCGGATTCTTCCTGATCAATGCTCGGGACCTGAACGAGTCCATCCAGGTGGCATCCAAATGGCCATCGGCACGGCTGGGCAATATCGAAGTCCGTCCGGTCGAGGAAACGCTCAGAGTAGAGCGGCGCTACGGCTAATCACAATCTGGATGTGAATTTCGATGTGTCCCATATGCATGACATCCATTGCGTTGATGGCCACCGGTGGCAGTACCGCGGGCGGGCTTGCCGCTCTCGTTATGACGCGGTTTGGGTGCAGAAAAAGCACAAGCATCCAGTCCGGGAAATCGGAACGGAAAGATGAATCTTCGCAAGCAACTGAAAACACCGACAAAGGAGACGACCATGACTGAAGCAAATATTCCACACCCTGAAAGCGTATCCCAAACCGAGTGGCAAGCAGCTCCTTGCAAAGATGATGGACCCTGCCTTTCGACGGCAAACGCATGTTCTGGGGTGGCTTCAAGACCCTGATCGAGCTCTGAGGACAGAACGCATGATCTACAAAGGCAGCTGCCACTGCGGCAGGGTGGCATTCGAGGTGGAAGGCGAGATCGCCGGGGCGATGGCCTGCAATTGCTCGATCTGTTCGCGCAAGGGCTCGCTGCTGTGGTTCGTGCCGCGCGACAAGCTGCGTATGCTCACTGGAGAAGAAAATGCCGCGACTTACACGTTCAACAAACACGTCATCCAGCACCGTTTT
>JBGTLM010000173.1:0-12034 GCA_041744135.1 Pyrinomonadaceae bacterium
GGCTGCCCGCTGGTTGTAGCCCATTATGGTAGGAAGACCGTGCGGTTGAGCGAGCTGATCGGGTTTGCCCTTGAACAAGCAGGCGCTCGCCTCGCCAGGGGGGCTGGGTCTGGTCGTCAGCGAAATCTGGTGACTCCACCTTTTGAAAAGGCAAATACTTACGTTTTTGCCGTACCATTCGTTTGAGACCGAGAGGTCGGAGGTTCGAATCGTCTCGCCCGACCATTATTCTAAACCTAAGAATTCTGTTTGTTGGGTCTTACCTGGCGGACTAAATTACCGAGAGTTCAGGATGGCATCCTCCTCGGGCGTGGCGCCGGTTCTGCACCATCAAACTAACTTCATTCAAGTATCATTTATTCAAATGCCCTCCCGTCGAGAATCAAGCGGGAGGGCATTACTGTTACGTCAGCCTCTCGGGAGAGAATCCCGTTATTGCTTGTCGTATACCGATATGCTTTTGAACTTCTTGCCTTGCGGATCGGTTCCGCTCGTAGTCACGGTGCGGGTTTTGCCATCGGCCGACACGACAATTCGCCCCGTGACAGTGACCTTTCCACCTTTCTTGATGGTTAACTCCAACGTGCGATCATCAACCTGCTTGTAGGAGCGCGCGTCTGAACCGGAATCGCCGGTAACAGGGTAGTCCTTCCCGTCAAACTTTCCCGTCCACTCGTTGTGCACGGGCTTACCTTCGCTGTCGGTGCCATCCACCGTGATTCGCACCTCGTCACCCGCAGCCTCGTAGACAACCGAGTGGTTCTTCGCCCCCCCCGGGGCGAGCTTTGATGTGGCCTCATTCAGCTTCCAGGTGCCCATCTGTAAGTCGGCAGCGAAGCACACGGCCGCTGCGACAAAACACAGCGCCAGAGTCGATACAATCGTTTTTGCTTTCATGTCTCCTCCAATGAGAACTAATCTGTGGGACTGATTTCGGCCGCATTCTATTGCTGCGTGGTGCATTCTGCAACTCGCAATCCCCTCCAAACTTCTATTTCTCCTTTTAGTCGGGTATTTTCAAATTAACTAATGACGACTGCCCACGTTAAAGGCGCGTCCCTTTTTAGGGGCATCCGAATCCTGCGTGATGACGAGCACACGTTTCGCCGTCCCACTGATCAACTGCGTCTGATTGTCGGGGTCAACCGGGCGATGCCTTCGACGTCCTTCTTCAGTAGGTCGTCGATCGGCTTTTTTGCTCGGCAGCCTTCCCGTGCGAGGGCATCGTAAACTCCACGGTTGCGTCGTTGAGTTCGGCGTCGGCCTTCTCAATACCTCTGCCGCAATGATCCAGAATCGGACGTGTTGTTGGTAACGAAAGCCGGGCGCAGGTTCCTTGACGCGCCTCCCACCAGTGGAACCTCCGCCGCCCTGACACGAAGCGATTAACACCAAACACGCGCAGATGAGCGTAGGCCTACACCTCGAGCCCTACCGATCGCATCAATTCGAGCGCATTGCTTCTCTGCACCACGCCAGGTCGCAGGCGATAGTCGAAGGTCATCTTCCCCCCTTCGAGATGATCCTCGAAATGGACGTTGGCTGCGCGCGGGGCAAGCTCTTCAGCAATCCGCGCCAGCGCGAGGTCGTGAGTCGTAACCATTCCGATTGCACCACGCTCAATGAGGCCTTTCACCACCCCTTCCGCTCCGATGAGGCGATCATGTGAGTTGGTCCCGTGGAGGATCTCGTCAAGCAGGAAGAGCACCGGAAGTCCATTTTTGGTCAACTCGACAATTTGGCGGAGGCGGGTTATTTCAGCGTAGAAGCGCGAGGCTCCCGCTTGAAGAGAATCCTGAATGCGAATTGAGGCTCCCACCTCCATCGCCGAGAGGCGCAATCGTCGTGCGCGCACCGGTGCGCCGGCAAGCGCCATCACTGTATTGGTTCCCACCGTGCGTAGCAGCGTGCTCTTGCCCGACATATTCGAGCCGCTGATGACTAGGACGCGTGACTCATCAGACAGGCGCAGGTCTGTGCGAACATTCCGACCTTCAGGGATCAGCGGATGCCCGAGACCTTCGCCCTCAAAGTATCCTTCGCCCTCTGCCAGCTCGGGGAAAGGGTCGTGCGGATGCTCGTAGGAATAGCCGGCCAGGGAGGTTAGAGCCTCAAGTTCTCCTACCGCGGCTAGCCAGCGAGCCACGGCGGGGCCCGATCTTTGGCGCCATCTTTCGATCACGAAGGCGAGCTGGAGGGGCCAGAGCAAGAGGGCGGCCAGGGGCGCAAACATCATGTTGCGCCGGGCGTCGAGCAGATCAATCAGGCGGTTGAGCTGGGCGATTTGTCGTGATGGGACCAGGCCTTCGACATCGAGTGCCGCGCGCACTTCGACCAGGCGGGGGCTTGAGAATTGCTCGCGCTCAAGCCGCCTCAACACCTGGGAAAGCAGCGCTAGGTCGCGCCCGGGACCATCGACGGCGCCGATGACACGCTGCACATCGGCCGCCAATCGGAAGGCAAAGGATCTGCCAAGGATGAGCGCAACGAGAAATGGAATCCACCCCCATCCGGCGATCCAAAGGATGAGAGTTACCACGGCGAGCAGCGCCAGCGCGAAGGCGACAACGCGCATGAACCGCGATATGTCCCACGGCGTGGCCGCAGCCCAGGCCGCAAGCCCTTGCGAGTCTTCGCCGGAGCGAACATCTTCGCCGAGAAGCAACAAGTCTTCGCGAAGGTCGAGTCGGGGACGAAGCTCAGCAACTGCTGCCTGGCGGGCGCGCACCACCTCAGGCGCCGCCGGCGCGAGCAGCCAGGACGCAAGCGTCTCTTCACCAGCCCGAGTGCGCGCTGTGGATAACAGCTCGAAGAGTGATCCGTGGCCGAAGAGGTCCAGGTCTTCAGCATAAGGGTGAGAGCTCTTAAGAAAGCGCTCGCCAGTTGCTCCCTTTCCAGCCCAACGATCATCGAGCCTGGCTAGCCCTTGCTCGTAAAGGGCAGCTGCTCGCTCGCAGCGGCGCTGCGCTTGAGTAATGCGCGCTTGAACTTGAGCCAAGGCGAAGAAGACAGCCACTACAGGAAGCAACCACCACCAGGCAACCAACCCTTTGAACGCGGGCCAGGCCAGCACCAGTCCGGTGGCCAGCAATGTAAGACGCAGGACCCCAACCTTGCGAAAGGACTTCATCTGCCGGGCCGATTCTGCGTGGCGCGATTCCGCGCGTCGAGTATATTCACTCAGCGGCTGAGCCGCATCATCTTCCGTCAAGTCTTTAAGGGACCTTCCTCAGCCTTATTCATCCTGACCGCTTAAACTAACTACATCAATTCACGGTACACGTAGGCAACACCTAGCGGCAACCAGCTTTTAATGTCCGTCCCCTTGTTAGGCAGCGACCGAATTGATACTCAGTCTGAGATGACCCAGGCTGCGTGCTCGACGGGGTATGTCATGGTCCTACAGACTGTCGGAAAACGCCCGCAGGCGCTGGTTGAAGGTTGCCGCATCATCCCAGAAAGGTGCGTGTCCGGCATTCGCCATCATCTGAATTTGTGCCTGAGCTAAGCCAGCCATGTGCTGATCGACAGAGGCTGGTTTGACAACCGCATCATCAGCCCCATGAGTGATCAGTACAGGCTTACGGATCTTCGGAAGAAGATCGTCATTGTCGAACGACCGGGAGAACATCGCCTGACGGACATAGGGTGGAACGGACACATTGTACCCGAGCATAAGGTACAGGTCCTCGGCTGAGGGTTCTTGGGCGAAGCACATGCGTAACAGCAACTCAAGACTGCGTACGCTCTCTTCTACATCCGTGGCAAAAAAACCTGGTATGAGGCTGAGAAACTCAGGGGTGAGAACCGACGTCGCCTCGTCACTGCCAAGTTTCGTAACGGCACCGACAAAGTTGATACCGCTGATGCTATCCTCACCGTGATGCCGTATGTAGTCGAGGATTACGAGTGGTCCATATGACCAACCACAGAGGATCGGATGATCAAGTCTGAGAGCCTGAATGACCGCGTTCACGTCATCAGCCCACATTTTCGAGTCAGTGTAGCCCTCACGAGGCTTATCTGAAAGACCATGGCCCCGCATATCCATTGCGACAAGTCGGTAGTCATCGGCCAAGTCCGAGCTCATCTGCCGGCTCCAGGCGAGCCAACACTGCGAAAAGCCATGGATGAATATAATTGGGCGACCCCTTGAGTTGCCCGTTTCAACAAGGTGGAGCTGTATGCCTCCGCCTCCTGTGATTTTATGACTCTGCATCATATTCGTCCTCCTCTGACGCTTCTACCTAGCGCCGGAATTGAGCCGCGCACACGACCTCGAACCACCCAAGTTCGCTCCGCAGGCGCGGCAGAAGATAGCCAAGGGCAAGCCCGAAACGCGCAGCCCCTGGATCCCGCTATTTCCGCACCTGGCTACCTTCCGCAGCTGGTTGAGTCGTTCCTCTTATGTACGAATTTGCCGGCACTTTAGAGACAGGACACTAGCCTTTGCGTAAAACAACATCCCAAACGGCGTGAAGTGAGTCCGCTTCCATGTCTATTGTCGGCGGCATTATTTTAACAATCAAGGCTTCTTTACGTGGGCCTTTTATACTCTGCAAAATATTGTCCTGCTCGTTGAGCGGCTCGTCGGGAAAGAACACTTGCGTTATAACTCGGTCAACCTTCCCCTCCACCTCGAAATGGATATGAGGCGTGCGCATCCCGGCTATAAGTCCCGGGTAAGGGCCAGGCTTGATCGTTTTGAACCGGTAACGTCCTTCCACGTCTGTCTTCTGAACACTGTAGCCTTGAAAGCTTGGGTCTCGCGGGCCAGGATTGGGATCACTATCGTGCGAGTATCGACCGTTAGCGTCCGCCTGCCAGATTTCCACTTTAGCAGCGCTCACCGGCTCGCCTTTCAAGTTCAGCACTCGTCCCGTCAGATGAATAACCTTGCCTTGCGCCCGCCCCATTTTTCCGGCGAGCACAGATAAATCGGCATCTTGGTCGAGCGGTTTTATTTGGGGGTAAAACGGGCCTGAGGTAAGTGGCGGCGTGAACAAACGCATGGCCTCCTGAGCGAAGACTGAGCCGGTCTTTCCGCTAAAGGCAAAGCCGCTTAAGCCAATCGCCATTCCCAACATCTGGCGGCGTGACAAACCTTTTTTTTGTTTAATCATTTCTCTCCTTCAAGGAAAGGAATTGAATCATTTTTGCTTCCTCCCAGAAAAGAGGACACCCCGAACGCCGGACTTGAGCGGCTGCCTGCATACCTTGAGAATAATAAGAGCCTCTGATAGGCGGTCCGCTCCAATGACTGGTTCGCTGTAGCGTACAGATCAATGCGTTTCGTGCCATTTACGCAGCAACCTTTGTTCTTTGTCAGGATCAATACCAGCTTTCAATTCTTCATTCAGGCGATTAGTTTCGCACCAAGCTAGTGTATCTGAAATTGTTTCATTCAGGTGGCGAAAACTAAGACCGGCACCAACTGCTTTATTACAATTGATGAACATAAAGCCTTTTAGATGCGGCGCACCTTCTTCCGGCATCCAAAAGGGCATTTCGCTCCAAGGAGCGACTCTCTCTTGCATCAGAAAGTTGTCATTGACCCATGTCACAGAAGCATCACTATCACTTACCATTTTACATTCCTCAAGCGCCCTTGCCATCGTCAAGCTGTTAGGCAAACCGTTGGCGTTATAGACACCCGTTTCCTTACGTTCAATCATTCTCACAATCCATTCGGCTAAGTCTCGGACATCAATAAGCTGAATATAGCGGTCAGGACGACCCGGAGCTAATACTTCCCCTACTTCATTGCCGCGAGCGATACGCTGCACCCAATAAGTAAATCGGTCGGTATAATCATAAGAGCCAATGATCAAACCGGGACGAATGATAAGCACTCGATTGGGCAAGGCTTCTTCGGCTGCCTGCTCACACAGAGCTTTTAACCCTCCATACATTTCTCCATAAGTCACTGCAGAGGTTTGCCCTGATGAATCAATTTCGTTCGCCTTTTTTAATTGTTCGCTCGTTAGCCCCGCGATGGGGGCAGTTTCGTCTATACCGAGAACGCTAACATCTGCGTACACGGAAAGACTGGAAATAAAAACATAACGACCTACTGAATGAGACAAGAATTCTACTGATGCTCTTACGGTACGCGGCAGATATCCACAAGTATCAACGACCGCGTCCCAACGGCGACCTTGAAGTTTAGCCAAATCGCTGTTTCGATCTCCGTAAATCGTTTCCACACTTGTCAAAGCCGCAGACGGATGCTTACCACGATTAAAAACTGTGATCTCATGTCCGCGTGCGAGGGCTGCCGTGACCAAATGACGACCTACAAATCTTGTTCCGCCAAGAATCAATAGCTTCAACTATTTACACCGTGTTACGAAACAGGAAGCACGGAACGCCGCGCTTCAGCGGCGCAGCGCGAACCCACGCAAGCAACGACGAAGGACGCAGCATGAGAAGCACGTCATCTCCATGTCCGCTGCAAGGACTTTTTCGGCGAGGCGTGATTGTAGCCACACAACTTTAGCGACTCGAGCGAATCTCACGAAGGAAGGCTTCCGCGCCTTCTTTGTCAACGATCTCGCGCGCTCGTTTGAGAATCGGAGCGGATTTCAAAGTCTGCTTAAATGGATAACTGCGTCTAAATCTTTTTATCGTTCGAGTTTCCGAAAGACCTCACGCTTGCACCTTACTAAGCCAAGAAACGCCGAACATCCGGCATCACCGTCGCCCTCGAATGGCATTCAATCTGTGAGGCAATACGCATCTTGAGCCGAGCCATCGGCGGTCAGGTGGGTGCCGTCGTTAGGTGCGCCCTCCATGAACTGCGCCTCGACTGTGATGGACGCAGGCGTTCGTGAGTGCGCCCGGGCTTGCGAGACTGCGAAAGCAGGAGGATATGCTGGCATGGATTCTGCGCCAAGACCCGCAGCAAGCATGCCTCGCCGGCTGAGTAACGCCATCCGCCCGCGCAACCGATGACCGCCTCAACAGCGACGAGAACCTCCTAATTGTTGAGCTTCGCGTCGGAAGCCTCGGCCGCGACCGCCTTGAAGTCGAATTTGCCCTTGCCCTCCTGGTAGAACACGCAATCGCTTTCCTGGCGGCACCCGCTTACGTGCACCCAGTTGGCGGGCATCATCACGATCGACCCGGGGCCGAAATCTCTGGCCGACGCCGCATCCGCCCCCGTGTACCAGACGCCGCTGATGATCACGTTCTTGAGCTCGCTGCTGTGCGCGTGCAACGGGTTATCGGTGCCGGCCGGAACCTTGCGCATCTGCGTATACGCTCCCTTCTTGGGGTCGCCCGAGAGCACGGCGAACTGCATGCCCTTCCTCTCGGGGAGCTCGACCCACTTCAGCTCCGTGAACGACACCATCAGCGGGGCCTTGCCGCCCTCCTTCGGCGTCGCAGCCGGCGTCGGTCGTTGCTTGGTCTTCTGCGACTCGGGTAGCATCTGCGGGTGGCGACGCGCCCCACTGGAGCCCCAAGCTGTGGGGTGCAACTGGCAGTCGCGCTCCGGCTCGCTACGTTCGCCGGCATGCTCCCGCCACCCGGACTCCACCAGAATATTAATCGTTCGAGCCTCGGCGAGGACCGCCGTCAAAAGACTCACCGCCGCCAGCATTACGAAGAATCTGTTCACTGTAAGCCTCCCAAAATGGATCTGGAGATGTGCGGGAACTCTATCGGGAATCGACCAACGACCTCTACGAAGGTTCAGACCATGAAGGTTCTCTCTCCAGCGCGAAGCGCGCAACGTACTCGATGAGGCCCGGCCCTTCTCACGGTCATTTGCAATCGCTTATGAGATTGCGTGCGTTGGTGAGTGCAAGATCGGGTTCGATTTAACCCAATCCGCTACGTAGCCAAAGTTCTCAAACCAGCGAAACATCACCTCGATTCTTCTCTAGCTCGACCGTCAGGCTCGTGGAGGATACCACTCCTCGGGCTCCGGATTCGCCCAGTCATCCGGGAAGACGTAGGTCTCAAGGCAGGTCGTTGTTGCCTGCTCGGTTTCGAAGAAGGCGAAATGATTTTTGCCCATCCAACTCCCGGACTGCACAAGTTGAAAACCACGTCGCTCAAACTCCGCTATCCGTTGTTTAAACGGGATGTGGTTGCAGTCATAAGCCACGTGGTGAATCCCCTCGCCGTGACGTTCGAGGAACTCTGCAAAGATGGTCGAGCCAGATACTGGTTCTATGATTTCCCAAATCATAGCGCCTAACTTTGCGAAGCACACTTTCATCGTGAAGGGGCTTGGCTTGCCGTGATAAGTTTGGTTAGTCGTGTTCTTCGGGCTGAACGTATGAATCTGCCACGGACCGATACCAAGACGCCAAAGACCTTCCATGGTGCGTTTATGATCTCGCGCGACAATGGCCGTCTCGACGGCATTGCCGAGAAACGGATCGGAGACGCTGCCTTCGCCCCGCACTTTCGCCACGTCCGTCCGGTCTGGCATTTGCATCGTCGAAGATTCTCTGGGAGAGTGAATTCGGGTTCGATCGAGCTCTGATCCAGCGTTGTGACGCGCCTCGGTCAACATAGCGACTGCTTCGATTTCGATCATTGCTTCGGGCGTGTAGAGGCTGGACACCTCGACAATGCTGTCGGCCGGGTAGGGCTCGCTAAAATACTTTCGGCGGAGCTCGACGATCTCGCCGAAGTTGCCCATGTCCGTCAGGAAGATGGTCACTTTGGCGACGTTGTTGAGACTGGAACCGCCAGCCACGAGTGCGCGGTTAAGGTTCGAAAAGGCCTGCTCGCCTTGAGCGCGGAAACCACCGGATACAATCCGGCCGTCGTCGGCATAACCGGCTTGGCCGGATATGAAGATTAAATCCCCAACCCGAATGCCCTGTGACAGGAGAAAGGGTTTATAAGGGTCAGGCTCAGTCGTGATCTGCTCGATGGTCATGTTAAAAGTCTTCATAGTTGGTTTTCATTGGTGTTGAGGGAAGGTTCCTCAGAACGGTAGATTCCATTACTGCTCGTACTCAAGATCCTCCATCCAACAAGCGCTTGCGGCGGAGAGAATCAGCGTGCCTCTCACCGACAACTCGCCGCCAGCGCAGTTGTCGGCCCGGCCGCTGAAGCGCGTCTTATAAAGCGGCTCAAAGAAAAAAGAGCGCACTAGACAGTGCCGTCCGGCTGTTTTCACGGGATCAGCACCAGTAGTCTCTTTTCTCCGCTAGCGTTTCTGTGATCGCACATTTGATAGAAACTATTTTACTTCTTCTCTTGTAAACCTGCTTGTCCTGGCTTTCCGTTTTGGTGTTCCTGCGTTGGCCCTCAGGCCCGCTCACCAGCAAGTAAGCAACCATCTAATCGAGCCCCGCTCTTTCAACTGCTCATCCTGCTTACAGGCAGTTTGACTGTTGCGTTGTGGTGATGAGATATGCCGCCTCATTATTAACTCTGAGTTTCGTCAGGCCATGTGTCTCCAGGCCAGTCTGTTTTCGTCTTAGCATATTCAATCCAATCACCTGATGTAATCAATGTACGAGGGGAATAAAATTCAGGATTAGGTTCATAAATCCAACATATCCTTCTGCGGGTACCAAGAGAGATTTCAACTTGCTTCCGCCAATAATGGCTTGTTGCTTCTATACCATCCAACTGATTCAGAATTTCATCATCGACTTCATATACTTCGCCAATAACCAATGAGTGCGATTCATTAAGTAGCAAGCCAGGAAATGCACCTAGATCATAGAGGCTGCCGCTTACTTTAGCATCAGCAATAAATCTTGAATTGGGAAATCTCATAGACATTGCGCGCTCTCCGCCGCGTCTCAACGTGCCATAAACAAACACGAGATGCATATTCACTTAGCTTCACCTTTCTCATAGCAACCTACGCCGGAATTGAGCCGCGCCGAGAGCAGGCACATAGCCTAATCTGTAGGATGGAACATGTGCAGCACGCTGTCGAGGCGTCGCGCTCAAATGACTTGTTGGGCGGAACTTCCGTGACAATCAAACCCGTTTGACCGTCTGAACGAGCTTAGGATTTGATTAATCGTTGCATCAAATCCTCCAGCGCGTATGAAAACGAATACCACAGTTCTGTTGGCGAAAAGGGCGATAATAGAAGTCTATGTTCTGATTACCATAAAATGTGTGGGCGCATCCAAAACATCCAGCGTTCGTTTCTGGCAATCCCCATAATTTCTCGAAGACAGCAAAGCACTTTCAAAGACATTCGTAGCTTTTATAAGTCCTCGTTCCTCCGCCTTTCCATCAATTTCTTCAGGGCAACTCAGCGTTCGAGGCAATTGCCGAGTATGACCGGCACATCGAAGCGCTCTGCCAGACTGTTATTTCTGCCCCAAGTTCTTCCGGCAGTCATTCCATAATACGCGGCGGAGTTGATCCTGCACTCCTCTGGGCCAGAGCTTACTACGCCATGCAGCGCTCCAAGGGGGAAAGAAGATCACGCCGCAGTGAGAGCTTTAGCTTTCAAGTGGATCCGCATCATGGAACGGGCAGGCCGTACAACGAGGTCATCTATCTGGAGGGCTTGAGGAAGAAAGGGTCGGCGCCGCTGCGTGAATTGTCCACCTCGGTTGAGTTGTTAGGAGGCCCGACTGAAGAAGTTCTCCTTCTTCGAGTACGTCGAGTTCGGCAGGGCCTTGTGAAGCGTCCAGCCGTTGGACGGCGATGATCCACCGTCCGTGAAAGCGTTCGACTACCTTCATTCTAGTATGCTTGGCTACAAGGATGCGGCACAACGCCTCGCTTCAGCCGCCCCGCGCGATAAGCATTCGACCAAACCGGAGCAGACAACGATGAAAGCGTGCTATCGCGGGGTCGGCTGCAAGCCGTTGTTGTCCGGCTTGAGGTAATCGATGAGGACGTTCGAAATAGCACGCACCCCGACTGAGATCGCGCCATCGTCAGCCATGAACGTCGGCGTGTGATTGTTCCCCGACTTAGTCCCCGGCTTGACTGTTCCGAGGTGGAAGAAGAAGGCCGGCGCCTCCGCCGCGAAATAGGCGAAGTCATCGGCTGCCATCCAGGGCCGAACAATAGTCACATTCTCCTTCCCGACAGCGCGCTCGATCGCAGGGAGTACCTTACTCACGAGTCCCGGGTCGCTCACATTTACCGGCACGCGCCGCGCGTATTCTAATTCGTACGAGCCGCCTGCCATTCGCGCCACCCCGTCCAGTATTTCTCGCATCCGGCGCTCGACCTCGTCCTGCGCCTTCGGTGCGAACAGTCTGACCGTGCCTTCAAGCCGGACTTCCTCGGGGATGATGTTGTTACGCAACCCGCCGTGGATCTGCGCCACCGTGATGACGCTCGGCTCGTAGGGCGAGAGGTTCCGCGAGCGGATGGTCTGGAGCGCCAGCACAGCCTGCGCGGCCATCACCACCGGATCAATGCTCTCCTGAGGCCACGCGGCGTGCGCCGACTTACCCTTGAGCTTGATCGTAAAGTAATCACTCGATGCGTTCGTTGCGCCCGGCGTGTAGCCGATCTTCCCCACCGCCATGTCGGCGTCGGAGTGCAGGCCGAAGACGGCGCTCGGCCGCAAGTCCCGGAATAGCCCTTCCTTCAGCATGAGTTCCGCGCCGCCCTGCTCGCCGGCGGGCGGACCCTCTTCGGCTGGCTGGAAGATGAACAGGATGGTGCCCGGTAGTTCGTCGCGCATCCGGGCGAACACGGACGCCACAGCGAGCATGACCGCCGTATGGATGTCGTGGCCGCAGGCGTGCATCACGCCGACTTCCTTCCCTGAGAAATTTGTCTTCACCGTGGACTTGAAGGGGTAAGGGGTGTCTTCCGTGATGGGGAGAGCGTCCATGTCAGCACGCAACGCCACTACTGGGCCGGGCCGCGCTCCCTTCAGCACGCCAAGGACTCCTGTGTGCGCGACCTTCGTCCGAACTTCAATGCCGAGCGCACGGAGGTGGTTGGCTACCAGTTCAGCGGTCCTGTGCTCGCGATTTGAGAGTTCAGGATTCTGGTGAATTCGGTGACGCAACGCGGTAATCGACGGTGTGAGCTTCTCGACGGCAGCCCCAACCCTTTCATCGAACGTCTG
>JBGTLM010000174.1:0-22104 GCA_041744135.1 Pyrinomonadaceae bacterium
GCGAAATGTGCTTTTCGGCTACCAAATGTTTCGCTCCTACGGAGCGAGGAAGTTCGTCCGGGTCGTCGTGGTCTATAAACATTTGGTCCCGCTGGGACCGAAGACTAACCGCGCCCAAATATACCGACGGGTTTGTTACGCGAACTTTAGAGTCAGGACACTAGATCTCAATCAGGCTTTAGTAAAAATATCGACTAATCGCGATGCGGCTAGTCCGCGTCCCCCTGGCAGGGCTTATCGCATAACGCCCTTCCGGATGCGGAAGAATTGAGCCCCAAACCTTGCTGAATAATGCTGATCAGGCTTATGAGCTGCGTCAGGCAAATGGTCTTTCTTGCCCCGCTCAATACCGCGAATGATGCGACAGGGTTCCTTCGTAGTCTCCGTTAGTAGTGTTTATCTGCCCGACGTGCGTCTGTTTTGAACTTGATTCTTTGAGTTTTGAGTTTTTGGGTGACTCAACTATTCCGTTGGTTGCGGACCGGTTCGGAGAGTTGTGCGGGCAAGGCTGATAAGAATGATTGCCAGCGCCACACTCGCAGCCGTAAGCACTATGTAAATCAACCATGGAATGCGCTCCGTGAGTGGCAGCGGCTCAGGCTTGTATTCAGGATTCGTAACCGCCCCACCGACCGTGCTTTGGATCGGCCCCCCAGCAGCGGGCTGCCCGCTTGGGGACCCCGGGTCAGTTGACAGCCTGGATGGTAGTTCTTTTTCGAAGTCGTAGTGTGGCGCGGCGACTTTAGGATTACCGAAAAACAGCCGGAGCGGTTGGGCAGGCGCTTCTTTCAGCTCGAATACAAGCTGCCGTGCCGGAGCACTGGCCTGGATCGAAGTTATCGAGAGTGTCGGATTACTGTAGTCTGTGACCAGCAGACGCAGCTTTCGTGCATGCACCTCCTCGTCGAACGTGATCACCAGCGGTTTTGCCTCGCCGACGCGTCGAGTTAGTTCGCCGGTAGCAATCAAACGTACATTTTGGGGGTCATCGACAGACTCAATCTGAAACGGGCGTGAGAATGAGGCGTCGTCAATCTCGAGAGTGAGACGATCGCAAGGCGCTCGGGCCCCAAGATCGATAGTCCACACCGAAGCATGCGCGCCCTGATTTCGGAGCAACTGGTAAGAAGGTACATACACGGCCCACATTGATAGCTCACCCTTCTCGTGGATGGCCATCATGACTTCTACTCTGTTAATCTCGGGAGCTTTGTCATCGGTCAACTCGTCGCGAAGTATCCTCACACGCAGATATCTGTATCTGCTGGTCGGATAGGTTACCCGGCCCGACGCGACCGACCTGTTTTGAGCCTCAAAATTAAAAAGCACGCCCCGAGTCTCCAGCCTCCGCCATTCTCTTCCCGAGTCGCTGCCTTCAACTTCAACGCTTCGCCGGAAATTCGTGCCGGTAGTTTGTATCTCAACCTCGTTATGTTCACCAGGATCCTCGCCTAGATCCACTGACACTTCACTCGTTGACGAGCCGACTACGCCGGCGTTGAAGATCCTCCCGCCAATTTCTCGTTTGGCCGCAATCTCTCTGCGGATGCGAACTGCGTATGGAATTTCGCGGCTGCCGGAATCGTAGAGCCGCAGGTCCGCCAGATCCTTACCCGCCTTGTCCAATACCTCGAGAGGTACGACGAAGCCGTATATTCCAGGCGCGCTCGTATCTGATGTTACTTCAACAAAGAAAGGCCACAACGACAATGCAGCTTGCGGGTAGACTGAGATAACCGCAAGCCACAATGTTGCCGCAAGATTTACGAACAGAACTGCTCCGAACTTCTTCATTTTGACGACTCCCGGGAATGAAAAGCTTTGTGGTAACCCCACGCCACCAACAGCAACAACACTCCGAGCACAAAGAAAACAATAATGCGGTAGAGCTGCTGGAGCTGCGCAATGTCAACCAGCATGGCCTTGATTATGGTCAACGCGAAAAGTGCAAGCGCAGCCCAACGCAGACTCGCCGAACGGCGGACGAACCCCGCAGCTGCCAGTGCCGTTGCGTAAGCTGCCCAGAGAACTGAAAGGGCCATCTGGCCCAGCCATCTAAGGTGTTCAGCATCCTCGGAAATCTTCTCGACTGCTGCTCGCGCGGCGAAAAACGTTTGCGTCTCCACCGACATCACGAACCAGAGCGTGACAACAGCCCCCAACAAGATAACCAGCCTCAGCTTGGGCGCGTGGATCTGCTTCCGCTCACCTGCCCGTTTATACAGGACCGAGGCGCCGAACAAGCACCCGATCACAACGAGAGACGAAAGAAAGTACCGATTCAGAACTGGTGTGAACATAGGGCGAAAACTGAAGGGGGTGCCCCACGGGGTGTCCCAGAAGAAGAGCTTGGCAAGAGCCAGGCCGAACAGTGTGCATCCAAAATGGCGTAGCTTTAGTGATCTGATTTCCAGGCCGGCCCACAAAAGAGCAAGTGCTTCAACTGCCCACGCGATCGTAATCCAGTTTGAGCGCAACTGAATCGGAATCGCAATAGTCACGAAACTCAGGGCGATGCCGATCATCGCCAACAACTCGCTGCGATTTGTTGCGAGCGGGAGCCCGGGCCGAACAGCCTGGCTGGTCTGCATGAAACGCTTCAGCAGGATCTTCGCTGCGCTTGCGTATAGCAGAGCCATTCCGATTGCGAATACACCCATCCAATCGCGATGGCTGGTACTAAACAGATGATAGGTGGTTGCGAAAAATACGAACGGATTGATTAATAGCAGCGCGAGGTCTTCGATGGTGGCGAATTCGCGCCGGATCAGTTCTCTTCCCAAGTGAGCCAACAGGAAGATTAGGAATATGGCGGTCTGAAAGATCAAGACCGCGACGCGCTTTCGCGGATGATATCTCTCGTTGTACCAGAGCCAGAACAGCAGTTGAGTGCCGAAGTAGGCGACCGAGCTTAGTCCCTTCCAGTGTTTGAGCAGAGCCAGAGCCCCGACATCGAGCGCTCCGATGTAGGCGAACAGCGACCGATATTGATCCCGATCAGAATGCAGGAGTGCTGGAGTCAGAAAGCCTCCCACCAGCGCCATGATGGCAATTGCCGGCGCATTGTAGAGCAGCGCCAGACCCCCTGCTTCGGCAATCAGAATCGCGAAATAAATGAAAGCTACCTTCTGAGTGACAAGATGGTAGTACCCAAAGGCGGCATAGGTAGACAGATAGAGGAGAACAATCCCGCCGGCGGTCAATATCTGCGAGAAGATCCGCCAGCGCCGCAAGTGATACTTGAAACCAAGCACGCACATTCCGATACCGAAGGCAACGCCAATTGCTACTCGACCCAGTTCCCCAATCCAACGGTTTTCAAATGCATACTTCAGGAAGAAGGCGGTGGCGAAAAGGATCAGCGACACCGCTGCCCAACCCACCAACCGGCGTCCGATCATTGATTCAATCTGATCAGCATGGAGTGTGTGGCTTGGGCGCGCTGAGTCGGCGTTGGGCATGATGGCAGGTTGTGTCCGCTCGGGAACACTTTCGGGAACACTTGGGGGAACTTCAGACGCAACCGGTCCCGGCTGTTGGCTACTCGTCGTGGATGGAGTCTGCACCTGTTGCCTGGCTTCCCTGGTCTCGCTGGTTTTGTCGTCGGGCTCTCTGCTTTCAACCGTTTCTGGAAATATCGAATGGGCCGCCAGCGTCCCTTCGATTCGTTGAACGCGGGCATTAAGTTGTTGGACGCCTTGAATCAGTGATACTTCGCTGGCGGGTTGTTGAGGGCTGCCAGTTATTGGAGATTGCGCGGCCTCAAGTCGCGAGATCCTTTCGTTAAACTTTTTCCTGGAGCTTATAGAGATTGCGAGAGCAACAATTGGCAAGACGATTGCAGAGAGGAACACTGCAACCACAAACAACGCGAGAAACAGGACTAATAACTGGTCCATTGGGTGCGAAGACTAGCAAACTCGTCACGAACTCAAGGCAACGAACGAGACAAGCACGCAGTGGGAAGGTGTGTCTGACTCTTTATTTCGCGCATTCTATTTTCCGCGCTGGATACAAGTCAACCCGGTTATCTGTCGACGAAAACGGGGTCCGGGCGCCTCAGGCGCGGCAGAAGGTAGTCAGGCGCAAACACCGAAGGCGGTGCAACGCCTGGAATGTTCGGCGGACCGATTCCGGCGCACTAGGGAGCGCCCGTCCCCGGCTACCTTCAGCAGCGCCCCCGGCGCTGGTTGCGTCGTCAACCCGGCATCACCCAAGGCACATCCTAATCCCGGCTCATTTGCAGAAAACTGCAGAGCAAGCTAGGCTAGAGCCGTCACTGAGTGAAGGTTCATTCAGTCAACTATTTTGGATTTGCGATTTTTTGATTTTTTCGCTCGACCCAGTTGATTTTAGCAATACCCGACCTACGCGAGCGGCCAGAGTCTTAGCAATCTAAAATCAGAAATTACGAATCGGGAAATCTAATGCGCTCCGCGCGTTCACTGAACTCACTCCGACCCGTCGTCGTCGACAAGCGCGAAGCTATCTTGCGGGCGGCGATTCGCGTCTTTGCCCACAACGGCTACTTCAATTCCAAAGTTGCCGACATTGCGAGCGAAGCAGGAGTTGCTGATGGCACTGTCTATCTCTACTTCAAGAGCAAAGAAGAGATCCTTCATTCGATTTTCGATCGCACCGTGGAGGAGGCAATCTCGGAAGGTCGGAAGCAACTCGAGCAGATCAGGGACCCGCGCGAAAAACTTCGGCGGATTGCGCTCTTGCATCTCGAACGGATGGGAGCGGATCGCGATCTGGCGGTGGTGTTTCAGGTAGAACTGCGCGGCTCAACCAAGTTCATGGAAGAGTTTTCGGCCGCGGGATTCGCTGAATACCTCGGACTAATTCGCGCGACAATTGAAGAGGGCCAGAGCACCGGTGTGTTTCGCCGGGGTTTGAATGCAAAGGTTGTCGCTAAGATTTTTTTCGGCGCTTTGGACGAGATGGCCACCAACTGGATTCTCTCTAAACGTCGTTACAAACTAGTACCCATGGCAGATCAGGTGCTCGACATCCTGCTCAATGGAGTTTGCGAGAAGTGAATTCGGTCCCCCAGGCTACGAAGGAATGAGTAGAGACTTCCGTGCGCGAACCCCTGACCTCTGAACATCCGGCAACCCTCATTGAGGCCTTTGAGCGAATTGCGCGAGACCATAAACGTTCCGACACGCTGAACTTCAACCGCGACGGCCGCTGGATACCAATCTCCTCGGACGAAATGCTCGCCCGCACTCATCGCATTGCCGGGGGACTCTATTCGCTGGGAGTGCGCTCCGGGGATCGCGTCGCACTTCTCTCTGATAGCCGGCCGGAGTGGACTTTGACCGATGCGGGTTGCCTGTTTGCCGGCGCCATCGATGTCCCCATTTATCCCACGTTAACCCCTCCGCAGGTACGCTATATCCTGAAGGATTCCGGCTCGCGTGTCCTGGTCTTGGCCAATCACCAAAAGTTTCTCGAAGTGAAAGAAATTCTCAGAGAATGCCCGGCAGTTGAGCAGGTGGTCTTTTTTGACGGCGCAGATGTAGACAAGGCCGAGGGAATTACTCTGGTAGAGCTAGAGAAGCGCGGTCAGATTCTGGAAGCAGAACAGCCGCACCTAATCGACGATCTGGCTCACCGTATTCCTCCGGATCAACTGGCCACGATAATCTACACGTCCGGGACCACGGGCGAACCCAAAGGCGTGATGTTGACGCACTCTAATCTCATTTCGAACCTGATCGACGGTGCCGGGAACCTTTCGTTCGACGAAAAAGACATTGCTCTTTCAGTCTTGCCGCTCTCGCACATCTTTGAACGCCAGGCCATGTACATGTACCTCTATCAGGGCATGGCGGTTTACTACGCAGAGTCGCTGGAAACCATTGGTCCGAACCTGCGTGAAGTGCGTCCCACCATTCTGGTAGGAGTGCCTCGTATCTTCGAAAAGATCTATGACCGAATCAAGGAGCGCGTTGCGGCCAAAGGAAGAGTCAACGTGGCCTTGCTTTCATGGGCCGTCTCAGTTGGAAAGGCGTATGCGCGATTTGAGGTTGATAAAAAGGAAGCTCCCCTCGCACTGGCGCTGAAACACAAGCTGGCCACAAAGCTGGTTTTCTCTAAATGGCGCGAGGCGTTCGGTGGGCGGATGCGCTTGCTCGTTTCGGGCGGCGCGGCATTGCCGGAGGAGTTGGGCTACATCTATCTGGGCGCGGGCATTCCTATCATTCAGGGTTACGGACTCACTGAGACATCGCCCGTGATTTCGACCGGCAGGGTGGACGACAACCGCATCGGCTCTGTGGGCAAACCGATCCCTCGCGTGGAAGTCCGGATCGCAACAGACGGCGAGATCGAAACGCGCGGTCCAAACGTGATGCGCGGCTACTACAACAAACCGGAGGAGACGCGCGCCGTGTTTACCGAGGACGGTTGGTTTAAGACGGGAGACATCGGCACCATAGATGACGATGGTTTTCTGAGCATCACGGACCGCAAGAAGGAATTGTTTAAGACCTCCGGCGGAAAGTACATTTCGCCGCAACCCATCGAGCAGATGATCAAGGGGTCGCGATTTGTTAGCCAGGTGGTACTGATCGGTGACGGGCGCAAGTTTCCCGCCGCTTTAATCGTACCCAACTGGCAGCAGATTGAGTCCTACGCACAGATAAAAGGGATCAAAGCAACCAGCCGGGCGGAACTGTGTCTGAATGAGCGGATAATCGACTTGTTTGAACGGCAGATTGCCGGACTCAGTCCGGACTTGGCCCAGTATGAACGAGTAAAGAAAGTTGGGTTGTTGGAAAACGAGTTCACCATAGAAGGCGGCGAACTCACTCCGACCCTGAAAGTGAAGCGGCGAGTGATTGATGAGAAGTACCGCAGCGTGATCGATCAGATCTATAACTAAGCAGGGTCTCTGGCAAGTAACGCCCCACCTGCAGTCAGCGCAAACCTCCGAGGAAAAAGGAAGTCATTTGATTTGGGTTTAAAGAATTTAATTTAACCCCGCCACAGCCATCCGTAACTCTTGTTCATCCTGTCTTAATTTTTGAGTGATGGAATTACCCGGGCACGCTGCGGCCGGGCAGATCCATGGCGGAGAGAATCCGTTCGGCGGAACCACGTGCTGCCTGCTTTAGCAATTGCTCGGTGTAGGGCAAACTGGCTCGACCGCCCGGCCTGGGCATTACAATTACGCCACCGCCGCGAGAGGCCTGTTGATAGCTTCGACCGTTGGTGATTATTTTGGCCGTCGTAGGAGCAAACACCCAGTAGTCGATATAAATGTCGCTTAGATCCTCGTCACCCAAACCTCTCGCATTATCAAATCTCAGCTGTATCCAAACAATGTGCGAATCGGTCTCAGCTTTGGCCCGCTTGACGGCTTCGCCACGGTTCATCTCGCGATGAGCTATGTCGACTTTGACCGAAGGCGAATCGTCGAGCCGCTCTCCACATGCGCGCAGCACGCTGTCGTACAAATACATCGGTATGTTTGTAAAATTCGCAACCCGATCGATACCGACAATATACGACAGAGCGGCTCTTGTTTGTGCAGCAGGCTTTTTCTCAACTGGCGCAGCCTGAGGCGTAGGCGTAGGAGCAGGTGCTGATGAAGATTTTGGCGCTCGCCTTCCCGACTGGGCCCCGACCGGCCCCGCGCATAGGGCGGTCAGCGCAAAGAACGCAACGAGACTCAAACCCGAAGCGACGATATGTGAGACACGGCGGTGGTTTGTCATGGCTGTCAGGACTCAAATCTGAAATCATTGTAGCACCGGGTCCGGAATACTGGCTCAGATTTGCTACACTGGCGAGACCCCTTTTATATCCAAGGTTCGGATCGGCAAACAGTGCGCTCATTGATCATCACCAGAGTTTCCGACCAGGCGCGCGGCACGCGTTCCTTTGATCTCATGCCCGAAGGAGAGGTGGGAAACCACGGTGTTTCTTTTGTGCCGGGCCAGGTGGCAGTCTTGCAAGTAGAAGGTGAAGCCCCTGCTTACTTTGCCTTTGCCAGTGCGCCTCAAGATGCGGAGCTGGAAGTGTTGGTTAAGCAGAAGATAGGCGTCAGCAACGCAATCTTCGAGTTGAAAGCAGGCGAACGAATTCAGCTCCTGGCCGTGACTGGTCACGGCTTTGAGCTTAACGACCATCAGAAGAAGGATCTTGTTTTTGTGGCGATGGGTACTGGCGTGGCCCCTCTCCGTTCAGCGCTTAGGCACGTGCTGAAACGCAAACAAGACTTCGGCCAACTAGTGGTGCTCTACGGCGCCCGCACGCCGGACGATTTCTGCTACCGCTATGAAACTCAAGATTGGGAAGATGCCGGAGTGGAACTGCGTCAGGTTATCTCCCGGCCTGACGGACACGACTGGTCAGGTCCGACCGGTTACGTTCAATCGCTGCTGGATCACGTTCTACCATCACTCCACTCGCCCATAGCACTGATTTGCGGCTCGCTACAGATGATGGAGCAAACACGCGATCGCCTGAGGAAGATGGGCTTTGCAGCAGATGACATTCTGACGAATTACTGACCGGGACGAGTGTCACGGAGAACTGTTTCTGAGGGCCTTTTTCGTGGGTTTCGTGGATCGTCTGTTCGAACAGAACCTTAACTACCCGGCTAACGTCACTTTTCTCTCAAGTGCCAACGTCAAACCGACGACGCAGTAGAAGATCATAACAACTTCTGAGTCACCCCAGTTATAGTGGACCAGGCCACTGGTGAAGAAGCCACATAGGCCACCCAGCGCACCCAGGACGACACCCCACTCCACCCAATTCTTTAGGCCATTCGTGGCGCTGAGCGAGGGATTCCGCTCCAGACGCCAAAGCATGCGCGCATAGATAACCAGAAAACTTAGCCACACGATCAGCGCTGGGATTCCGCGTTCAAGTCCTATTTGCAGCAGATTCGAATGCATGTGACCCCACGGCAACCGGCCACCATCAAAAAGTCCCCATTTCCGCCAATGGCCCTTGATTGAATCCATGCCGACGCCCATCAAGAGGTGGCGAGGTTTGCTAGTGAGTAGACCGTAGCCCTCGCGCCAGACTGTGTCGCGCCAGGTAGTCGATTGATCCGTGAAATCCAGAAAACCGACGTTACGTTTTTGCTGGAGAATGAACAGGCCCGCGAGAATCAGAGGTATGGCAAGCACGGTGGCGGTGAGAATGGCTTTGCGGTTGGCACCCAGGAGAAATATCACTGTCGTTGAAACCAGAAAAGCCAGCCAGGATGCACGAGTCACAGTTAGCGCTAGCGCACAACCAAGCCCTGCGATGGCCAGCAGCAACAGTCCACTCTGCCAACTGCGTTTCACCGGTTGACTCACGAACATACCCACCGCGAGCGCGATGATTAGCTGAAGTGCTTCTGCGTAGCTGACATACTGTCCGTATAAGCCGCTGGCCCGCCAGTCTCGCCCGGTAGACCATGCGGATACACCGAGGCGTTCCTGAGCAGTTGTACCCGGTAATAACCGTCCGCGCGGAACTTCGAGAGTCGCGATCCATTCACCACGGTAGATTTTCACGTGCGCCGGGCCGGAACCCTGCGAAGAATTCAACGCGTTGGCCAGATCTTCCAGATCGGCCACTCTCTGTTCATCGACCTCCAATACGGTATCGCCGCCCCGAATTGCCAGCGGTGACTTCCTGCGATCTAAAGTTGCGATTGCTGCCGTGAGCGGGCTGTGCTCGGCAACCGTTTCGAGCTTGATTCCGCGCCCGGCCACTCGTTCGCCAAAAGTGTAGAGCACGCCGATTGAGCAGGAGGCAACGAGGATAATTGCCAGCAAGCGAATTACGCGGCGGGAGGGTATGTTTTCGGCAAAAAGATAGACGATGGTGAACAGGCTCGCCGCGCGAAGTTTTCCGATAGAGATGAATGGCTCGTACGACAGGAATGAAGAGATGCCGGTGAGTATAAAGAAGCCAATAAGAGCGTAGTCAATGGGTGTCCGGTAAACTCGTGGCGGCGGATAAAATGCAAAGCGAATCACCCAGAAAAGCATTCCCAGCAGCCAGGCCGTCTGCGTCACGGCGATCGAGTGAGGCGCAAATGCGACAAACAGAAAAAGGCAAGCGACCACGGCCTTTTCTAACCACTGGGCAGCCACGCCGGCGGGCTCAGTATCTCCGACTCTGTCGAGTTTTGTGGCCTTGCTAACGATAGTTGGGCTCATGCGAGACAGACCGCTTTGGTGGCGTCCTAACTCTACTCTTCCTTTGTGCTTTTGTGCGGGGTGAAGCTAAACAATTTCTTGCTGTTGTGCTATTTCGACCGACCTAAACGATCGACGAATCACACGAAGCGCCACGAAATTTGTTAGTGTCATTTCGTAAGATTTCGTGGACCGTGTCTAGAGCTACCCTTTGTTCAGGTAAGGCCAAGCTGTTCAAATGCCGACAATACTAATCAGCTTTCGTTATGAAACTAGAAACGATTAGAATGAAGGACAGTTCTACTATATTCGATCAATAAGGAAACTCCATGCGTCGATTGCTAGCCGGTCCTTGGTTTGTCCTTCTGTTACTGCCGCCTGGCTTTCCGGTCTTTTCACAGACACCGCTGCAGTATTTGGACCAGGCCAAGTCGATTCAGAACGATCCCCGGGTGAAAGCAGCCTACGAGTATATCGACAATAATCGTGAGAGCATTCTGCGCGAATGGATCGCAATTACTGAGATCAACGCACCCTCAGGGCATGAGCAGCAGCGCGCTAAATATATCGAGAAGCTGCTTGGTAAGCACAGGTTGCAAAGCATCCGTTACGACGCCGCGGGTAACCTTATTGCGGTGCGCAAGGGAACCGGTGGCGGACCCACCGTCGTCTTGGATGCTCACCTGGACACGGTCTTTCAACCCGGCCTCAAGATCAAAGCGACTATTCGCGAAGGACGAGTTCATGCGCCCGGCGTCGGCGACGACACCCGGAATATCGAAGCCTTACTGGCAACGATTCGCGCCCTCGATGCGGCTCGGATCGAGACCAAAGGCGATCTGGTTTTCGTTTTTACGGTTGAAGAAGAGACAAACTTTACCGGAGTAAAGCAGTTCATCAAGGACAACAAAGGCGAAATCGATTTCTACGTCGCGCTCGACGGCGGCTACGAAGGATTCACGTACGCGGGCATTGGCATCAACTGGTACCGGCATCACTTCATCGGCCCGGGTGGCCACACACGCTCACGCACGCCTCCTTATTCGGCAAGCTTGCCGCTTGCTAGAGCGATTTCCCGGATCTATAAGCTAAGAGTCCCCACTAATCCGTCGTCAAATCTGAACATCGGCATGCTGGGAGGCTCAGAAGTAGTGAACGCCAAAGCATCCGACGCCTGGTTTACAGTCGACCTGCGGTCGACGAGTAACGAAGTAATAGCCAACCTGGAGCAAAAGATCGCAGCGATCCTGGAGGAAGAGGCCCGACGCGCTAATGTGAAACTGACGACGGAGGTGATCTCAACCTCCCCGGCCGCCGTGATTCCCGGCCATCGGAATTCGAAACTGGTGATGGTGGCCGAAGCGGTGCATCGAGCAATGGGGTTTGATCCTCCAATTACGCCTACTGGCTCCAACAATGCCAGCCCAGCTTTGTTGCAAGGCGTGCCTGCGATTTCCACGGGGGCCGGTCCTTGCAACGACTCACATGCCTTAACCGAGAACTGTGAAATCGAACCGCTCTACAAAGGAATTAAGAAGATCCTTTTGCTGGAGTTAGCCCTGGCCGAACTATAGATGACTACACCGACCAGGCCACTACGACAATCAAGATGGCCATTAAAAAGCTCGACCGCAGCAATGGGTTTCCTTCCGAGGAACAGACCAGTGGTGCGGGCGCGGAAATCCTTTATCGACATCTCTGCCTAGTTCCGAAAAATCATTTTCCACCTCATTTGACATTTCTCATGATTTCTCTTTCTCGCTTGCCATTTTTTACTTCTTGTTCGTGTCTGTTCGTGTGACTTCGTGGCCGTTCTGATCGCTCGACCATGCGAACGATCCACGAACAAACCCGAGGCACCAGGAAAAAAATCCAAAATGACTAATGAGAAATAATGGAAAATAAACTTTCTCTCACTACTGAGCTTTCAAGATCCAATTCTGCGGATCCACCACAACCGTCAGACCTGAGTCGATAGGTAAATTGACCCGTCCTCCGGGCATCTCATAGCGCCGGGTGGAGTTTCCGATCCGGATTTCAACGGGCATCGGGAAGGGTAAGCCCTCGGGCGCCTCCCAACGGAGTTCTAATTGGTTGGCTCTTCGTTCGGTGAGCAAGCGGGGAAGCTTAGGCTGACGCAAGTAGACTTCAAAAAACCAGTCAAGACTGGTGCCTGATGCAGTTTCTGCAATGCGTTGAAAGTCGGCAGTTGTGGTGAACCGAACCTGGCGACCATTGGTGAGCTTCTCCCTGGAAGGATCCGGGTAGGCCATTCGTCTAAGCGCCGCGAAGAAGGGCTTGTCGCCAATTAAATAGCGGAGCGCATGTAGAATGACCGCGCCCTTGCCATAAATGTCTCCGTCGCTGCGCACGTTATCCGGGCCGGCCATATACATCTGCACCGTCGTTCGCGATTCGCGAGGCGCCACCGGCTGCATGTTGCGCAAACTCTTCATCCGGTTCGCCATGCCTTTGAAATACGCATCCTTCCCCCGCAATCGTTCGAGGTAAAGCGTATCCATAAAGCTCTGGAAGCCCTCGTGTATCCAAAAGTCCCGCCAGTCGCTCGCCGTCACGAGGTTGCCCCACCATTCATGTCCCAACTCGTGGAACATGAGCCAGTCAAAACCGTCGGCGTCAAATTTGAAATTGTTTCCGTAAGCAATGATGGTCTGATGTTCCATCCCTAAATAATTTGTCTGGGCAATACCGATCTTCTCATTGCGGAAGGGATAGGGTCCCAGATACTCTTCAAAGAAGCGCAGGTATTCTCTGGTCTGCTTAACCAGGGCCAGCCCCTTGTCATAGTCCTCGGGAAGTACCCAGAACGTGACGGGCACCTCAGCGCCGGAGACGCTCGCGTACTTTTCCTGAATGGTTTTGTAAGGGGCAACATTGAACGTGATGTTGTAGTTGTTGATTGGATTGGAGACAAACCAATTGAAGGTTTGGGTCCCGTCCTGATTCTTAACAACGCTCCGCAACGTTCCGTTAGAAGCGACGACGAGCGGCTGCGGCACGGTGAAGTGCAAGGAGACTGTGTCCGGCTCGTCCGAAGGGTGATCTTTTACCGGAAACCAGAGGTCTGCACCATCGACCTGACAAGCAACTCCTATCCAGGGCTGACCGCTCGCGGTTTGGGCCCAAACAAAACCCCCGGTCCAGGGCGGGCGCGGCGCAACTCGAGGCTTGCCACCATAATCGACTCGCACTCGCACGTTCTCTCCCGGCTGTTTTGTGAAAGGAAAAGAGATCCATATTTTGCCTGCTCGCCTCTCAAAGCTGAGTGCTTGCGGGCTACCAGTCGGATCGACGAGTGCAACTGAATCAACGGTCAGGGAAGGGTCGAGATCGAGGACGAACCAAACAGTCGGGTGCACGATTAACGCTTGCGCAGTCAACACTCCCTTGATGGATTGCTCTGCTGGGTTGATCTGCAAATCAAGGTCGTAGGATTTAATGTCATAAGCCGCCTGCTCCGGTACCAGCGGACCGCCCGAGTCAGTCGGTCGCACACCCACGTCTCTTTGCGCCTGAACAAACTTGAAACTGCCTCCCAGCAGTAGGGCAAAAATGAGCGTGAAGCCGAAAAGAGATTTAGTCATATCCGATCCTCGGTAATAAAAGTCGCTTCTCTTGCTTTGCTGAGCGAGATCAATCAGAAAACGATCCACGAAATCACACGAAAATTTCTTTTAGTGTCGTTTCGTGAGACTTGGTGGATCAGTTTCTTCCTTATGTTGTCGACCCAGAGTTGGGGCCTGAGTCCGGAAATTCGGTGCTCAGCGAACCGGCACGAGTCTGCGTGGGCTAATAACCGTCGCCGCGTAATACCACCAGGACGGTACGCAAGATGATTTTCAGATCCAGCAGCAGCGACCAGTTTTCAATGTAGAAGAGATCAAGACGGACCATCTCTTCGAAAGGCAAACGGTTGCGGCCCGAGACCTGCCACAAACCAGTCAATCCCGGCTTCATGTCCAGACGTTTACGGTGGGCCAGCTCATAAGCTTCTACTTCATATGGAATCGGCGGCCGCGGTCCCACCACGCTCATATCACCCAGGAGAACATTAAAGAGCTGTGGCACTTCGTCGAGACTGGTGCGTCTCAGCCAAAGGCCGACGCGCGTGATGCGCGGGTCGGCCGGAAGTTTGTATGCGGGTCTCTCGGCGTCACCGAGGTTCGCTTCCGCCCGTCCGGCAATGAATATGCGCTGATATTCTTCATGAATGGTGTGGTCCGAGTCTACATGCATGGTGCGAAATTTGTAGACGAGAAAGACGCGGCCGTCCATGCCCACGCGCTCCTGCTTGAAGAAGATGGGTCCTGGGGAATTCCACTTGATGAGCACCGCGATGATGAGCCAAAGCGGCAAAAGCAAAGCTAGGGCAAGCACTGCGATGACAATGTCAGAAACGCGCTTGGCAATCCGGGAAGCATTTGAGAGTGGTTCGCGAAAAAGCCGGATCATGGGCAGGGCGCCAATCTGATCGATCTCGGTTTTGCTTGGCAGGCAATTGAAGAGACTGGGTGCGATGCGAAACTCTACGCCGCGCCGTCGCCCGCAGCGCATCATGACATCGAAGAGGGCGTCTCCGTCGACGCGGGGGTCGGCGATTATTACCTCGTTAGCTCCCGAGTCGCGGATAGCGTCCGGAAGTCCGGCCAGGTTGCTGATGACCGGCACACCTTCGTAAGTCGCTTGTCCCGGCCCTTCCATCGCTATGTTCTCAACAACGCCAATAACGCGGTAGCCAAGGGAGGGGCGTTCGCGCATTTCCTTGATGCACAGAGCTGCTTCGGGACCCTGGCCGACCACCAGGGTGGGAATCAGATTAAGCTGCCGTTGTCTCGCAAACGTCTGCAAGCTTCTTACCAGCACTCGCAGCGTAACGACCCCGGCGAACGAGAGCACAAAGTCGAGCACGAAGACGGCCCGGGCATAGGAGAACGCGCGATACTGAAAACCACCACGATAGAGGAAAGCTGCGGTCACTATCAGCAGTGATCCGATCGCGGTCGACTTGAAGAGGCGGATTGCGTCGTTGAAAAACGAAAACTCTCCGCGCAACCGGTAGAGATCGTAGTATTGCAAGACTACCAAACGGATCAGCACCACAAACAGCAGCAGCGTGCCATAGGGGGCAAACTCCTGACTCCACCGCAACCCGTCATTCACCGTTCGCTCAAAGACGGATGCGCCTTGACGAAAGTAAAACGCTCCGACGAAAGAAAAAACAGCTATGAGCGCGTCTCCGCCGACCAGCGACAACTTGACCGTGGGGATAACCCAATGCGGCGCGCGTCCGGGAACGCGCACAGTGCTGGCGGGAATTCGGTGGTTCTTAATACGCTCGGCTCTCATTTACGTAGGTGTCGGGTATCGGGTGTCAGGTGCCGGATAAGGCAGTAGGCAAAACGTAAAAACGCTTTCTTAGCATATCCGGCACCCGACACCTGACACCCGACACCTTGCTTGTCACTCTTCTAATATTAAATCAGCTACCTCTCCGCGAACGTGCAGCGCCCGACGCGGTTGGGCCTGTGCTTTCTTCTCGATTGGAAGACTCTGTAAATCCTCTTGAGTGCTAATGCGTCGCAGACATCCTGCGCGGACCAACTCTTCGTCAACCGCCGCCCATTCTCCAGCATAGATTGTAGCTGCCGGGACACCCAGCGCCGCAGCCTCGCGATTCATCGTGCCGCCCGCGCTGACAACCAGATCACTGAACGAGATTAGATTCGGACCGTCAAGCGGGCGCTCCGGCACGATCAGTTTCGAGTCTGCTCTTTCGCCATACATCCCGCGCTGCGAATCATTGCGCGGCAACAAAATCACTTTCGCCCTCGGATGCGCGGATAGTCGCTTCAACAACTCGTCGAAAAGTTCGTTATCGAAGCGATGGTACAAGGCATCACGCGCCGGGGGCCGCACAACTACCAGCACATCCTCCCGGCGGATCCCAAAGTCGAGCAACTCTCTTTCAAAGCTCGGATCGGGGTTGAAGTCAGCGAGGTATACGTCTTCCTTGGTGCCATTGTAACGCCTGACCTTCGCCCTGTATGCGCCGTATCGAGTCAAAGCGGTTTCCGGAAAGGCCCGGGGAACAATGATCCGTGCGGCAAAACGAAAGGCTAGATGGTTTGCCGGCTGATGCTCGTAATCCATCAGGGTAACGCTTCTCAACGAGAGTGATCGCCCGGCCAGGATCTGCGAATAGGAGTTGTGGCTGATAGCGAGATCGAAAGCGCGCGAGTGGGCCCACCCGCGCAGAGCCCACGCCCGCCGGATGAGGTTCCCGGCTTTTCCCGCCAACTCCCGCCCTCCATGCCCGCCAATTACTTCCGGTGTTAAACCAGCTGCCTGGGCCAGTTCCACTGTTTCGGCGAAAGCGCGCGCGGTGACTTCTATCTCATGGCCGCGCTCCCGGAACTCGCTTGCTAAAGCGCGGAAG
This sequence comes from Pyrinomonadaceae bacterium, assembly GCA_041744135.1. Lineage (GTDB taxonomy): Bacteria > Acidobacteriota > Blastocatellia > Pyrinomonadales > Pyrinomonadaceae > PSRF01. The sequence goes on from JBGTLM010000174.1 coordinate 16,615, forward strand.
AAAGGAACGTGCGGCGAGTTGGCGAGATCGATCCAGATGCGCATTGTTCAAAAGGAGCCAGATGGCAGGTGCAGGAGGCAGTCAGCCGGTTACCAGAACTTTTCTGGATGAGCGATCATGCCGCCCTGCATACGACCGACTTCTTCGTCACCCAACCTGAGTTCCGATTCACGCTTTTTCGAAAGGTACCCACAGCACTCTGCGAATTCAAGCCACACTTGGGTTTCAGTTGCTTTCCCATCCGCATCGGCCATCTTGGCAACAAACATCTTCGGGTAACGTTTCTTCGATAGTCCTCGCCGATGTTCGAAGCCACGCTTCTCTACGCTCGGCGAATCTGATCCGTCAAAGAAAACTTCTCCTCTCTGGGAAAACGTTTTGATTCATGAAAAATCTCCATGGCCAGCTTAAAAGCCAACCGGTACACTTTAAGATCTCTGAAGCCTTGTGAGGTAGGCATAACTTTAATACTCCGTCTAGTTAGTGAGTTTTACATCGTAGCTCCGTTTCAGTTTCCTGCCGGTTTCCTGCTCCTGCCGTCTGCCTCCTGCTCCTACCGCCTATTCTTAGCGGTGAACTTCTGCGGCTTGCAAACAGAACTGGCGTATCGAGTCACTGACTGCTGCCACGGCTTCACTCGAGAGCTCTGCGTACATTGGAAGCGATAGCACCTCGTTGCTGGCTTGCTCGGTGTGTGGGAAGTCGCCCACCTTGTAACCCAGGTCACGATAACCTGCCTGCAAGTGAACAGGAATCGGATAGTGAATGCCGGTAGAGATCTTACGCTCCTTCAGATACTCCGCGAGGTTCTCTCGCTGCGGAGTAAAAACAGGGAAAATATGGTAGACCGAGCGAGTGAAAGGCATCTCTTCGAGCAGGCGCAGTCGGGTGTCTGCTAACAACCCGAGGTAGTGTGTAGCGTGCTTGCGCCGGGAGGCGTTCCAATCGTCAAGATGGCGCAACTTCACACCCAGCACCGCACCTTGCATTCCTTCCATGCGGTAATTGTAGCCAACCGTGTCGTGATGGTACTTCTGAGTCTGTCCGTGATCGCGCAGCCGTCTGATTACCCCCGCGCAGTCTACGTCATTCGTTACCACCGCTCCGCCCTCGCCGTAAGCACCCAGATTCTTCCCGGGATAAAAACTGAAACAGGCAAGGGTGCCGATGCTGCCCGCGCGTTGTCCCTTGTATTCGGCTCCATGTGCCTGGGCTGCATCTTCGATCACGATCAGGTCATGCCGGCGAGCAATCTCGAGAATTGGATCCATATCTGCGCAGCTTCCATACAGATGAACAGGCATGATCGCTTTTGTGCGGGGAGTGATAGCCGCTTCGAGGCGCGCTGGATCCATAGTGCCGGAACGCGGATCGATATCGACGAGTACGGGCCTTGCACCTGTGTAGCGGATGGCGGCCACGCTGGCGACGAAGGTATAGCTGACGGTAATAACCTCGTCTCCGGGTTTAACGCCGGCCGCAAGCAGGGCTAGATGGAGTGCGCTGGTGCCGGAATTAACCCCCAGCGCGTATCTCGTCTGACAATAGCCGGCGAAGTCGGATTCAAAAGCTTCCACCTTCTCGCCCAAAACAAACTGGCAGCTGTCCAAAACCTCTGCGATCGCTTCATCGATCTCTTCTTTGATACTTAGATACTGGGCTCTTAGATCTACAAAAGGAATCATCGGTTTCTTACAAACTGTTTCAAGGTTCGAGCGTGACATCGAATCAAACAGTGATCACGCAAAGAAAGCCCTCTAGAAATTGTTTAAAGCGCTCGTCTTTGCGTTTTGCCCCCTTTGCGTCTTTGCGTGAACCAGCTGTAACTAAGCAATCTCTATCAATTTGCCGCGCGCGCGCAGGGAGCGCTCCGCTGCTTCCACTATTTGTATCAACCTCAAGCCGGCCGGCCCATCGGTTTCCGGCCGGGTCCCGTTGTTTACGCAGTCGATAAAGTGCAGCGCCTCGGTCAGCAAGGCCTCGGTTGCCTCCAAACGCGGGGCCCACATATCCCCGGAGCGATAACTTACGAGCATCTCGTAAACAGCCTCAGGACTCTGAGAGACGGTAACGCCGCGGTCATAGATCTTCACTTTCTCGCTGGGCTCCAGGTCGTCATAGAGAATCATTTTCTCGCTCCCACCGATAAGCGTGTGCCGGACCTTCACGGGAGTAAGCCAATTGACGTGAACGTGGGCAATCTGCGGATTGGCAAAAAAGAGCGTGATGTAGGCGACGTTCTCCGGTTGGCCGGGAATGTTGCTGATGCCCGTCGCGGAAACGGCGAGAGCCCGCGAGGGCAGCACGTAGTCCATGATCGAGAGATCGTGGATTGCCAGATCCCAGATAACATTCACATCATGCTGAAACAGACCAAGGTTGACGCGCACGGCGTCGTAGTAATAGATCTCGCCGAGAGCATTGTTGGCGATGAGTTCCCGAATCTTACGCACCGCCCCGGTGTAAACGAAGGTATGATCGACCATTAGGACGCGCTGGCGGCGGGCAGCCTCATCGATTAGTTGTAACGCCTGCTCAGAGGTGGACGCCAGAGGCTTTTCAACTAAGACGTGCTTGTTCGCACCCAGCGCCGCCATGGCCAGTTCAAAATGTGACGACACAGGGGTGGCGATTGCGAGGGCGTCGATCTCAGGATTGTTGAGCAGATCCTGCCAATTGGTCAGCGTCCTGATTGATGGATATCGGCTCTGGACCGTGGCCAGCCGCTCAGGTCGCAGATCGCAAACAGCCACCACGGTTGAGCCAGGCGCTTCCATAAAGTTGCGCACCAGATTGGGTCCCCAGTAGCCGTAGCCGATCACACCCAGTCTAATCATGACGATCCTTCATCTGGATCCCTTCACAGTTACGTCTAACGTCCTCAAGGCTGTTGACGATTTGGACACTTCGATCATCAGCAAAGATGAAGATCATGATTCTGAGAGCTCTAACTTATTCTTTAGCGCTCCGCAGCGGTCGCGCACATCGCCGATTACGCGGGCGGGCACTCCGGCTACAATCGCATGGTCAGGTACGTCGTGTGTAACCACGGCTCCAGCGCCGACAAGGGCGGATTCGCCGATCGTCACTCCCGCGCCAATCGTTGCATTGCTGCCAATTGAAGCACGACGCTTTACTCGCGCGCCTACAGCCTCCCAATCGGATTCAGTCTGCAATGAGCCAGTCTCATTCGCTGCGCGAGGATAGCGGTCGTTGATAAACATCACACCGTGGCCAACAAAAACCTCGTCCTCAATCGTGACGCCCTCACAGATGAATGTGTGCGAAGAGATCTTGCAGCGGGCGCCTATCGAGGCGTTCTTTTGGATCTCGACAAACGCGCCGATCTTAGTTTCCGCGCCGACGGAGCACCCGTAAAGGTTGACTAAATCGGGTTGAGGAATCTTAACGCGGTCTCCCAATGTCACATCAGACGCGATCGGCATAATGACCTAGCTCTTGAACTGCAGCGGCGACTCTGGAGAGCGGCACCTTGTCGCCGCTTTGGGTTGACGTTCTCCAGCGCTGGTGTTAAGTCGACGTGGGTCCGTCTTCTTTTGGTAACTATCTCAGTCACCCCGCGGCTTTAGCCCGCGGAAGCCGTTGATATTTACCCTCGGCGAGTGCGTCTAAGAAAGATCGCTGGCTGTTGGGCCATTACCACCAAGTGTATTCAGCTTGAAAGAATCGAAAACAGACTAGCGTCGCCAAAATGAATGCGCTCATGCCGTTCATTTAGACTCCTACCAACTAAGACGTTTCCCGCTGCTCTGTCAGAACCGAACCGAGTAGCTTTGCTCGTCTGCGACGCGCAGATAACGAGATGAAACTTGCAAATAGCTGCTTAAGCAGTGCCAACCTTAAGCATGTTTCTAAGAAGAGCGGTAGCGACCGGGTTGTATGCTTCCCAAATCAGGCCCGGTGGCTACCGCTCGCGGTTCTGACATGCTCTTCCTCTGAGAGGCGGGCAAGTGCATAGAGCATCCACGCTTCGGTCCAGCGCATGAATGGCGTGCGAACGGTGTTGAAACGACGCCGCTGGTAATAAAAGAAGCCGCGTTTATCGCGCAGGTTGTAAACAGACCAGCGCGCGATCTTTTGCGCCAAAGCTATTGAGTCGCGATCTAATGCGTGTAGCTCCAGGAATGTGATAATGGCGGTGGCCGCCGCGTGCGCATCAGCTGGATAAAGCTCGTCATGGTAGTATTTCGGCCACCCATCTGCAAGAAAGAAGCTAGTCCGCCAGAATCTGTAACCACGGTGCAACGCCTCGTTGAATTCCGTCGTTTGCGCTGCCTGGCAGTGCTTGATGACTCTGGCCAGCGAGGTCAATAAATATGCTGTGTGGAAATTGTCTACCCATGCTTGATTCCTTGCGGCGCCGTAAACCCACGAGCCATTCTCATGCTGGTTGTTAACGACATATCTCGTGGCTCGCACAGCCCACGGGCATAGTTCCTGCTCGCCTGTTAACGCGGCAACCCCGGCCAGAGTTTCGGCCGCCAGTAAACTGGCGTTATAGATGCGATTCACGGTGGCGGGTGAGTAACTGAAGCAGATTTCGGCGTGCGTTTCTTCGCTGCGCTGGAGATCCTGAAGAATGAAGTCACAGGCACTGCGCGCAGTGTCAAGGTAGGTTTGATCATCGAATGCTTGTGCTGCTTCAATGAAAGCCCGCGCTGCGAACGCAGTTGGTACGATCGTAGGCGTCCCTCGTGGCGCAAAGAACACCCGCGATTGCCAGTCGAAGTTATAACCCCACGCCGCACCGCTCCAACCTTCCAAACGCATTGAAAGAAGGTCGTTGAGCAGCTGGCGAGCCTCTATCTCAGCCTCGTTTGTTTTGGAGATGCGATAGTTCGCCAGAGCTGCGAGGGCGAACAGAGCAATGCCTTTAGAGTTTCTGCTCGCCGGGACAAGGCCGATATTCCTAAGGTTTACTGGAGAACGTTTCACGAGCTGCGTCCAGGCCAGACGGGCTCCACGAGAGTGTTTTAGCGGGGTTGCCTGAAATAGACGGCTATTCAGTGCATCGAAGGGATCGTGTCCGGCGAAATTGTGTGTTCGGCACCAGGCGAAGAGTTCGGTGAATGCGTCGTGAATGATTGGATCGTGCATTGAAACCCTGATGTACAACTGACGGCCGTCTGCGGGTCTCCAGGCCTGACCAAGCAGGCTGCCCAGAAAAGACACGATCCACGAAATCTCACGAAATTACACGAACTCATTTCGTGCTTTCTTCGTCGGTTCGTGGATCGTCGCTCTGATTGGTAAAGCCGTAAAAATGTCCCAGAGTCCGCTCCGGTCACAAGCACAGGCCCATCCCAACACGTCAAGCCCTGCTAATTCGCAGGTCAGGAAGGCGGACCCTGTCCCCTCCTCAAGCTGAAAGCCACTCAGGTAACGCGTGGGCAATTAACGTTCGACGGTTTGCCTAGGCATGCGAGGCAAGGCCCTTTGAGAGTGAGAATCAATTGAGTTATTACTCTC
>JBGTLM010000175.1:0-6299 GCA_041744135.1 Pyrinomonadaceae bacterium
TCCGTCGTCCACGATTCGCAACCCTTGCATACGGCCACCGGAACCTGGTTACCGGCGTTATCCCGGGTCGGTACAATTACGGCGCTCGGGGCGAAGAGTTTGTAGTCCTTGTTCTCGGTCTTGGAACTCTTGTTGACGACGGCGCCTTTAAAGTAAATCAACATCCCTCGGAGCGGATCGGTTTGCGCTTCCAATCTTTCTATCAGCGCGAATTGGGCCTTATAGGTGTCGCTGCCGAACTGCAGTTGGAGGCCCGCGGGGGTAACATTAATGCTGCCATCTTCCAGCGCATCGAAGAGGCCCAACTGCTTGCGATGTCGCTTCACGGGCAGGCTGATCGATTCACCAGTCAGGAACGCTTTCTCCAGATATGGCATCGCCTCGGGGTACTGATTCTTACGAAAGTAACTCTGGCCCACGCGTAAATTGGCGCGCGCGTGATCGGGCTGGCTTGCCAGGAACGACTCACCATCTTTGATTACTTCGTCAAGCAGATTGCTTTTGAAGTTACTTTCGATCAGATCGAGGCTGACGGTGGAACGAGCGAGAGTTGAAAGCATCGTCGTCGGGGGTTGTGTGGCGGCGGGCGGCTGAGCAGTGGCGGGTGGCGGCCCGGAAGCGGTCGCTGTACCGGGAACGAAATAGAACGAGCCTTCGAGCGAGGAAGCGTCCCAAGGGATCTGCACGCCGTTGCTCTTTTGTCTGACCTGCACGCGCACACGTTTGAAAACTTCCTCGATCGGCAGGGCAGGCGAGCGCATGTTTGCCATCAACTCTTGCGTGTAGAGCCCGTTCTGGCCCTTCCCGTCGCTGGCCGTTTGGCCGGGCGCAGTCGCGTAAGCGATGAATGTCCCGGCAGGAGCATTCACTTGAGCCAGGCCTTGCGAGTAGCTGCGGAAACTGCGCGCGAAAGGATTGTTGCGGCAAGCGTCCAGAATCACTATATTGAGCCGATTCTGTGCTTGTCCCATCTGCTCCAGAACTGAGTTCAAATCCAGCGCTTCCAACACCACGTCACCTTCGGCTTCGATCTGCGCCCCGATGGGAATCAAGAAATTGCGGCCACCGGACTGGATTCCGTGGCCGGCGTAGTAAAAGAGACCGATCGAACCGTTATGAATCTTACGGCTGAACTCGCGGACCGCCGACTGCATCTCGCGTAGGTTTACATCGGTGCGCGCGATGACGTCAAAGCCCATCTCGCGAAGCGTAGAGGCCACCAGGTTGGCATCATTGACAGGGTTGCGGAGCGGGGACCCTTCATACCGGCTGTTGCCCATGACCAAAGCCACGCGCTTTTCAGTGGTAGCGGGCGCCAAACCCATCCCGCGTTGGTGTTCAATGCGACTCGGCTGTTGCCCTATCACCTGGAGCGCAGCCGTGAACAGCAACACGGCTGCAAACGTCGTCAAAGCCAGTTGCGTTGAAGGATTCTTGCGCATCCTAATCACCTCTTTCTCGTCGCCGTTGACCGTTCGGAGTTAGTTTGTTTTGACAGCTCGGGATTCTATCACGCGAAGCGCCGTGCGTATTGAAGCGATGGCCCGTACGAGCAACCTTTTTGGTTCGCTACCAGGGGCTGACTCATCAGCAGGTGGCCCACACTGCGTGGATAAAGCGAAATCTAGTGTCCTGACTCTAAAGTTCGCGTAACAAACCCGTCAGCATTTTTGGGGGCGCGTTAGTCTTCGGTCCCAGCGGGACCAAATGTTTATAGACCGACGACCCAGACGAACTTCCTCGCTCCGTAGGGAGCGAAACATTTGGTAGCCGAAAAGCACATTTCGCTCCTCGGAGCGAGGAAGTTCTTTTCAGCAACGTGTCTATAAACATTTCGCCGCTCTGCGGCGAGGGCAGGATTTGTGTTTAGAGCTTTAGAGTCAGGACACTAGCAGGCTGCTGAAAAAGGTGGTTTCTCTAAAGGAGGAAGAAGACGATCCACGAACACACGAAATGACTCAAACTAAGAAACTCTGTTCGTGCCGTTTCGTGTAATTTCGTGGATCGTTCATAGTTTTTCCGCAGCCTTTGCAACGCTGACAGCCCAACCCAACAGTTCCTCTTGTCGAAATGTCTTCTGCGGTCTCGCTCGATACTCTTCCACCATGTTTTGTCGAGTTGAGGAGACATAACCTCAAACATCATCACTTTGCCACAGCTTGCGTCGGAGGTGCCCCCAACAGGTGAAAATTAAGGACTTGTGCGCGGTATAAGACATACCATTGTGTCAGCTTTTCAACACAAGTGTCCCGATGATATAAATCTCGCACTGACAAAGCGAGAGAGCTCGGAATGTGGTGGTGGGGTCAGTTGATGTCCGATAAGCTTAGCTTCTCGTGGCGCCGCGACAAACTAAAGTTTACGGACACCCTTCAACCAAACTGACCCACTACCCGGAATGTAGATGACTGTCCGCCGTCACGAAAAAGAGGAGAGCGACTCTGCTTATGACCATCCCCACGGAGCCTGTCGGAAGTATCCCAAGACCTCTTAACCTGATCGAGGCTGTCGCCAAAACAGACGGTACTGATCCGGCATTGGCGGCACTCTACGATGAAGCCATTCGCGACACTATCGAGCGATTCGAGGCTACGGGCTCGCCGGTGATCACGGACGGTGAGCAAAGAAAGTATCACAATTTTTGGACCTACTCCGTGCATGGACTAGCGAATACGGCTCCCGACGGCTTCAAGATTCCCTTCGCGGCTGGTCACACGCGCCGGATGCCGCGGCTGACAGGGGGTCCCTTCCGTTACCAGAGACATGCGGACAGCTATCTGGACGTGGCACTGCGCTACGCCCACGTGCCGGTGAAGCAAGCGGTTATCTCACCCTCGGCGCTAAGCCTCATGTACCCGCCCGACGAGATCCCTGGCTACCCCCGTGAGCAGTTCATTGACGACCTGCTTCGCGAGCATGAGACCGAGGTCCGGGCCTGCCTGAAGAAGGGGGCACACAAGGTCCAGATCGACTTCACGGAAGGGCGGCTGGCGGTCAAGATCGACCCCTCCGGAAATCTGCTCCAGAGCTTTATCGACTTGAACAATCTGGCGCTTGCACGATTTTCCGCCGAGGACCGTAAGCGCATTGGCGTGCATACATGCCCCGGCGGCGACATCGACTCGACTCACAGTGCGGATGTTGATTATGCCAAGCTGTTGCCCAGCCTGTTTGAATTGATGGCTGGGAACTTTTACGTTGCGTTGGCAGGCGAAACGGACCGCGTTCGTGTCCTGAAAATCATTCGCGACCACATGAAGGCGGATCAGCGGGTGTTCGTCGGGGTCATCGCACCCATCGACCCGCGCATCGAGACGGCGGAGGAAGTCCGGGATCGGGTCCTTGAGGCGGCCGAGTACATTCCGGTCTCGCAATTGGGCACTACGGATGATTGCGGCTTCTCGCCGTTCTGCGACGACACCTCAACGACCCGCGATACAGCGTTTGAAAAGATTCGGGTCCGCGTGGAAGGGACCGCTCTCGCGTCCAAGATTCTGGGAGGCGGCTGATGGTTACGAAAGACGAAGAGGAGGAGGAACAACTTCGCGCCGTTGCCCTGCAGAATGCCCAGAGCATTAACCATGCTCGTCGGCGCGCCGAAGAGGCGTTACGCAAGCAGTCGGACTGGTTGCGGGTTACCCTCTCCAGCATCGGCGACGCCGTGATCAGCACCGACGCGGATGGTCGAGTCACGTTCATGAACGGCGTGGCCGAATCCCTAACTGCTTGGACCGAAAGCGAGGCCCTGGGGCATTCGCTGTCAGATGTTTTCCACATCGTTAACGAGCACAGCCGCCAACCGGTCGAGAACCCCGCCCTCCGGGCCTTGCAGGAGGGGACTATCGTGGGCCTGGCAAACCACACCATCCTCATTGCCAGGGATGGCGCGGAGTGGCCCATTGACGACAGTGCCGCACCGATTCGGAACGAGAAAAGCGAAGTGGCCGGTGTGGTGCTGGTGTTCCGGGACATCACGGAACGTAAGCGAGAGGAGGTTGCCCAAGCGGAACGGACCCGGCTGGTGGCGCTACGGGCCGACGTGAGCACTGCCTTGGCCTCGGGCCAGGCGGCACCCCCCGCACTGCAACACTGTTGTGACGCGCTCCTCCGACATTTGGACGTGGCGTTCTCCGGCATCTGGACGCTGAACGATGCAGATGGTGAGCTGGAATTGCAGGCAAGTGCAGGTTTGACAACTTTGAGCGGGCCGCCAAGTCGGATGCTAGTGGGCCAGTTCAACATCGGCCGTGTCGCCAGCACTCGTAAACCGTATCTGACCAACGCCGTCCCGGATGACCCTAATGTGAGCAATCCGGAGTGGGCGAAGCGTGAAGGGATGATTGCCTTCGCCGGATATCCGTTAATCGTCGAATATCGGATGGTCGGTGTCGTCGCAATGTTCGCTCGCCACACGCTCACCGAAAGTGTCTTAACCGAACTCGCCCCGCTGGCCGATGGGATGGCGCAATATATTGACCGCAGGAAGGCGGCAGAACAGTTTCGTCGACAAGCCGAGTTGCACCGGGTCACACTCGCCAGTATCGGCGATGCGGTCCTTACAACAGATGCCAACGGGAACGTTAGCTACCTGAACGCCGTGGCCCAAGACCTGACGGGGTGGAAACAAGAGGATGCCAAAGGTAAGCCGCTGACAACAGTATTCAACATCATCAATGGGCAAACTCACCAGCCGATCGAGAACCTCGTGGAATGTGTTGTACGCGAAGGAAAAATCGTCGGGCTGCCGAATCATACTGTGTTGATTGCGAAGGACGAACGGGAGATTCCGATTGATGAGAGCGGCGCACCGATCACGGATCATGGCGGCATCGTCATTGGAGCAGTGCTGGTCTTTCGTGACATAACGGAACGCGAGCGGTCTGAAGTGGAGCGTGAGCGGCTTCTCGCGAGCGCGCAATCGGCGCAACTGGAAGCGGAACAAGCCAATCGCCTCAAGGATGAGTTCCTCGCTACAGCTTCACACGAATTGCGTACGCCGCTCAACGCCGTAGTCGGGTGGTCGCGAATGCTACGCGGCGGAAAGCTGGACCAGGAAACTAGTGCGCGCGCGTTGGAAGCCATCGAGCGAAATGCGCACCTGCAGACCAAGTTGATTGAAGACCTGCTGGACATCTCGCGCATCATTACGGGCAAGCTAAACCTGGATCGCCGGCCCATCGAGATGGCTTACGTCGTAAACGACGCCGTGAACACCGTTCGACCCGCGGCAGAGGCCAAAAACATCACGATTGAAACAAGCTTTGACCTGGAGGCTGGGCCGGTGCTGGGTGACGCAAACCGCTTGCAACAGGTCGTCTGGAATTTACTTTCCAACGCCGCTAAGTTCACACCTAAAAACGGGCATGTCGACGTGGCGCTCCGAAAAGTAGATTCACAGATCGAAATCTCTGTGCGCGATTCCGGCGAAGGGATAAACCCGGACTTTTTGCCTTACGTCTTTGAACGCTTCCGTCAGGCAGACGGCACAACGACTAGGAAGCATGGCGGGCTGGGGCTTGGATTAGCAATTGTGCGCCATCTGGTGGAGCTGCATGGCGGCACAGTTAAAGCTCATAGCGATGGGCTGGGACGTGGAGCTCTGTTCAGCCTGCGACTGCCCATCCTCGGTATCCGTACTGGTGCAAGCAGCGCAAACTCAGCGGGAGTTTTCGCACTGACAGATGCAATAGTCAAAGAGGGACTGAGGATAGAATGCTCGCCAAAGCTCGACGGGGTGCATGTGCTCATCGTGGACGATGACCTTGACACCCGTCAGCTGCTCGAGGCGGTGCTGACACAGTGCGAGGCTGAAGTTGCCACTGTTGCCTCTGCCGCCGAAGCACTGCAGGAGATCGCGCGACAGAAGCCGGATGTGCTGGTCAGTGATCTCGGAATGCCGGATCAGGACGGGTACGAATTGATTAAGAAAGTTAGAGAGATGGAAGCCGCACAAGACGATATAGCGACGCCCGCACTCGCGCTGACGGCGTATGCCAAGGCAGAAGATCGGGTTCGGTCGTTAGCAGCGGGCTACCAGGTGCATCTCTCAAAGCCAGTTGAGCCTGCCGAGTTTCTCCTTGTGGTCGCCAACCTTGCAGGCAGAGGCAGTACCGCAACCTGATACAGTCAACAACTGGAGAGATTTGGGAGAAACCGCTAGTGTCCTGACTCTAAAGCTCTAAACACAAATCCTGCCCTCGCCGCAGAGCGGCGAAATGTTTATAGACACGTTGCTGAAAAGAACTTCCTCGCTCCGGAGGAGCGAAATGTGCTTTTCGGCTACCAAATGTTTCGCTCCT
>JBGTLM010000176.1:0-2190 GCA_041744135.1 Pyrinomonadaceae bacterium
TCCACCGGTGATCTCCTTCACTTCACCCTTGGGACACGTTCCATCGTCGACATAAACGACCTTTCCGTGCGCCACTGAACCCTTTGGTGGTTCCTCTTTGAGGTATTCAACTTTCGTCTGAGATTGACACGGGCACGAAACCAGGAACCCAAGAGTGGAAGCAAAAGCGATCGGATGTATCTTCACCGTTCATTCCGTTGGTGATGCTGGTTCGTACTTCGGCCCATGCCATTCCGCCATTCCGGTGTATGTTCTTCTCAAATCGGCCTTTAGTGCTTCAAGCAAGATCTTCCCGTTCTCGGACTCATGGGATTCGCTGCCGCGCCAGAAGTAGATGATCGCGCTCAAGTTTTCTGCAGAGACACAGTGGATTTTGAGCGGGCCATTGCGATTTCCTTCAAAGCCAGCGCCGTCCGCGACCTTGTTTGCCGATGCAGGAGTAGCCAGATGACACCTATTGTTGCCAGAAGAAACACGACCGGGCTCACGACCCATGTAACGGCTCCCAGCGCGAAATAATATGCTCGCATACCGTTGTCGTAGCTCTCTGCCACTCCGGTAATGATGTTTCCCATGCTGGTCGCCAGACGATTACGGAGATCAGGATCCATGGATGATCCGGCCGGCGCGGCACCCATCATGACAGCTGCGAAGTTCGCTTGGCGGATAGCCCACGTGAAGCTTTGAAAGGCATAAGCGGCGACAACGATTATCAGGACTATTTTGACGTCGAGCGGTGAAGGCTGAGCCATGGGGAGCCAGCCTGTCGACTCCGCCGGAGCACCGCGCCCGAGATTGACAAGCGCGCCTACCAGCGCGCCGATTACGATTACAGTCGTCGAAGCGAAGAAGGCCGCGGTACTCATAATGTGGCCCACGATTGCCGTGTCGGCAACCTTCATGTCACGTCCGAGAAGTTCATCCATCCAAGCGCGGCGATGATCCAACATCGCTGCTGCAACCGCCTGCAGGCGTCTGCCTCGCCATCTCAGAAATGGTGTGTAGCCGAGCCAGGCGACGAGGAAGAAGATGAGTGCGACCAGGTCCAGTACGGTCAAACCCCAGATTGTCACCTTGGCCCCCCAGCTCGGCTGCTCTGCGAGCCATAGTTTCGGACGAACATCTCCACGGTGCAATTTCTGATTTGCTCAGCAAGCCTCTTAGTTTCTGGAGCGGGCCGCGGTGAATCACGCTAAGCCGATGGCGGATCGATCGCCTAACGGCCACTTCCAGGGGATGGCGGCTATCGCGCGAGTAATCTCCGCTGGCAGCGGTCGCCGCATCTGTGCCAGTCCTCGACGTTCTCAACGAGCAAATGCATTTGGAAGTTGTCAACGTGCTCGCGGGGACGAAGAAATCTTGAAGCAGAAAGCTGGAATCGCCAGAATGAAAATTGGCGATGTCTTCAAATGCTGAGGCACGAGTAAAGCCGAGGCTTGTTGAACTCCATGGAAAGCGCGAAATCCTAAGCTGGGACGAAGGCTTTGGCTTCGACGGTAGCGTGGTTTGGAGGGTTCACGCTTGAAGAGCCTCAACGCCTTGCGTTCAGCGGCGCGCAGCTTCATGCACATGCGCTGCGCCGCGAGTCAGACCCGATGCCCATGCGCCAGCTTCAAAGCAAACGTCCTGGCAGCCGTGCTGCGCAACTGACCGGGGTCCCGCGCCTTGCGGTACCCGGCTAGTTGGTGCAATCACTTGGAACAATCACCTGTCGCCCGGAGAGTAGGCCAACGGAGACGTCGGCGGGCGAAATCACCTTCATTGCGCCAGTCACCGGCGAGGCGAGTGGGCAACGGCCAATCTCGACGAGGCGACCATTCTCCAGCCCGACGACTCGAAGTTGGACGCGTGCTGCGTCCGGCACCAGCAGGCGCATCTTGCCGGCTATCAGAACCGGCGTTGAAAGCGCCAATTCCGACGTGCGGTACACATGATTCGAGAACCCGCCAAGCGCCGAGATTTCGACCAAGTCTTTGCCCTGCCTCCGATACACCTTCAGCGTGCCGCCAATGTGCGGCGTGATCACCGCTGCGATCTCCGCGCGCCCGTCCCCGTCGAGGTCGGCAACCCCGACCGGATTCAGCCAGCGCATCGGCGTTCCGATCGCCAGAGATTGCGCGCTCATCTCGAGACGACCGCCGCCCAATCGAAACATCATGAGCCGCGAGCCGCTGTCGCGCCTGCTAACGA
>JBGTLM010000177.1:0-19088 GCA_041744135.1 Pyrinomonadaceae bacterium
GAGCTGACTTGATTGTCTTTTCTTCTCGCCGTGCGACGCTGTCCTGCTCTTCCCTCTCCATCGGGATTCTTGTGACTGTTACGCTCACACGATTGTAGAAACTCGGTAAGTTGCTCTGCGCAGTAAAGAACGCGAGTTCCACTACGAAAGAATCGGATGCGCCCGGCTTCTCGGGCGCGAAGGAGGGTTATGCGGGCGACGCCCAAACGCTTGGCTGCTTGTTTCTCGGAGAGTAAATTGGGGTAACTTTGTGTTGCTTCCATGCTCCGGCTGCATCTCAAGCCCTATGCCACATCCGAGAGCTCACGGAAGGAACGTGAACGCACGGTACGTGATGGGACCGAACGGGGAAAAACCGGAAGAGTTTGGCTCGGGTTCGTGAAGGTGTTATCAATCGACAAAGTCTCCATCAGGCGCTCGCTAATTACACAATTCAACACGCGGGGACGGACGTCGATCTCGATCCTGCCCTCGAAGCTGCCGCGTTGGGATCAAGGCTGCGATAGACTTGGGTAGCCATCGAGCCGAACAGTTCAGCGCGAACCTCTTCCCAAGGGATCAATTCGACAATGCCAGCATCGATCTCTGCGGTGCGTCGCTTAATTTCTTCCGACCGAGCCGCCTCAACATCGGGTTCGTACATGTAAAGACCTCCTATGAGGCGATCATCCCAAGGCAGTCTAATCGTCGTATCGGCTCAGGTAGAGTTCGCCTTTATAATCAACCAGAGCGAGGCGAACGTGGTCTAGCCAGCCGCGTCTGCCTAACACGTTCCGCTTGAAGCTTTCCTCGGCTGCAAAGTAGACCATTACATCAAACGAATAATGCAGCGTCTCCAACACCAGGCTGTGACCGTAAGCATCGAAACTCCCGATCGCGGTGCTGAAACGAATTGCCTCGCCAGACTCGACTGTTAGACCTAGCGTCTCGGCATATCCACGTTCGAAAACACAGAAGGTTGCGCCGGTGTCAATTTGGGCAGGAAACGAGACAGTCCGTTCACCGAAGCGGAGGGTCACGTCAAGTTCGATACTTCTCTTGTCTGTGCCGTAAGTGTGGAGGGTTTCAAACTCGAGTTGATGCACTTGAGTTACCATCCCCCAACATAAGCGTCAACCTTTGGCACTATGTGAACAAGATACGGCGATGTAGTGCCCTTGGCCCGAGCATCGTCATAAACCGTACGGGCATCGGTACCGTGCGCTATGAGGTTGTCACCGTCGAGGGCTACCCATTTGTCAAGGAACTCTTCACGGTGGGCTTCGACCCAGGCGCGTTCTTCTTTGTGAGTTCGGTAAGAAGGTGATTCATCGCTGTTGGTAGTAAGCGCTTCCAGGGCGTCGCGCAGTCGACGTTGCTGATCAACAGGCAGTTTCCGCGCTTCGTCCAATATTTGTTCCAGCGTTGCCATACGGTTTACCTCGTAGCGCATTTTCTCACATCTAGCTACTCAACTCACGTCAGTTTACCGCCTCCGTCGCGTCCAGCTCCATCTCGGGCGGGTCAACAGTCTCCGCACCTGTCAGTTGTTCCAGTCCTTCCGAATTGAATGCATCTAGCTAGCGCTTCGGCGTCGCGTCGCGTCGTTTCGATGTTTGCATTGACGTAGCGATAGGTTGCGTTTGCTTGTGTGTGGCCCAACACGCGGCCGACTTTGGTAGTGGAAGGTGAGCGGCTACCGAGCGCGTTGCGGCAGTGTGGCGGAGATCGTGAAAGCGAATATCGGGCAACCCTGCTGCGGTGCGCGCCGATGTGAAACTGCGCTTCACGTTATTGGTGAAACCAAACACTAGCCCGTCTCTGATCTTTGGTGACGCATCCCAGAGCTGCTCCAATTCCAGGGCGAGGCGCGTGGTCAACGAGACCTGCCGCTCTTTCATCGTCTTCGTATTGAAGGCGCGGATAGTCAACACGCGTTCTTCAAAATCAACGTCGCTCCGATAATCGGAGACATCGGGATAATGGCCCATTACGCTTTCACACGCGAGGGGTCAGAAGTTCGAATCTTCTAGCGGGCACCAATATTTGCAATAACTTACGGCGACGCCGAGTCGCCCGTTTTCGTTCGCACACACATTCGCACGCCCTTTGATCGTCGAAAGAATGTGAAAGGGCGATACGGGATGTGAACTAATGGTATGACAACGGAAAGCGATTGGCTGCTTCCTGAGGTTCTTGGAAAACTAGATACGATAACCCAGAGAATTAGGACTTGACGGCGACCAAGATCTGCGACCTTCCGTTTTCTTGATCGCTTGCACAATCACGTGGGCGTCGTTGAGGAGTGTTTTGTCTCGGCCTCTAGCCGCTTCCAGTCCAAATGCTCCTGGCCCCAGGCTCGAATGGCCTGGATAATCGGGCGCACGGTTTCTCCATGACCAGAGATGCGGTACTCAACCCGCGCCGGGACCTCCGCATAAACCGTGCGACAGATCAGTCCCTCTTGCTCCAGACCGCGCAGCGTAGCAGTCAGGACTTTGTGGGAAATATCGGGCATTAACCGGCGTAGTTCGTTGAACCGGCGCGTGCCGGAATCCAGCCAATAGAGGCAAATCAAGCTCCACTTGCCGCCGATAGCATTCAGCGCCGCCGTAAGAGGACACTTCGTCGGCACTGGTGATTGTGAAATACCAACGCTTCTTTCGGCAGGGTGAGTTTCCATAATGTAACCAGGTTACCGCAAAGTGCATTCTTGCTTTTTTACGCGAGCGGCGCAAGCATGCTGGCGGAGATTGTAAATGATCATCGAAATGCGCACCTATAAAACCAAGCCTGGCAAACGCACCGAGTTTCTTGAGATATTCCGCTCCAAGTCTATCCCGGCACACGCAGAAATCGGGATGAAAATATTAGGCCCATTTCTCGCCGTCGAAGATCCCGACACCTTCTTTTTTATGCGTGGTTTTCCTGACCTCCCTTCGCGTGAGCCGATGAAAGCAAAGTTTTATGAAGCGGAGCTTTGGAAACGCGAACTGGAGAATGTTCTGCTGCCGATGCTGGAAAAGTATGAGGCCGTCGTTGTGGAAGACCCTGACGACCTCGTTCATTGGTAGGGGATCCTTAAGGACGCATAAGAGAGGGAGACCCACTTCAACAAGGAGACACAGATTAATGCGGAGATACGTCGCAGTTGCAGCACTAATGGTCGCGGGGTTTTTCGCCGCAGGTGGAGACGCGATGGAGGCTCAGTCGAAATCAGACGCGTCGAGAACGAACATTCAACAAACTCTCAAGGAACGAGATGGGCAGCACGATTTTGACTTCGAGATTGGTAATTGGAAGACTCACTTGAGGCGCCTCCTGCATCCCTTAACTGGCTCAACTACCTGGGTTGAATATGAGGGTACCACCGTTGTCCGAAAGGTTTGGAATGGCCGCGCCAATCTGGTGGAGCTCGTGGCCGATGGCCCAGCAGGTCACTTCGAAGGCCTGAGCCTACGTCTATACAATCCCAAGTCCCACCAATGGAGCCTCAATTTTGCCAGCAGCAGCGGTGGTGTTATGAGCCAACCCACGTTCGGTGGCTTCAAAAATGGGCGTGGCGAGTTTTTCAACCAGGAAACATTTAATGGCCGAGCCATCTTTGTTCGATTTGTTATCTCGGATATCACTCCGAATTCTTGCCGTTTTGAACAGGCATTCTCGGATGATGGGGGCAAGACTTGGGAAGTAAACTGGATCGCCACAGACACACGGGTGAAAGAATGAATCTGACTGAGCTGCCGGCCTCTCCTTGGCTTACTTGTTTTCTCCAGTCTCAAGATCGCGCTTGATTTTCGCTGCGATGATGTCAACGCATTCCTTGACGTGGCGTGTCTGCATGTCAAGAAGTTTGGACATTGTCTCCTTGCTTTTTCCTTTCCGCTATCCACACAGTCGTGAAATAGATGATCCAGGGGCTGCGCGCAAAGCGGTGGCCCTTGGCTACCTTCTGCCACGCCTCCGGCGCTGGTTGATTTCGTAATCTTTGCTTTTTACCAGGTACCCAGCCGCTACCGCGGGCGGTACTGACAAGCTTTGACGTGAAAATCAACAGTGAAGGACTCTTGCGAGCCCCACCGCGAAGAACGCCCTGGTCGGAACCACTAGCCGAATTTCCGGGTTGCTCCCTAGCCATTTGCCTGATGCCGACCGCGTGTGCGTTGTGGCATTCTTCCTCCACAACGCGGAGTAAATGTCCCGCACGAGGTAGAAAGAAGGATGGAGGAACGTCATGGGAGCTTCTGAGTCGCAGACGAACAATTCGTGGCTCGCGCTGTCGCAAGGTCTGGTCGCCTGCGTGGAGCGAGTTAGTTCAAGCATCGTGGCGATTGACGCCCGACCGCGGGTGCGGACGAGCGGCGTCGTCTGGCGATCGGGCATCGTCGTCTCTACTAATCACACCATCAGGCGGGAGGAAGAGATTACCGTCACGCTCGAAGACGGGCGCAGTCTGCCTGCCGCCCTCGTGGGACGCGATTCCGGTACTGATTTGGCGGTCCTGCGCGTTGAGAGTGAAGACGCAACAGTAGAGCAGGAAAGTGCTCATATAAACGCTGAAGCGGAACTCAGAGTCGGGCAACTCGTACTCGCCGTCGGACGCACCGACCCGGAGCGCGGCGTGAGCGCGAGTCTCGGCATCATCAACCTCTTGGGTGACAAATGGCGAACCTGGCGCGGCGGCGAGATTGATCGTCTGATTCGCCTCGACCTCGCCATCCAACTCGGCTTCTCCGGCGGCGCGCTCATTAACACGGAGGGGAGCGTGCTGGGCATCAATACATCTGCCTTAGCGCGCGGCGCCGGGCTGACCATTCCCGCTTCAACCGTCAACCGCGTAGTTGATGCACTCCTGATGCGCGGGCGCATCGCGCGTCCATACCTCGGCGTCGGGATGCATCCGGTGGCTTTACCCGAGTCACTGCGGAGTAGACTGAACCTGACTGCTCCGAGCGGATTAATCATGCTTTCCGTCGAGCCGGACGGCCCAGCCGACAAAGCCGGCCTCGCGCTCGGCGACGTGCTGATCGCGCTTGATGCCACGCCGACCGCCGACACGGACGATGTGCAGGCGGCGCTTGGCCAACACGAAATAGGCCAGGAAGTGAAAGCGAAGATTGTGCGCGGCGGGGAAATCAAAGAGTTGACGATCACACTCGGCGAGCGACCTCGCAGAAGCAAGTAATCGAGGCCGGTCGAGAATGGAGAAGTAAACGCCGCGTCCCCGACGATGTTACAGAGTCACACTACGAGCGACTCGGAAGGCAGAGGGCGCTTGACGACCGTGTTCATCATCGCGGTTTCTGAGGTCGTGCGCACCGGGCTGGAAACGCTTGTCGGGTCGGACGAACGCTTCACGGTCACGGGCAGCGCTGCAGACTGGGCGGGGCTGGCGGAAGCTCCGACGCCGGACGTGGTGCTGCTGGATTTGAGTGACGCTTCCGGCATCGGCTCCGCCGAACTGCAGGTCGTAGAGGAAGAAAGGGCGGATGGGGACGCGCCCGCGCTCGTTGTGCTCACCGTTGACGTGAGCGAAGAACAGATTATCGATGCGCTCGGCTTCGGCGTGCGTGCGGCGCTATCGCGCAACAGCACAAGCGGTGAAATCCTCGCGGCGATCGAAGGCGTCGCCGCAGGATTGATCGTCATTCAACGGGACGCCCTCGATGCTTTGCGTGATGTGAATGCTTCCACGACAGTGACGGCAGCGAGGCTTTCACCGTCAAGCGCAGAACGCTTACGAGAAGTCGAGCCGCTCACGCCACGCGAAGTTGAGGTGCTGGGGATGCTTGCCGAGGGTCTAGGCAACAAAGAGATCGCGTTGCGCCTGCTGATTTCAGAGCACACCGTCAAATTTCACGTCTCATCCATCTTCGGCAAACTGGGCGCTTCGAGTCGCACCGAGGCCGTCACGCAAGGTATCCGGCGCGGACTGATCATGCTTTAGGCCGGATGCCTTAAGCCGGCGGCATTTAGAGGGGGTTGAAAGTTATGCAGAACGAAATTGAAGTTATGGGCGAGCAATTCCTTGCGGCAGAAGAAGAGCGCATATCCGCGGCCTCTGCTGAGCAGGATGATTTTCTGCTGGATACTTACTCGCAGACAATTATCAGCGTCGCGGAGAAGGTCAGTCCGTCGGTTGTCTATCTCGAGACGCATTATGAGCGGCAGAGCGCGCGGCGGCGGGGAGGGCAGACGGCGCTGGGCAGCGGTTCCGGCTTTCTGTTCACGCCCGACGGCTTTATCCTCACCAACAGCCACGTCATCCATGGCGCAACCCGCATTGAGGTGGCGCTCGCGGATAGTCAGCGGTTTGAGGCGCAACTCATCGGAGATGACCCGGACACAGATTTAGCCGTTGTCCGGGTCAACGCGCCCAACCTCGTTCCGGCGCAGTTAGGCGAGAGCCAGAAGATCAAAGTAGGTCAGATAGTGGTCGCCATCGGCAACCCTTATGGCTTTCAATACACCGTGACTGCCGGTGTAGTGAGCGCGCTCGGTCGGAGCTTGCGTGCCAAATCGGGTCGGTTGATGGACGACGTGATTCAGACCGACGCCGCGCTGAACCCGGGTAACTCCGGTGGCCCGCTCGTCAACTCGCGCGGGCAGGTAATCGGCGTCAACACGGCGATGATCCCGACGGCGCAAGGGCTGTGCTTCGCCACTTCGATTGACACGGCGAAGTTCGTCGCCTCTCGTCTCATCCGCGACGGTCGAATCGTCAGGAGTTTTATCGGACTCGCCGGGCAGAACGTGCCCCTGTTGCCCCGCGTCGTGCGCTACTTCAAGTTGGCTGTGGAGAGCGGCATTCTGGTCATTTCTTTCGAGCAGAACAGCCCGGCGCGACAAGCCGGGGTGATGGAAGGAGATCTCATTGTGGGGTTGGACTCTCACCCGGTCGCCGGTATCGACGATCTGCACAAGCTCCTGACAGAAGAGCGGCTGGGGAGTTCGGTGCCGCTCGAAGTCATCCGCCGCGCGGAGAAACTCACCTTTCACGTGGTCCCGGCGGATGCTCACGCCACCGATTGAGGCTCTGGCGGAGAATGCGGGTGCGATTACCGCTACCCAGATAATCTTCCGTCTTTCCCGGCGATACCCAAGGAATTGGATGTCCACAAGGAACCATCGCCATTGCCGTCCTGGATGCGCACGGCAAACTCGTAACTCGCACGGTGATCGAGACCTCGACCGAGGCGTCAGAATTTCTTAAGGATTCTGGTAAGTTGCAAACAAGCAGAATAGCGAGCAGAATAACTTCGCGTCTGAGCACTCTCTTCGATTTCGCAAAAACAACTCAAGAATTAGCCGCTGCAGAGGTGGAAAATCACATGAGTAGCGACAATGACTCTGGCAATGCAATACGAGGTTCGCTTCGGCTGGCCCCGAACTGCATCGAGCTGGATGAGCAAAAAGCGAAGCTGCCCAGGCAGTTTGTCAACTTCACTTTTTATCGCTCGCGTCCTGAATGGCGATTACTGGCTAATGGCGATAAGCAGCGCTGCATCGATCAATTTGTTAAAGCGGTTGACGACTCTCGCCGTCAATTGTTGATTCATAGCTATTCGACAGTGGGTTTGCGCACTAACGTTGACTTCATGATTTGGAGAATTGGTTCCGAACTCGAGCCTCTCCAGGAGATGACTTCGCGACTGAACGCCACCGAGATGGCCAAGTATATCGAGCCGATCCAGTCATTCCTTTCTATGACCAAGCGGTCGATGTACATCGATCGGGACAATCCTGAGCATGTCGAAGATCGTCTGCACATCATTCCCGGTAAGTCCGACTACCTCTTCGTTTACCCGTTTGTGAAGACGCGCGAGTGGTATGCGCGCACTGCCGATCAGCGTCAGGAGATGATGGACGAGCACATTCGTATCGGCACGAAGTATCGCTCCGTCAAGCTGCATACCACATATTCGTTCGGGCTCGACGACCAGGAATTCGTGGTTGCGTTTGAAACCGACCACCCGGCGGACTTCCTGGATCTGGTGCAGGAGTTGCGAGAAACAAAAGCCAGTTCCTACACGCTGCGCGACACGCCGATGTTTACCTGTCGTCAGCGGAGCATGCCTGAGTGTCTGGCCGCACTGGGTTGATCTTTGCGACTCGCCGCCCAACTTGGCGGTAAGACTTTCGTTAGGTAGGTTCCACCTCCCACTCCGTCCGGCCACCGTTTGGTGGAATTACCCTTAACCATTTAAGGTCTTCACTTGAACTGCGGGAGTATTGCCCGCGGTGGCGAAAAGTTCCCCGCATTTGAACGTGTTGCGTCAGCCCGCCTGACGGCGCTGGGCCGGGCGAGACACCCGCAGTTCCAGTGGAGAGCTGATATCTTTAGACGGTCTAACACGATTAGTTAACGTCCGTCTCCATCTTAGTGATTGCCGTGCAAGGGTCTGAACGCGTTTTCAAAGATGTAATTCGCCACTCGTCGGCCCTGCGTTATCCCCTCGGTCTTATCAAACTTCCAGTGAATCCCAAGATAGATTCGACTCTGGCCGTTCTCTTCCTCAGCCTCCGAGAGCGTCCTGAAACTGCGCGGCATTAGTGGCCGCGCAATTCCGTCGTTGCCCAGCGTCACGCCGTTTAACTCATCCGAGACGAAAGTGAAAGCAATCCGATCGGTTCTGTAGAAGTTCCGTAACGTTTGGAAGAGCGCGCCGCCGAAGCCAGCATGGCCCGACGGGTACGCCGGAAACGGCGGCGTGAAATTGAACCCGTTGAGATTGCTTGCCGGAGCGCCGAGTGGCGAATAACTCACATCGCCGTGCGTCGCAGGATTACCGTCGCCAAGGCCAGTCGGGCCGGTACCTAAGTCTGCCTCGCGGATGCCAGTTACCGGGCGCCAGTAGTTGTAGAAGTATTTTGATTCCCAGATCGCGACGCCGGCATCAGCCATCGCAGTGTTAGCCAACGCCATCAGCCGGGCCAGATCCAGAACGTTGTTAGTGCGTCTTTCCTCGGCGATCTGCATAGCGATCTGGTTGTACAGCCGGGGCGGAGCGCACAAGCTCGGCGTTCCGTCGTATGCCCAATAAATACCGATGGCGGTCTGGTCGGCCGTGCGTACGGTGGGCGTCACAATCCCGTCGCCGCCTAGACGCTGCACCTCGCGAAAGGCGCTTGTATATGCCTGACTTGTCATTGACGGTGGCGCAGGAATTCGGAATTGATTGCCCGACCGCAGAACGAACGGAACCACCTCGCCCCAGTGTGCGCCAAGAGCGACTGGAATAAGACTAATGGGATCCTGCCGCCACTTTCCTGGCTGGTCACTTGGGAAAAAATCGATTCCGAGGAGATCCTCCGAATGCCGCGAGCCATCATTTCTCTTGAGAGCTAGAATTGCCGCAGCCGCCCGACTGCCCAGAAGGATACCGCGGGCCTTGGCATGTCCATTCGGGATTTCGCTAAGATCTTCCGCGAGTTCCTGGTCAAAGGCCGCTGTCTGGGAAGGAAAGAGAACAACCAGGGTATCGTGAGCTGCCTGAGCGATCGCGCTGTCGATCGAGGTATCTTCATGCACCCTGTCAATGCCGGTAAAACTCCGATAGCCTCCGACGATCGCGTTGATCGAGTCGAATACCGCAATGTGAACTATCGCCATCGCCCGGCTTGACCTGCCGGGTCCCACTTGTTCCCCGAAGATCCGGATCTCTCCGGGTGCGACGGGCGTATGGTCGAGTCCACTTGCGTTGATCGCGACCTCATTCCAGTGACGGAAACGCAGTAATGAGTTCCCGCCGCGCCGAAACGAATTCCGTTCCGAAGGTTGTATTTTCCGGGCTTTGTAGCGTTCTCCCCATATCTTGTTGTTACTACGCGTTCCCTCCTGCGCCAGTGCCGAAAAGGTGACGACTAATGCAACGATTGCGATTGCAGGCCCAAACAGTTTTCCGGTTGCCCTCGGAAATTTACGCCTGGCTCCGGTTGCGAGCATCGCAGCTCCGATAGAGCCAACCTGATTCATGAATTTACGTCTGCTGTGAGATTTGGGGTTTGTAGTTCCCAAGCTGGCAGCCGGCCTGGAGTGGTGGATGGTGGTTTGAACGGACTCTTCTTTCATGGGGGATCTCCTGTTTGATTCGGGTTTTAGATTTGGGTTCAAACATAGGACCGTTAGATTGAGCGTGACAAAAGCCATCACCATTCGATTTAAAGACCAAACTCGAAGCAAGCTGTGGTTGCTTCGAACTTCGAATGACGGGTGCTTTGAATCACGAGTTACGATTCACAAGCGCTGAATGACGTTTACGATTAACGAAGAGAGAGAGTCTGGGACTTACCTGCCTGAACTTTTGTAAGAAACTGCTGACAATCAGCACCTGGAGCGTTGTCTACCGTGGCTAATTAATACCACAATTGCGATAGCTTTTTCAAACGCCTCCGCTCCCCCACTTCCGCAGGCGGTTCGCCTAATAGCACAACTCTTCGAATTTGCAGGGTCAGGAAGGGGTTAAGCGCTGGCCCGGAAACAGGATCTGAACAAGAGAGTGCGACCTGATCGGCCTAATCAACCCGCACTGGGGTTGAGTGTATAGTTGAAGACGTCTTAACTAATGCCCTATTCAGCCCTTCAAACTTCGCCATTGGTTCCCGGAATCAGCCCGGCGCGAATTTACTATCGCGATCAAGGTGAAGGGGTGCCTCTTTTCTTTCTGCATGGGGGATGGGGATTTGAAATGTACCCCTTCAACCGTCAGATAGAATCGCTGCGCAACGATTACAGGGTAATAAGTCCGGATCGGAGCGGTTACGGTCGCTCGCCTCGACTCGTGGCAGAACTGCTGTCGGACTTTCACTATCACGCTGCCACAGAGACGCTGGGTCTCATGGATTCGCTGCGTATCGAACGCGCGTTCTTCTGGGGGCATAGCGACGGTGCCGTCATCGCTGCTATCCTTGGATTCACAGCACCGGAACGCGTCAGCGGGTTGATCCTCGAAGCCTTTCATTACTACCGGTTCAAACCGGCGTCCCGAAAATTCTTCGAGGCGCTTGCGTATAAACCCGAAGCCCTGGGCGCCGAGATGTGCGAGAAGTTTGCCAGTAAACTCGGCGCGGACTGTTGGCGCCAACTCATCACCACTCACGCCAAAGCCTGGTTACAAATAGCAAACGAAAGAGCCGGGCCATCCGACGATCTCTACGCCGGGAGGCTGCGCGAAGTCATCACTCCGACTCTGTTCATTCACGGCCGCCTCGATCCGCGCACCGAGCCCGGTGAGTTAGACGCGGTCCGCCGGCAACTCCCCCAAGGTGAAATGCATATTCTCGATAACGGATCTCACAGTCCGCACAGCGAGAGCGCTACCACCGATCTGACCACTCGGGTTGTCACTAAATTCCTAAGAAAGATTAGTTGAAGCGAAGAGCGCGGGTACTTACGGTGAAAGCCATTGTATAAAGTAGCCTCTGGGATCGTTCCCCGCAGAATTCTATTCCTCGAGTTCCAATAGGGTTGTCCTTTCTCAATCTTCCTGCAAAAACTTCGAGCCAAACAGCGGTTGCCCGCCGAGCGAGGTGTAGAAACCGTAAAGAGTAGCGTGAGGCAGATGATGAGAGCGATGGTGAAGTCGATTGCGTACCAGGCACTGAGGTTGGTTGTGATGGGGTAGAAGATCGACAAGTGGAAGAAGAAGAGTGTAGAGATCACCACCAGCGGGCCATAGCGTTTGAGCGCCAAGAGTGCGAGGAGAGCCGACAGAGCGGCGAACGGAATCTTCAACGAGCTCGCCTGGGATATCATCGTAGTTGAGGTCCCGTTGCTTTGCGGATAGAGAAAAATAATCAGCCAGCGACTTCATTCCAGGAAGAAGAGACAGAGTGCCAACTGCTTGAAGCAAATACCTTCCGTCAAGGTAGATACAGACTTTCGTCAGAGGTTGCCATGACCGCGCACCGATCTCTCATCGATGTCCGCGGGCGGTGCGATTCGTTCCAATGCTATGGTTGTTTCCCGGCCTTGTTCCGAATGAAGGCGTAATTTAGTTGGGGCAGGGAATTAAACGCAGCGGCCTTGGCGGAAAACTCCTTGGCTTTCGGGGCGTCACCTTTGCTCTGATAGGCTTGGGACAGGCGATAAAGATTCTGAGGGTTCTGAAGGTTTGTCTGTTGCAGTTCGGCAATCGCGAGGGCATAGTTTTTTTCCTCGAGGGCGATCAGGCCGGCCAGTTCATGGGCCTGTTTCAACTGCGCTGGATTTTTCGAGGCCTCAGCGCCCTTGCGAAACTCCTGACTTTCGGTCTTCGCGACCGCAAGATTCTTTTTACCGAGCGCAACGCGGGTTAAGTTGAAATGCTGAAAGTCCTTTGCGTTGTCCTTAATCTCCTGGGAAAGATTCGAATCACCAGTCGTCTTCAGCCCTCGCTCGAAGGCTTGCTTTGCTTCATCGTACTTACCCGCTTCCAGGAGAATAAGGCCTTTTAGTTGCAAGTCACCCGCCAGGTTCGGTACATCGGAGCTCTTTTCACCGAGTGCGTATTGCTTGTCCACTTCAGCGAGTGCCTGGTCCACCTTTCCGCTATCCACCGCCAAAACGGTCAGGGCAAACAACGCCGTGCGACGTTCACCGTCACTCCGGGCTTTAGCGGTGATCTTATTGAACTCCGCCACTGCCTCATCCGCCTTGCCCTGGTACATTAAGGCTGCCCCAATTCCCAAATGCGAGTTGATGAAGTTGGAGTCGATCTTCAGGGCCTTCTGATATTGGGTGATGGCTTCGTCAAACCTGCCCATCTTCAAAAACAGCTCTGCGAGCGAATCATACGGATTCGGATCGTTGGGGATGAGTTCAATGTATTTCTTAAACGACTGTTCGGCCTCCGAGTAATTCTCCTTTTGTCTGAGGGCGTAGCCGAGGATGTTGTAGGCGGGCGAATATTTGGGCGCCAGTTCCGTCGCCTTCTTGTAGTGAAGGATTGCCGAATCAAAGTCCTGCTGGCCAAAGAAGTAACCGCCAAGAATAAAGCGAGCCCGCTCATCGTTGGGATAGGCAGCCACGAGCTTTTCCAGAGTCTCTTTTTGCTTCGATGCGTTGCCGTTGGCCCCGGCTTCCGTGCCCAGGATCAAGAGTCGCTCGCCCTCCGATGCCTTTTCTGCCAGGCTTACGGCCTTCTTAAGATGGTCGAAAAACTCCTTGGCGGTGGGGGACACATTTGCGCGATTGAGATGGGCGAGAGCGAAGGTGGGATCGAGTGATATTGCTTTATCAAAATGTTGGATCGAATCCTGGATAAGCAATCTTTCGGCAAGATCACGTCCCTGCAGGAATTCCTTTCGCGCCTCCTCTGACGCAGTAGTGTTGAGAATTTTGCCGCTGTTTGCGGTTGCCTGTGCCGGGGCGGGCTCCGGGGCCGCCCTGGCGGTTTTATGATCCTCAACCTGGCTGAAACCAGTCAGAATGGTCGCACCAATAAGCAAAATCAGCGTAAGGAAAAGAAGCGTGCGTTTTTCGGATTTCATAGATTTCATAGCTTGCCTCCAGAGAGCTAGGGCGTTCCACCTGGCCAGAATCGAGCGCTAGCGACCGGATCCCGGACCAAGAAGGTTGCGATTGGGGAGTTCGAAAACTGATCGGGTGATCCGAAATTCAACACCCGTGATGTAAATTTCGGAGGGCGTGAGGATAGCGAGGGACAGTGCGCTAGTCAACAAATGTTATTTGAGAAAGTTCTACAGGTATTTGGAGAACCAGTTCAGTGATAGGTGTCGAACTAAAGTGAACGCGGCGGTCGAGCGGGCGGGCGGGGGAGGACTTGGGATTGCCATTTTTGAAACTCGTTTCGCAGTTGGTTGAACATGGCGGGATTCTGATCGTGGTAGTTGGCCTGCTCTCTTTGATCAATTGAAAGATCAAAAAGATACTCTCGCGTGCCGTCGTTGAGATACTTCCAACGGCCATGACGAACGGCGTCCTGATTAGAGTTGCGCCAGAAAAGAGTGCGGTCGGACGAGGGCATCGGGTGTCGGGTGACGGGTGTCAGGGGAGGTGTGCCGCTGAAGGCCTGCGTTAGGTCGATGCCGTCGAGCGGATAATTGGGATCGGGTTTAGTTTGTCCAGCAGCGAGAATCGTAGCCGTCCAATCCATCGTGATCGACGTTTGTTCAGAGACGCGACCGGGGGGAACGACACCCGGCCAACGTACGATCGCCGGCACCCTTATGCCGCCTTCGTACAACGAAAACTTCTGCCCCCGAAAAGGCCAGTTGTAAGAGAAACGCTCGCCGCCATTGTCACTGGTGAAAATCACGAGGGTATTGCGATCGAGATTAGCCTTCGTGAGCGCTCCGAGTACCTCGCCAATTCCATCGTCCAAGCTCTTCATCATCGCGGCATAAGTTCTCAGAGAACCTCCAGCCGTAAATCCATCGTATTTCCTCCCTAACGCGCGGCTCACGGCGATGTCCGTCGGACCTTCCCAGGGCCAGTGAGGCGCGGTGTAATGAAGGCTCAGGTAGAACGGGCGGTCGCGGCTCTCCCGCTCATCGCGTTGACCTCTCCGCGAGATGTATTCGACGGCTCGAGCGGTAAGCATGTTTGTCAGGTAACCAACGCGCTCTACGGGAACCTTTCCCTCAAATAGATCGCCTTCACCTTCCATATCCTTGTGGGTAAAAAAGTCTACCGCCCCGCTCATAATCCCGAAGAACTCTTCAAAGCCACTTTGCGTGGGCCCAAACTTTGGCGGATAGCCCAGGTGCCACTTGCCGATGAGCGCTGTCTCATAACCGTTTTTCTTGAGCAGGGAGGCAACCGTCGGATGCTCGGGGGGAAGACCCAGAGTCTCCAGTTTGTCACCCAGAACACTCCTTTCCTGCAGCGGTTCTTCAAGCCCAACCCGCGTTCTCGCCGGGTAACGGCCGGTTATGAACGCACACCGTGTCGGCGTACAAACAGGCGATGCTGAATAAGCATTTACGAAGCGGACACCGTCCCGGGCGAGCCTATCGAGGTTTGGGGTTTGGTAGTCAGGACGTCCGTAACAGCTTAAATCGCCATAACCAAGATCGTCGGCGAGAATGAAAAGAATGTTTGGACGACGAGTGTGCGCGTGTGAGAGTTTAGCCGATGCTGCGAGTGCTGCGCCCGCGACGGTGGCGCCGACAAATTCGCGCCGACTGATTTTGCGTTGCATGGCCGCAATCGTAAAGGGACGGGGCGACGAAGTCCAATGTCCCAAGAGCCAAAGTTCAAATTCAAAGCTCAAAGCTCAAAGGTCCGGCGTTGATTCTTATTTAAATTTTGCCAAACGCAAAAGCGGGGGTAGTTTGCAGAGTGCTATCGGCCCCAAACCCAGCCCTGAGAGGTGACAGAATCCGCTCAAAAAACTGACAGACCAACTTAGATGTCTGGCTACCCTCAGCCGCGCCGCCGGCGCTAGTTGAGTTGGCCAGGTTGGACTTTAATCATCTGACTTCGGTAAGGTTGAGAACGATGGCAACGGTTGCGAGAAGGTTTTTGATACGCGGCGGTGTGCAGGGCGTGGGCTATCGCTTCTTTGCGCAGCGCGCGGCGGCGAAGCATCAGGTTGTCGGATATGTTCGCAACGAATCCGATGGAAGCGTAGAAGTATTAGCAGAAGGTCCAGCGAGTGACATAGAAGCTTTCAAAAACGAGCTGGCGGCTGGTCCGCAGTGGGCCACAGTCGAGCAATTAGAAGAAATAGATCTGGATCCGAGTGGAACGTATACGTCGTTTAGGGTTGAGCGGTGAAGGAGGTGCCGGTTGAAGACGGGTGCCGGGTATCGGGTGCCGGTTGACACCCGACACGCGTGACCCGAGTTCTAATTATGGACAATCTAAAAAAACTTATTCGCGAAGTGCCGGACTTTCCCAAAGCCGGCATTAATTTTTACGACATCACAACCCTGCTGAAGCGCCCGGAAGGGTTGCGCGGGACCGTCGATGCGCTGGCAGCTGAATTTGAGGGAACTAGAGTTGACGCAGTGATTGGCGTCGAGGCGCGCGGGTTCATCTTTGCTCCGGCCCTTGCCTATCACCTCGGCGCGGGCTTCGTACCAGTACGCAAACCGCGCAAGTTGCCGGCCGAGTGTGCGTCTATCTCCTACGATCTCGAATACGGCCTGGACACGCTGGAAATTCACCGGGACGCGATCGTCCGCGGACACCGCGTGATCATTGCGGACGACCTGCTAGCTACTGGGGGCACGGCTAAGGCGGTTGTGGACCTGGTAGAGAGTTTGGGCGGAACGGTGGCCGGGCTGGTGTTCGTGGTTGAGTTGGAGTTCTTACCTGGCCGCAAGAAGCTTGAAGGCTATGACGTGCGATCGTTGATTAAGTATCAATCGTAATAGAAGCCGTAAATGATCCACGGAATCACTCGAAGTAACACGAAGTAAGGTTTCAATTTCGTGCCGTTTGGTGAGGTTTCACGGATCGGTTGTTTTTGAGCAGCCTCCCAGGTTTTTATGGCCATTGAATAACCTTTGACTTTGGCTTGCCGGAGATAATGCCCGATGGTGGGGGTTGATTACCCGTATCTTCACTAACGCTCCGCGCTGGCGTAGAAAGCACGCTAGGGCTTTGACTCATCTCCACTCTAAGAGGGGCCGGTTTCGGCTGCTCCTCAGTCACTGGTTGTTGTTTGGATTTTACGGCTCCCGAGACCGATCGCTGCTTCCGCGCAGGCGCGACGGAACGGGACATAGACGTTGCTGACGAGATTTGACTCTTATTCTCAGAAGCATGGGAAACCCTACCGCCAGACCATGGGTGAGCGCGACTCTCGGTTCCGCTCACCGTGGCAATGCCGGCTAAACCTTTCCCAGATATCTCAGCAGATTCAAATTGGGAAGTCGACTCAACGCTCTTGATGTCACCCGTCGTTTCTTTAATGGCCTCTGCAGCAGGTGCCGATCCAGTGACTGCAGAAGAAGTTTCCACCGAGCCGGGGGTATTAGTTCCAGCTCCCGCAACTGGCTTACTGGGTTCCGTCGCTGGGTTAGTGGGTTTCGTGACAGCCTCTTCTCGCCGTTCTCCCAACGTTATATTAATTTTCGGAACCAAGTACGCGGCAGTACCACCACAGACTAGAAACACCGCCAGCGTCAGAGCTACTAGATTTTTCCGACTCGAAATAATACGAGCCACGAAGGCTGATCCGGGACGGAACTCGGGCACCACCAAAGGGGGCGGATCTTTAATTTCTGGCAGAGTCTTTGGAGCTCGTACTGGTTGTTTGATGACAGGGTGTGCCTGAGCGTGCTCGGCCTTATCGCTTGGGAAAACGGCTGCAGTCGACTCGCTTTTTCTCTCTGTGCTTTCTTCAGTCACCGGCGCAGGCCTCATCGCGAACGCATTCTCGGAAACGCCCGCTAAGCTGTCATAAGTGGCACGAATTAGTGGCGTCATGCCCTGTTCGCTAATCGCGCCACTCTCGGTCTCGGTAACTTTAGTGACTTCGGTAGCCGGTCGAACTTCCAGGTTTTCTTGGATACCAGTCACTGCCGACTGCCTTAATTCGTTGGTCCTGTCGTCAAGTCCTTTTGCTCGTGTTACTTGCGCTGACATCTTCGCACTCCCCTGCTGGTTTAGCGCTTAACGGTAATCCGATCACCTGGTTGAATCAGTGGATCTGCAAGTTTACCGGTATTGATATCTTTTAACTTGAAACGGGTCAAAGCTAGAAATCCCTTGTCACCGTCGCGAGCCACATGAGCTTCTTTGGATTCGCGACTTAAACCTCCGGCCGCGAAGATGGCCTGTGTAAGAGTCAGACCTGGTCGAAATTGTTTTTCACCGGGTGCCTTGACCTCCCCCCCAACATAAAAGAACTGTTTGGGGTTTGCTTGGACAGTTATTACATCACCGGAACGAACCAGTAGATTCATCTGCGCTGGTTTGGAGAGATCTACAACCAGCACCTCACCGGTCTCATGCCTGATGAGAGTGGCACAACCGGCTTCAGGCGCCGCCTGCGCGTCGGCAATCACCACATAAAGCGGAATAGCTTCGCGGCGCAGGAGTTTCGTGCCGGGTTCCTTCACGAGTCCGCTGACGATAATTGCATGGCTCAGATACTCACGAACGCCGACCAAAACTCTGGGGTTCTCGTTGACAGCCCGGCGTTTCAAGTCAGCCTCTAATCGAGTCCTCGTTTCTTCCACCGTGAATCCGGAAACTGGCAGGGGTTCAGCGAGCATCGGGTGCTCAAGAAGTCCAGTCGGAGTGACAGTGAATAAGTTTGATTGAGTCGCTGGCGCATCGCCCAGTCGGACATCAAGAATGTCTCCAATACCAATGTGGTAGACCTTCGTCAAGTCGTTTGCATTTGCGGTTGACACTGACGTTGAGTTGTTCGGATGCGGCGCTGGCAATGCGTTCAGCGAAACCGGAACGCCGGCTGCCGTGTCGGCGGCAGGTCGCGAAACTGACGGAGCGATTTGTGACACCGGGACTGAAGATGCCTCATTCTCACTGACGAGGGGTGGCTTCTTCTTCACGGCCATAGCGTAGGCTTGATCGAGCTTTGCGGCAGCTTCCTTGTCTCTTGAATCAAGCTTCACGGCTTGCTCAAGGGACTGAATCGCTTCCTGCCAACGGCCCTGGTCGAAAAGAGCAAGACCAAGACCGTAGTGGGCGTTGGCGTAATTCGGGTTGAGATTGACCGCCTTTTGAAATAATTCCGACGCCTGCCTGAAGAGTCCGCTGCGGCCATATTTAACACCCATCTTATAGAGTCGCTTTGCTTCTGCACTCGCTTGCGGGGAAACTTCCGGACTCTTAGCCTTGTCTTCCGTCTTATTCGATGTGCTGGAACCGTTGGCCTCGATAAGAGCGTCGCCGCGCAGCCCCGCACTGGTGATGTGCCCCTGGCCAGGTGTAGCTTCGCCGTGACAAAGAATTGCGAAGAAGACAGCGAGGACTATTGAGTGCTTATGCATGTCCACCCCCGGATGAAGAAGTTTACTTCGAATTTCCCGAAGCGACGGCTTCGAGCCTCCCCTACGGTTTAGAGACAACAAATGCCGACGGGAAGAGTCGGCAATACTGATGTTGGGACATCAGCTGAAATCACAGCAAATCTGTGGCGTACTCTATATCACGTCAGGGCGCGAGTCAAAGCTTTTCGAGGTGGGGG
>JBGTLM010000178.1:0-22884 GCA_041744135.1 Pyrinomonadaceae bacterium
CGCTCAGAGGGTTAACCGTGCTACAATGACTTGGCTAATCGGTGTCAGCCTTTGTCGGTTGCCCTTCGCTCGCCCTGATTTCGTCTTGCCCGCGATCTCCCACTTTCAGCATAACCTTGTTCGAATCAGTAATTCGCTACATGGTTCAATTATGAATTATGTCACAATTAGCTGAGAAAACTCCGGGACAAGCTGGCTCTGACCGCGAAATAGCAGATGACGTATCGTCGATGGATCTTTGGCACGGATCCAAGGATGACGACGCAGATGACGCCGAAGTAAGAAGCATAGTAGCCGACGCTATTGACACCTGGTTGTCGAGCGCTACGACACCTTCTCTCGAGGAGACAGCTGAGGTCCTCGAAGCACGAGCTCTAGCCCAACTGTACCGCTATTCTTACGTTGATCTGTTCCCCTCTCAGGGAAGTTCGCCCATGCAAAAGGAGCTCTTGAGTGAGTTTCCTGTCGAGCTAATGCTACGTTATCAGTTCGTGCCTTTGCGCAGAGATGGAAAGCGACTCCATATTGCAATAGCCGACCCTTCAGATCTCCAGCGAATGGATGAGTTGGCTAGCGCACTACAGACGCGCCTTGTGCCCTACGTGACAACAGCAGGGGCGATTGAACTTGTTCTGCGAAAAGGCGACACAACGCAGCGCGTGCTGCGAGAGGCGGCCTCAGAATTCCGTATCTCATTAGTCAAAGAGACCGAAAGCGGCGAAGAGGTGCTTGACCTTGGTCGGCTCGCTACTGACGCCGAGATGTCTCCGATCATCAAACTCGTCGACACTATTATCTTCAATGCGCTAGAGTCTCGCGCTTCGGACATTCATATTGAGACGGGCGATACGGCAGTTTATATCAAGTTCCGCATCGACGGAGCACTCTATGAAAAGGTCGATCCGATTGATTTGGCTTATCATAGTAGGTTGATCTCGCGCATCAAGGTGATGTCGGAACTCGACATCGCTGAATGTCGCGTACCACAGGACGGTCGCTTCCGCGTCCGCTACAAGGGACGTAACGTTGACTTCCGCATCTCTATTATGCCGACCGGGTATGGCGAAGACGCCGTGATTCGTATCCTGGACAAGGAGCAGATTAACGAGGAATTCCGCAATTTGCGACTCGACGTGATCGGTTTTTCTGAAGAGGATCTACAGAAGTTCCGCCAGTATATTGCCGAGCCTTACGGAATGGTGCTGGTAACCGGCCCTACGGGGTCGGGCAAGACGACCACTTTGTACGCCGCACTCAACGAAATCAGAAATTCTGAAGACAAAATCGTAACGATTGAAGACCCGATCGAGTATCAGTTGCACGGCATTACGCAGATTCCGGTCAACGAAAAGAAGGGCTTGACGTTCGCGCGAGGTTTGCGTTCCATCCTGCGCCACGACCCCGATAAAATAATGATCGGCGAAATCCGCGACACCGAGACAGCGCAGATCGCCATTCAATCAGCGCTGACTGGCCACCTCGTCTTCACCACCGTGCATGCCAACAACGTCATCGATGTGATTGGACGCTTTTTAAACATGGGCGTCGAGCCTTACAACTTCGTCTCGTCACTCAACTGCGTACTGGCGCAGCGGCTAGTGCGCCTGATCTGTCCTGCCTGCAGGCGACCGCATCGCCCATCAAGTGAGGAACTCATTCAATCCGGATTACGCTCTGACGAATACCGTAACCACACTTATTACACGAGTATTGGGTGCGACCACTGCAATCATACTGGGTATCGAGGGCGGACATCGATTCACGAGTTGCTCGGTTTGACTGACAATATCCGGGATATGATCGTCGAACGCCGCCCGGCTTCGGAAATACGCCGTGCCGCCCAAGCAGAAGGGTTATCCAGCTTGCGTGCCTCAGCCTTACAAAAGCTCATCGCCGGCCTGACTAGCTTACGCGAAATAAACAGAGTGACCTTTGCAGAGGAGACTAAACAATAACGAGAGGTTACCTACCAGATGGTGAAGCGCACGGCTGACTGATAGGCATTACACCAACCTAAGGAGGGAGCCACAATGGAAGAGCGAAGAAAATCACCGCGCAATGACCTGCATCTACCTGCTCAATGGGAAACAACATCCGGCGTCCATGAGGGCACCGTCATTAACTGCAGCGCGGGGGGGTGTTTCGTGGAAGCCCAGATTGAAGAACCGGGCGACGAACCGATGAAACTTGCGATTCAGTTGCCCGATGGAAGAGACATACAACTGTGGGGCAAAGTTGCTTACTATCTCCCTACTATGGGCTTCGGTCTGCATTTTACTCGTTCGGATGAAGGTAAGCTGATGTTCGATAGATGGCTTGAGTATCTTCAGGCCTTAAACTTCTCTCCCAATCCGCCAGGCGCTGATGCCAAATCGGTTACTCGATGAAAAAGTGATCGCTGGCATCCTCTTGATTCTATTTAGCCGCAATCGCTGGATGCCGCCAGTGGGCTAAGCGCCTTCTATTCTGCTTTACTCGGCAGGGGACTTTAACTCACAAGCGCCAATCTTCGCTTGGGCTCCCACGCAAGATTTCAGTGCCGTCCCTGTTAGCGCGATGCTTGATTTGTCTTTTTTTTGATCACTCGGGAGCCCGCAATCGTCTTACCCAGGATCGACAGGAGGTGCCAATCAAAGAGCAAATGTGGGGCGGCGACCTTTGACCCCAAAACCGAAAGGCCTAATCAAAGGGTACAACGCGTTTGACGTTGGAGGTTTTGTTTCAACGTTGAGTCCAATCACGAACATCCTAAAACGATATGCTGTAACTCGCGCCTGGGTTGCGACCTCTTTCAAAAATGATTCCGAACTGATGTCTTCCACGCGTGTAGTTCACTAAAGGATGAACCCTCACGCCGTCAAAGAGGATTGTCGAACTCCAGCGCTCGTTAACACTGAAGTTCAAGCCCCCAATTACCCTCGCACGGTCCTCGAACGTCCCATACGCAACGCCAAGATATGGAGCCAAAGGCAAGCCGGTCTGATGCTTCAAACTCTTGCTGAGAGTTGCATAGAACGACTGACCCGATGGGGTGCCGATGCGATCAGAACTGGTTCCGAGAATTAGCGCCGGTCGTTTGTGCGTTTCGGTTACCGCGACCAAGTTCGCAATTGGGCTGGCCTTTTGGGCGAGCGGGTTATACTCGACACCCGCGGTAAGCCTTGGATGAAATCTATAGGTGAACGTGGTTCGCCATTTCGCGCGATCGATCTGGTTGGCGATAACTCGAACGCCATAGGTCCACTTGAAGTTGTTTCCTTCTGCCCCGCTCACGGCGCGGCCTTCTCCCGGTCAAAGGGGTCAACTGGGAACTGAAGACACCTCGCTTGGTCGTTGTTTAGCGACTTTTTCCCGCACTTGCTTCCCATCCATCGCTGCCATCTTCTCAGCGGAAGCCAGCATAGTATCAATCTGCTTTTTTAGATCGGCTTGGTTCACGATGCCCGAGATCACCTTCACAATGCGGCCGTCTCTCCCGATGAGTACAGTTCCGGGCAGGGCCGCGCCCAGTCCAAACCGCATCATGTCGGATGTGGTTGCACCGGCCCAAATAGGAAAGTTAATTTTCATTTCCTTGACGAACTGCAAAACTTTCGCCCGGTCACCCTGCTCGTCTGCCGACGCACCAATAACTTGCACACCGAGCGCCGCGTATTCGTTTTGAATCGCCGCAAGGTCAGGCATTTCTTTCCGGCACGGTATGCAGTATGTCGTCCAGAAGTTTAAGACTACGATGCGCCCCTTGAGGGCACTCAAGCGTTGTTCTGTACCAAACGGGTCCTTGAGCGTTAGATCAACTTCCTCTCCGAGCACTTTTGCAGCTTCCTGTTCCGCCAAACTTGGCGCCAGCACTTCCAGAGCATCAACGCGAATCAGACGCACCTCTTTCTTCTGTTTGATCGTGCCCGTTACTGCGACACGTTTCCCGATGAACTCGAGCCAACTCTTACCCGTCAGGCGGAACCTAGCTTGCTCTAACTGATAAAGCGTGAACTTATCGCCCTCACGCACCGCAATCAAAGTGGGATCGCCATTCGCGACACATGATTGCGCTTTCAGTAGATCTTCCGCCGTGCCGAACTCAACCTTTGTGCGGTCAGCTTCCGCCCAACAATCTGCACAACAAACAACCTGGCCCTCAATCTTAACGCTAGTATTTTGCGCTGCTGCGCTAGGTATAGATGTCGTTAAAATGAGAAACCAGCAAGCAGCAAAGAAAAGAACCTTCATTAGTAAGCCTCCATTTTCCAGACCAAAAACAGCAAGGACATTCCCCGGCTTGCTCAAAGCCGTAGACATCAACAAACGCTTAGTCGGAGTGTTGCTAAATACGAAGAGGAAGCGGGAGGGCGGATGGCGGGTCAGAAGTCGACCGCCCGAATGGTGTGTAACGAATTAGCGCGTGCGTTAATCGGGGTCGCGGAATCGAAGGTTGGTTTGCGGCCCGCTCGATTGTCACGCCGAATGCGAATCGCTCAAAAAGTACGCTGCGCTGACCACCGTCGATACAGCACTCAGATTCTTCAGGAAGAACACGATGGGCAGGCGTCGAATTCCCGATCGCCTCTGTCAGACCCTTTGCTCCAGTATCCATGGAGCATATGGTCATGCACGCTACAAATACCCATAAGAAACATACCGGCAATACTAAAGCCGTTAAGCGCCAAATGGTTGGAAGAGTCGAAACCATGTTGGCAGTATATTCAAATTAGCAGTTTCGAACAAAGTCTCCTAGGCACGACGTTGATTTGCTACCTCCGCGCGCGCTGCGCGACCACTTCGAGTAGATACAACTCCACGAGATTCAATTTTAGCCAACTTAACGCCTGCGTTTCCGGCAACGATAAGCGCGTCCATCTGCAGCCGAGGGACCGAGTGTGGACTTTGGCGAGTATTCAGGAGATACCAATCTATTCATGAATACGGAGAGGCTCCTGCAAGTCTGCAAGGATAGACCTGGCTCTCACCTGGGCGAGTAAAGTTTCCAGATAGCAGCCCATGCGATGCAACAGATCGTCTGGTGTTTCTCCATTCCTCACTGACGCAATAATCTGTTCCGAGAAAGCCTCATACTGCTGCCAATCCTTGTACATCAGGCATTGCATACTGCCTTCCCGAAAAGACGTTAATCGTGCCTCCAGATGAGTCAGGGACTGTTCCGGAAAACATTTGAGCGAATCCTTCTCGCGCGTCTGGATCAGCTCGATCAATTCCGAGAGATCGTGGTAAAGAGTTAGTGAACTTTCTCGTCTGCACTGCCAATCCTGGAATAGCCGCGCATCAGTCAGACTCGCGTCGAAGACGCGCGCGAGATTAATCATGCATTGCTGGAAGCAATTGGTGAGTACGCCTTGCGCGTGAAGGAGTGCCCCCCTCGCGTCTTGATTATTCCGGTCGAGGCCAATTTGAGCGAGATCACAATCGAAGGTCCGACGGACTTCGTGGTTGATTGCGTAAGCAGAACTGTCGAGAGTTTCGCTCAAACGATCATCAAGCCCCTCCAACTGCATGGCATGGTTCTCGATGAACACAACCAGCGAGTAAGCTCCGGCGCGCACGGCGTTGAGAATCGAAACCACTTCCTTAATACCAGCGGGATCTCGCGGGCCGGCTACCAGACTTAAATAGTCCAGAAGGAATACCAGATCGGTTAGGACCTTATCTACCGCTAACCGCACTGCTTCGTCACCGATTGAGTTGGTGAGGGTGTTTACCTGAGAATGAAGGTTGGGGAACTCAGAATAAGAGGTTCCGACAAAGGCCTCGTTAGGGCTTGTCTTTGGTTCAAAGGCTCCGGTGAACTGAGTGTTCAATTGGAGGAATGCACTCACGCGTGTTGGTCTCCTATAGGTGGTGAATAAGGCGGTGTCGACCCAGCCTGACGCTTGCCTGGTTGGGCTCCTCTGGAGTCGAGCTGTCCAGTAGTCAACCTTTCGCCAGCCCCGTGTCCTTTCTGCACGGCATATGCCATAGGCCGGGACGTCTTGAGGAAGCGAGTCTACGATGGTTTCGCGAGTGGTGATTCGAAAGGCGGTCACCTGTTCGGGCAGATTGAAGGCACTGACTCATTAATTTGACGGGCCATGGTGGCAAAGCTTGTGAAAGAATGGCTCACCCGGCTATATGAAGCTCATAGCGAGGCGCAGCTGATCGGTCGTCCAGTCCAGTTTCCTTACTACCAATTTGATTACCGAAAGAGTCCGACATCATCTTACCCAGCACGCCGCGTAGCTTTACTTAACTGCCTTGTTCGAATGCCGCCTTCTGACGTTGCTCGCTTTCTGCTAAAGTTCGGTAGTCCAGTGCGAGCATTGCATTGCGGGCGACACCTGCCACGAGGTGACTTAGCGCCGTTAACTTAAGCATTTGGCTTACTTGCGGCGCACCGGACCTGACCAACCGCCTGTATGACTGCGGCATCATACCCGCGGCAGATCCTCCGATTTGTTAAGGATTGTGAATTTCATGCGAACTACTTCCTTTAAAGAATTATTTCTGGCGCCTGCACTTGCACTATTTTTAGGCCTATCGACGGTCCCAGCCTTCGGCCAGACGCACACCGGTGCCGATGTCGTGATGGTGCTCTCTTTCGAAAATACCTCTAATCGACCGGAATATAATTGGGTCGGAGAAAGCTTTGCGAACTCCGTGGCCGAACTGCTAAGCAAGCCAGGCCTCATCGTCGTCTCCAATGACGAACGTGAACTCGCCTATCGGCGTTTGCGCTTGCCTCCCACGGTGATCCCTTCGCGCGCTACCGCGATCAAGCTGGCCCGTGAGGCGAAGGCCACGATGATCGTAATCGGTACTTATTCCGTGACGCCCGCGCAAGAAGCCGGGCCAGGGGGTGACGCCAAAGCTGTGAATAAATCGCCTGCCGAAGCCTACGTACAGGTGACGGCTCGTGTCATCAAGGTTAATGAAGGACGGACGCTGGGCGAGGTTATGGATGGCGCCTGGGCCACCCGGCAGTTTGATTTTGGGGGCTTGCTTACCACACTCCAGAATATTCAGGGTCGAATTGCCTATCAGATTCTCTACCAACGCGATAAGGCGTTGCCCTTCTCTCAGAACCAACTGGTGCAGGAAGCCACGAAGATTCCTCAGCGAGCGTTTGAGTCATATGTCAAAGGCGTGCAATTGAGCGAGCGCGATCCCAAGCGGGCAAATTATCTGAAGAACGCACTGCGTTTTTACGGTGATGCGAATGGTGGTGCGGTATACCCGCAGGCGGCCTTTGAGCTGGGCCGATTCTATATGATTGAGGGAAAGTGGAAAGAAGCCACCGAATACTTCACCAAGTTGCAGAAAAAAGATCCGCATTATACTGAGGCAGCATTCTACGCGGGACTGGGTTTCGCGAAACTGGGAGACCTGGGACGTGCGCTCGCCTCCCTTGTCCCGCTCTCAACGGAAATGCCTCTGATCGGAATCTATAACAACGCTGGGGCAGTCGCCGTTCAGGCTTCGCGCCAGGAGAAGAAAGACGCGGAACGCACACGACTACTCGAGCAAGGCACATCCTTTCTGGCTCGTGCGGCCGAGTCCGCTCCTGAAGACCAGATGGTGCACTTTAATTACGCCTACTCATTGTTTCTAACGGGAAAGTATGCCGAAGTGGCGGAGCAGCTGCGTCCGGTGATTACGGCTGACCCGAGAGACGGCCAGGCATACTTCCTTTTCGCAAAAGCCCTCGAGAAGATCGGGAAGACAGAAGCGGCTACGGCAGCAGACGATCAGGCTCGGCGTTATCTGCAAACATACGCGAAGTGGCAGACCGAATGGCAGAAGTCCCAAACCACCAGCAATGTCGCCCTTCGGATGCGAGATGTTTTGAGCAGGGACGATGTGTCTGACTTGATGCGCAAAAAGGCCGTCGCCGCTAATGTTGATGCGGGCTCAGCGACGCAAGACCTGCTCGTTAAAGCACGTGACCTCTATCAGGCCGGACGGGACGATGAGGCGCTCCCCGAGCTGCATCGGGTTGTGATGATCGAACCGACGAACGCCGAGGCCTATTTCCTTAGTGGCCGGATCAACCAACGCCGCGGCGATCAGGAAGCGGCCATCGCCGCGCTTAAGACTGCCATTTTCTGGGATCCCAAACTCATCGATGCTCATATCTTGCTGGGCAGGATTTTCCTGGAGCGCGGTGATCGCGGCGAAGCGACGAAATATGCTTCCAGCGCGATGACCATCGATGCGAACAACCAAGAGGCAATTGCGCTGCAGCGGCAGGTAACCATGGGCAAGAACTAAAGGCTGGTCCGAAGACGGTGGAGGCGATCACGGGGTACGGTGGTCGCCTCGTTTTATTTTCAGTATGTGAGGTCGCTATGTGCGGGATGTGAACTATTCGCATTACTTCCTATGAGCTGGGTTTTAATCTTCATTGGCGGCGCCTGGCTCGCGCTGCTGGTCATCGTGGCCGCCATGTCCAGGCACAAAAAATCTGCTACCAGCGAGATTCAGTTAGTTGGCTCTTGCGCTCAGGTGAATGCAGAGTTGGCACCGGAAGGCACCGTGTTCATTCAGGGCGAACTCTGGCGGGCTAGAACGGTTGACGGCGGTACTATCCCCGCCCACACGATAGTCCAGGTCGTGGAATTGAGAGGTCACCTTCTCCTGGTTGAACGTCAGGATTAACTCAGGTCCTTCGACGAACTTGAATCACACCCAGCCTGACTCGATCGCGAAAGGTGCCTTCTCAATCACGGAAACGATCTGCATTCCGGTCGAGCTTCATTGGCCGAAATTTCACTAACACCCACGCCCACTCCGCTCCTAACAACCAATAGCCTCCAATTTTCAGAAAGTCTTTTTCTGTGGCACAGCGAGTGCTCTAAGGAACCTCGGCAAGCACGGGAGACCAAAGTAAAGTTAAAACGTGCCCCCGCCGCCAACTTACCTCTGAGCGCCGCCTGCCGCTGCGCCAGCCACCCGCCGAGCATCCATATAGTTACTCCAACCGAAAATGAACCCAGTCAACGATGACTGGGTTTCCCTCATTTAGAGCTTAATTATTCGACGAGATTTAGAGCCTAATTATTCGACGAGCATTTCCTAACTTTTGTTAAAAGTTAGTCCCTTTCACGCCAGCTCCACGCAATTCTTTCGCTAATGATGAATCTCGCGCATTTTCAGATAAGGCTTTGTCTGGCATAAGAAGTGCTTTAAGAAAGCTCGGCAAGCACGGGAGACCAAAGTAAAGTTAAAACGTGCCCCCGCCGCCAACTTCCTCTGAGCGCCGCCTGCCGCTGCGCCAGCCACCCCCCGAGCAACCCTGCAGTTAAGCCTCCCTAAATGTGAGCCCAGTCAGAAATGACTGGGTTCTCCCGCATCTAAAGCCTGATTATTCCGCGGCATTAGCTACTTCTTCATTTTAGGCCGATGCTGATGCAATTCTGCCAAGCTCAGGGTCTAACTCTCGCCTACTCTTTTCAAACTACACCGCCAAGACGGAATTTGTCACTTCGACGGTGACGTTTTCTGTCGTTTTCGCCCCGTTTTGAGTCGTAAGGCCTAGCCGAGACCGAGACTTCAGAATTTATTTTCAATAATGATAATCCCCAGATAGCGGTCCTTTCTCGATGACCGCTCATCCCCGCAATTAAAACTCGTTAGCCTGCCAATCTCGCCTTTGCTAAACTCGCGGGCGATGGAGAATGCGGTTTCGACAACCACGCGCGGAGGCAAAGACCACGCGAACCAAGATGGCGATTCCTTCTCCGCCACGCCTGCCTGGTTGAAAGCATCCGCTCTCAGTGACGGTGTAGCCGCTATCGCCTCCTCGATTTTACTAATACTTTCATTTCCCAACTCCGGTTACTGGCCGCTCGCGTGGGTGGGACTGGTGCCTCTTATTGTGGCAATCGCCCTCAGACCTTCTCCGCGACGGTCCTTCTTTCTGGGCTGGCTAACCGGAGCTGTGTTCTTTTACGGCTCCTGTTACTGGCTAACGTACTCAATGATTCACTACGGCGGAATACCTCGGTGGGCTGCCTATTTGGTGCTGGCTCCGGTGCCGGTCTTCGTGGGGCTGTTTCCCGGAGCTTTTGCCCTCGTGCTCGCACGCGCGATTCGGGCGTGGGGAACCAGCGCGCTCTTCTTTGCTCCCTTGATCTGGTCCGCGCTTGAGTGGGGAAGACTTGCGCTAACGGGCCAGCTGTGGAATGCGATTGGCTACTCACAGGCTTATCAACCAATATTGATTCAGCCAGCGCGTTGGGGAGGAGTGTATGCCATCGGGTTCATGATTGTTTCCATAAGCTCGGCGGTCGCGTTCCTGGTTCTAAAGCGCAACGCTAGATCCCTGCTCGTGACGGGGCTGGTTTTTCTGAGCGTCACACTTGTGATGATTGCATCCCAAAGTTCATCCCCTGAATCAAGTCTCAGCGCACCGGAGGCTGTAGTGGTAGCTTTGCAGCCAAACGTGCCGATGGATATAGTCAAGTCAAACGAGGAGATGCAGGTTCTGATTGAGCGGCATGTGTCAATGAGCGAAACGGTTTTGAAGCAGCTCCCGAACGATGGCACACCTCGGCTTGCAATTTGGCCTGAGTCGCCGATGAACTTCGCTTATGGAAATGATTCGCAATTGCGAGAACTGCTGGTGCGGTTTGCGACGGCTAACCAGACTGCCGTGCTTTTCAACTCACAGGAAGCCGCACCGAACGATGGCATTTACAACTCCGCAGTAATGGTTAATCAACAGGGTGGTCTGATCGCTCAGTATGATAAGATTCGCCTGCTACCATTTGGCGAGTATGTGCCGCTACCGCGCTGGATGCCGGGAGCTAGCATGGTGGGAACAATCGTTGGAGATTTCACACCTGGCACGAAATACACGTTAATGAAGGTGGGGGATGTTCGCGCCGGAGTTTTTATTTGCATTGAATCCGCTTACCCGTCAATTGCGCGAAGCTTTACCCGAGACGGGGCAGATGTGCTGATCAATATTTCCAATGACGGCTACCTTGGTCCCACCGCAGTGATGCGGCAACATCTTGCCAACGTGGTCTTTCGCGCAGTTGAGAATGGACGTCCTATCTTGCGGGTGACGAATTCGGGGATAACAGCGTACATCACTCCGGGGGGCGAAGTGACAGACGCAACCGAGGGCTTTCAGACTGCTGTGCGCACCTGGAAGATCGGCCGGAATGAACGCGCTAATACTTTTTACTCCAGGCGTGGCGACTTGTTTGTCGCGTTCAGTGTCGTCATCAGCGTCCTGGTGTTTGCCGCCACCTTTTGGCGGCCCAAATTAGGGAGGAGAGGTTAAGGATGATCGAAACTCTGTCAATACAGGATTTAAGAACGTCGTATGATGATCTTCGCATGCGCGTCGACCAACTCGGGAGGTTTCTTTGATGTTGCTGCCAGCCGCGAAGAATTAAAGCGAATCGAGGATCAGGCCTCTTCGCCGGATTTTTGGGGCGACCAGGAGGCCGCGCAGAAGTTACTGCAAAATCGCCGGACGCTGGAAAAGAAGGTCCAGCGCCAGGAGCACTTTGAATCGCAGATTTCGGATGCGGAGGTGCTTTTTGAGTTTGCCGGGGAGGACGAAGAATCATTGAAAGAATTGCGCTCGCTGGTCGAGCGTCTGAAACATGAGTTAAGCCAGGCAGAAACTGAGATGTTGCTTGCCGGCGAGAACGATCATCTCCCCGCGATCTGCACGATTCATCCCGGCGCAGGCGGCACCGAATCGCAGGATTGGGCTGAGATGTTGCTACGC
Source organism: Pyrinomonadaceae bacterium (assembly GCA_041744135.1). Lineage (GTDB taxonomy): Bacteria > Acidobacteriota > Blastocatellia > Pyrinomonadales > Pyrinomonadaceae > PSRF01. The sequence continues at coordinate 11,738 of JBGTLM010000178.1, forward strand.
ATGTATCTTAAGTGGGCCGAACAGCGGGGGTTTAAAACAGAGATCATTGATTACCAACCCGGGGATGAAGCAGGTCTGAAGAATGTCACCTTCCAGGTGGAAGGCGAATATGCTTACGGATTGCTCGCAGCCGAAGCCGGAGTTCACAGACTGGTTCGCATTTCACCTTTTGACCAAGCGGCTCGGCGACACACTTCATTTGCGTCCCTTTTTGTCTATCCTGAAATCGACGAGAACATTGAGGTGGATATCCAGGAAAAGGATCTTCGAGTAGACACTTATCGCGCCACGGGTGCCGGCGGCCAGCACATTAACACTACAGATTCCGCGGTCCGCATAACTCACATGCCTACTGGCATCGTTGTTCAGTGCCAGAACCAGCGGTCCCAACATCAGAATCGTGCGGTGGCCATGCAAGTCCTAAGATCCCGCCTTTACGAACTTGAGATCGAGAAGCGTCGAGCCGACCATGCTGAATTGGAATCAAACAAAGCTGAAATTTCATTTGGGTCGCAGATCAGAAGCTACGTGCTCGCCCCCTATCAGTTGGTAAAAGACACGCGGACGAAATTGGAGAAAGGGAATGTTGACGCCGTGCTGGCAGGCGATTTGGACGACTTTATCAAAGCCTACCTGCTGGCAAGAAAGGCGGCGTGACTAATTCAGTCGAGGGATTTACTTTCGGTGTGACTATGGGCGGATCACGACCTGCACTCTGAATTTCCGACACACTCTGGAGTTTCTATGTCAACTACACAGCTGGACCAGAGGCCCCGGATAATAACCCTGCGAAACAGTAGGCGAAACGAGATCATTGCCATCTTGCTCCTGGCATTGAGCCTGCTTCTTTTCTTGTGTCTTATCTCCGCGGCATTTTTTCCAAATGATCCTTCGTGGAACTCCGCCGGAGGATCTGAAACTCGCAATTGGACTGGGGCGATTGGCGCCAACGTCGCCGCGGCGTTGTTCCAGGCGATTGGTCTCGCCGGTTTTCTACTACCGCTACTATTGTTTGCCACAGCGTGGCGGCGTTTTCGCACACACAGTATCAGCGCACCTTTTTACCCGCTGCTCGGGCTGGTAATTTTAGTTCTCGCCGCGTCAGCGCTACTTTCCATATCACAACTACGTCCTCTCTTTGACGCCAGTGTGCAGCCCGGAGGTTTGGTCGGCACAGTGGTCGCGCGAACACTCGCCAGCGGTCTTAATACCGTCGGTGCGGGGGTAATCCTGGTTGCGATAGCCGCAACGGGACTACTGCTGGCTACCGATTTCTCATTTGTTGGGTTGTACGAAAACCTTGTGGCGGCATTTGGCGATCGGTTTGGCTTCCTGCGTACCGCCCCTGCTCGGTTCAGAGCCTGGCGCCAGACTCGACGTCAAGAGGCTCGGTTGCTCAAGGAAAAGAAATTAGCCCTGCAAGCGGAACAGGCCGCGCGCAACGCCCTCAGAGCTAGCCGGGAGAGTCCGGCCGATCGCATCGCCGAGTTTATGAAGCAGCCAAAAGAATCAACCGTCGCTAATACTGCCGCAGTAATCAGAGGCGAGACGGGCGTGCCTTGGCAAGGCTCTATTGCCACTATCAGCGAACCCGCACGAGCTGCTGCTGTGATAGCGGGAATGCCGGGCGCTACGGTCGTTGAAAGTCGGTCGGGTAGTCGCTCGATTTTCCCGACTGAAGGCCGTAGTTTCCCCGTAGATGAGGAGTCGGAACTTGAAGAGATGGTTAAGGGAGTGTCGGTCGTGCGTACTAAAGCCGAAGCGCCCGCCGCCGGCAAGCTGCCGTTCGACGCCGACCGTGCCAGACGACATAGTTACACTGATTACGGACTGCCGCCGCTTGAATTCCTGAATGAAGCGTCACCGCCGAGCGAGCAAGCGGACGCGGAGTTATTAGGTCTAGCCACACGTCTCGCAGAAAAGTGCAAAGAGTTTAATGTGACCGGACAGATCAAACACATCTGTCCCGGCCCCGTGGTGACTACGTATGAGTTCAAGCCCGACCCTGGAGTAAAATACTCACGCGTCGTTTCCCTCGTAGACGATCTGTGTCTGGCACTGAAAGCAGAGTCGATTCGCATTGATCGGATGCCCGGCAAACCTCACATTGGCATCGAGGTTCCGAATCCTCGTCGCGAAACGATCTATCTCCGGGAGGTGATCGAGTCCCGCGCATTTAAGGAATCAGGTTCTAAACTCACCATAGCGCTCGGCAAGACCATCGACGGATTGAACTACGTCGCCGACCTGGCAAAGATGCCTCACCTGCTGATCGCCGGAACAACTGGGGCGGGCAAATCCGTAGGAGTCAATGCGCTCATCGTTTCCATCCTTTATCGCGCTACTCCCGATGAAGTTAAGTTCATTTTGATTGATCCGAAACGCCTTGAGCTGGGACTCTACGCAGACATTCCTCACCTCGCGACTCCGATTATTACAGACCCAAAAGTTGCGGCCCGCTCGCTTAAATGGGCCGTCTTGGAAATGGAAAAGCGTTACAAAGACCTGGCGGGCTGGGGCGTGCGGAACATCGATGGATACAATATTGAGATAATGCGGCGCAATCTGGTCCAGGAATATGACGATCAGGGTGAGCCGTTGAAGCCTCTGCCATTCATCGTGATCATCATCGATGAGCTGGCCGATCTGATGATGACCTCAGGGCGCGAAGTTGAAGAATCAATTACCAGACTAGCTCAGATGGCCCGCGCCGTCGGTATTCATCTCGTGCTGGCGACGCAGCGGCCGTCGGTCGATGTGATCACTGGCTTGATCAAAGCCAATTTTCCGTCGCGCATTTCATTCCGCGTCTCGTCTAAAGTTGATTCCCGCACCATCATCGACACCAACGGGGCCGAACACTTGCTCGGCCGCGGCGATATGCTTTTCCTGCCTCCAGGAACGTCGCGCCTCATTCGCGTGCACGGCGCCTATATAGATGAGGTAGAAATTGGTCGTATTGTCAGCCACGTTAAATCCCAGGGCTTGCCGGCTTACGACGAGTCTATTACTCAATCTGAGGAGGAAGCGCTGGGCCTGGAAGACTCTAACGGCGAGCACGACGAGCTCTTCGAAGAGGCGTTGCGGATTTGCGTGGAGATGAAACGGGCGTCAACTTCTGTGCTGCAAAGACGACTACGCATTGGCTACGGGCGCGCCGCGGCAATCCTCGACATCATGGAACGCGAAGGACTAATCGGCCAGGCAGACGGCTCTCGACCTCGACCAGTACTGGGACGGGCTTATGAAATGGTTGCGCAGTGGGATGAGATGGGATCGGAAGAATAGCGGTTCCAGGATCTCAGATCAGATGCGGCGTCGACTCTGGTCCCTCGACCCTGGTTTTGCGACATTTTCCACGACAAGCTGTGGAAAAGCCTGTGAACAACCTCAGGTTTTGCCGGTTAAGCCCCTTCTGGTTCGACCCTTTTAGCAAATTGCACATGTTAGCGGCGCGCGCCTAAAGTCTTCACAAAGTGTTGTTTGCATACATGAAACAAAGTCTTGCAAAGGGAAGGTTCCTCACACTCCTTATTGTCTTCTCCTTTGCCTGCATTTTTTGGTTAACGGCCTGTGGTCGTCTGCCCCGTAGTCATACGTCAGACGCGACGCCAGTTAACACCTCCACCTCGACGTCGAAACTAGCGCCTTTAAATCTCAACACCGCGAATGCCGCCGAGATCGAAAGACTTCCCGGAGTCGGCCCGGTGCTTGCCGAGCGAATCATAACCTACAGAAAAGAGCATGGCCGCTTTCGCCGTGCTGAGCACCTGATGATGGTGCGCGGTATCAGCGATCGGAAGTTTCGCGAGCTGAGGTCGCTTGTAACGGTTCAGTGATAAATCCCCGAGCATTTAAGTGTTTCTAATGTGTTGCTCACAAGAAAATGAAACTACACCCCGGTACAAATGTCGCGCTGCCGGAAGCCCGCCTTGCGGGAGAAATCAACTTGATGCAACACCTTCGACAAGCAGCTAATGAAATATTCAACGCCGCAGTGCGCGCGGCGGATGCGGGTAAAGCACTACGTCGGGCAGTAAATCTCGAGGGGAGGCTCCTGAGAATCTGCGACGTGGTTTTCGACATCTCAACTCGCCCAATTTATGTGGTGGCAATCGGCAAAGCGGCACCAGCCATGGCGGCCAAACTCGATGAAAGCCTGGGAGACAAAATTGGGGGAGGCGTCGTCTCGGGACCCGACGGCCCGGATGCGCAGTCGCTCGCGTCTGACCGCTGGCAAGTTTATGCTGGTGGTCATCCGCTGCCAAATCAAGAGAGCCTTGATGCCGCACAGGCTGTGTTTGATTTACTTCGTCGTGCTGATAAAGCACGCGCTTTGGTCGTCTTCCTGATCTCCGGCGGAGGTTCGGCAATGATTGAGTGGCCCCGTGACAAGCGAATTACGCTCGCGGAGCTACGTGAAACCAATCGCTGGCTTGTATCCTGCGGGACGTCAATAACCGAGATCAATGCTGTCCGACGCGCTTTGTCCGCGGTGAAAGGAGGTAGGCTTGGCACCCTGGCTCAAAACACCGATCAGATCACCCTTATCATTTCCGACACCAATCGAGGTGATGAGGCTAGTGTGGCGTCCGGCCCCACGCTGCCTCCGACAGCTAACAGCCCACGATCAATTGACGTCGTGGAGCGATACCGCCATCGACTGTCCTTACCTAGCTCGGTTCTCACAGCCATTCAAGAGGCTGAAAGCGAGAAAGGACACTCCGACATAGCAACCGGCAAACACTACGTCCTGCTGAATAATCAGAGTGCGGTTGAAGCTGCAGCCGCAGAAGCTCGACAACTCGGTTTCGCAGTCGAGATGGCGTGCGACATTAATGAACAGCCGATTGATGAGGGTAGCGCACTTCTGGTTTCGCGCCTGCGCGCGCTGTGGGAGCAAGCGGGGCCAGAACAAAAGCGAGTGTGTCTCATTTCAGGTGGTGAGTTTTCGTGTCCCGTGCGAGGAACCGGCGTCGGTGGACGCAATTTGGAAACGGTCCTACGCTGCGCCATTGAATTCGACAAGCGTCAGCAGCTTGGAGATTTCGCCTGCGCCCACCTGGTGGCGCTGAGCGGAGGGACCGATGGCATAGACGGGAACAGTCAGGCAGCGGGCGCCATCGCGGACGAAAGCACGATTGCGAGGGGACTCTCGCGCGGACTGAATGCGGAAAGTTTTCTTGAGGATAGCGATTCCTTCACTTTCTTCAACACGCTCGGCGACGCAATTGTTACCGGACCCACTGGCACGAATGTTCGCGACCTGCGCGTTCTGCTTGCAAGCTCTTGATTGCGTTGGAGTACCCAAAGTCGGCAGCGTGAAAATCCAAAAGAGAATGCGGATTTTCAGTCAGCAAGTGGAAAAACGCACGGCACCCCTCGCCCAAGATGAAAGCCATTCAGTATTGAATCGGCCACTCAAGCTGAGAAATTTGCAGGTTGGGAAGGTGGGCAAAGCGGAGCGCGCCCCCGGCTCGAGCGTAGCGTCTCGCGCCGGTACAGAAACCGCTCAAAGCTTAATGCAGACTCGATCCAGTGAGTCTTGAAGAAGAATAGAGTTGATGACGCTTGCGCTTGAGCGGGGGTGCGCTCCGCTTTGCCGCCTTCCCAATCTGCAAGTTCGGGGCTTGTGTAAGTCCTCGGCGCTACCGCTCGCGGTTCCGTAGTGGACTGACATCCTCAACTAACTGCACCCGGTCGCTACCGCTCTTCCGTTCTGTAATTGAGTCGCCCCTATCAGAGGCTTAGTCCCTCAAGTTCAAACTAAGACATTCCTGCCCGTCGTAGCTATTGCCCCGGTACTCTTACAAAGGTCTCCACCCGAAGATCCTTACCATCAGTCGTCACGGTGATCATTCCGCTCTTGCCCGTGGTTAATACTTCTGCGCCCTTGTTTTTCCAGCGCTCAACAACTTCCCTGTGCGGATGGCCAAACATTGAATCCTGACCAACTGAAATAATGGCGAACTTCGGACGGGTAGCGTTGACGAAACCATCTGTCGAGGAAGTCTTGCTGCCATGGTGCGCCACCTTTACGATATCCACCGGATGACCCAAATCTCCTGTCAGGATAGCAGCCTCTGCCATACGCTCTATGTCACCAGTAAGGAGAATTGATCGTTCGCCAAACCGTAAGCGCAGGACTATTGAATCGTTGTTTCCGGATCCTGTCTCAGCGTTCGCACTTGCGCTGGGCCACAGCACAGTGGCCGTCGTTCCAGTGAATCGGAGAACATCTCCCGCACCAATCACGGATATGGGAATTCCTCGCGCAGTAGCGGTTTCATAGAACTTCGCGAATTCCGCATCTTTGCCAGGGGTACGAGCCACGAGAGCATTACGCACCGCAAAATTCTGCGCTACGTCGTTCAAACCATCAAGGTGATCTGCGTCGGCGTGAGTCGCGACTATGTAATCGATCCGGTCCAGCCCGCGCCACCACAAGTATTCCGATACCACAGCCTCTCCGACGCTGCGTGTGTCGCGGGCAAACGGTTCTCCGTCGTTCGCCCCCGACCTACCGTCCCGGCTGAAGAAATTCGGCCTGCCGCCACCATCCACAATGAGGGTTGTTCCGTCAGGCATAGTAACTAACGCTGCGTCTCCCTGACCCACGTCCAGGAAGTCCACGCGCAGTCGTCCGGTAGCGCGACCGGCACTATTGCATCTGGATGGTGGGAGCAGGATGACAATGGCGAGCAGAATTACCTGGGCTAGTATTCGGCCGTGCACCACTAGCGATGCTCGCCGTCCGTACACCAACGCGGGCGAACCTGTTGGATGCCAGCGGGAAAGTGAAACGGCGAGAGCCACAAGAGGCAAACAGTACAGGAGATAGATCGAGGTCAACCAACCTGAGTACTCCGGTATCCGAACCGATGCGATTCCCAAATGCGAGAGAGGATCGACGCTGTGGACCATCAGCCAGTTGAAGGAGTTGGCCAGGCCGAAAAACGGTGTTGCGACCGCCGTGCTGACCTGTTCTACTATTAATCCCGTTACGGCCACCAGGGCCAGCATCGCCATCAGGATACTTACGCCAACGTTTAGAATGAGCGACGAGACAGATACTCGATGAAAGTAGACGATGAGGAGCGGCAGCATTGTGATCTGAACGCTGAAGGTCACTACCACGGCGCCCACCACGTAACGTAGAGGCCGCTGAAGATAATAGCGTTCTAAAATGCCTGCGATGGGAGTTTTGAATAGTTTGTAATTGTAGTTTAGTCGCGCCAACTCGCTCTTCCAGTTTCGATCATTCCAAAAAAGCGATTCAGAGAAGCTGCGCAGCCAGGAAGAGCAAGATGGAGGGTAAGGGGTTTCACGGGTGGGGCGCCACGAGCCAATCTCCGAAATTCGCTGCAGCAGTGGCCAGCCAAAAACTACAATCGCCAGCACAGATATGAAGGTCAATTGAAATGAAGGATCGAATAAATCGTCCGGGCGCCGGACAAGCAAGACCAACGCCACGACGCCCAGTGAATTCAACGAAGCACCTCTGCGAGAGACGATCGGCGCAAAGGCAATCAGCGTGAACATCAAAGCGGCGCGCACAACTGATGCCTCAGCGCCAACGGCTAACGCGAAACACCAGAGCACTGTGCTGGCCAAAAGAAACTGCCAACCTCTGTTTCTGGTAATTCGACGGGCCAGCAGAAAAACCACACCACCAATGAAACTTATGTGCAGTCCGCTGATGACGAGAACATGAAATGTTCCTCCTTCGCGAAAACGTTCAGCAGTGGCGTGGGAAAGAAAATAGCGGTTGCCCAGCAGTGAGGCGAGGAGAACGCTGGCCGTATCAGGTGAAAAATGCGAAACGATCTGAGTCTCAAGCCGCTGACGCCATTGATACAGCCAGGCGAGTGGCAAAACTACCGGATCGTCATCCAGGCGTTCGATGAGCAACGGGCTCTTCACATAACCTGAGGCGTCATAGCCTCTGCGTTCCAGATACTCCGTGAACTTAGAGACTCCCGGATTTCGGAAGTTATCGGCCCGGTTGAGAACGGTCATCACGCGTACCCGCGCGCCGTAACGCAGCTCAAGTCTTCGGTATTCTTCCACTGTTATCCTTTCATGAACCGGTAGCAGAAGGGTGACAACGCCGGAGACGATCCTCTCTACGTGCTTTATTCGAAGTTGCTCCCCACGTAGCGTTAGATAGAAAGCACCTGGAGCTGATTCGGGATAGCGCTCCAGCACGCCGGTTAACTCAACTGGCTCACCGGCGGCGATCGTTCCCTGATCGATGAGCGCCTTCAACCTGTTTGGGTTAACGCTTCGCTTTTCAAACGCAGCCAGAGAGGTACCGGCTAGCAGGAAAGCGACTGTTACGAACAGCGTGGCGGCGCCTGATTTCCGTTCGAAGAGACAGGTCAACGCAAGCAGCGATGCCAGCAGACCAACGAGAAGCAAAGGAACGATAGGTGCTGAAAAATATTGTGCTCCCAGAATTCCCGCCGCAAACGCTGCGGCAAGCTGGGCCAGAGGATGAGCTACAAACGGTTTCTGGTGAGGAGCGGTTTGCATCTTCAGATCGAGGGTGAGGCATCGACTGTTAGTTAAATCTAATCGTCATCCACTGACGAAACACGGAAACGCGCCAGCAACGGCAGATGATCAGAAACTGTGCTGAGGTATCTCTGGCAAAACATATTCGGCAACAGCGCTTGCAGCCGCAGCACTCTAATGAAGCCAGTCCACTCCCGCGTGAACCCTTTAGAGATGGCAAAACCGTCGAGGAGATTCCCCTCGAATTGGCTCGCATTGATGCAACGCCCAATATGCGATCGACTCAGCCCCGACGAGATGAAACGGAGAAACTCGTCGTTTGCCGATCCCGGGCTCAAGCTGTTGAAGTTCTGTGCGTCCTGGCCCGGCACCATGTTGTAGTCACCCACAACGAGCATATCTTTCTCATCGGTATTACTTGTCTCCTGGCGAATGAACCGAGCAATCGCGCGGGTTTGGCGATTACGTGTGGCGCGTTCCGCATTCCCGCGGCCGGATTTCAGGTGGACTGCAATCAGTAGAAAGTCGAAGTTTCTGACCTTAACATCGAACGCCCAAGCCTTTCTCAGCCGGTCGGGCTGCCCATCGTCCGATCCAGGAACAGCGCGCCGGTTACTCACCGAGATGTCGGAACTGTTTTTGAACAAGACCGCTATTTTCTGCGCCACAGGCTGATTGTCATCCATATCAACCTTGTAGGTAGCGCCGTTCGCAAATGGTGTCGCAACGATTTCATCCAAAGAGGCTCTGGAGTTCACTTCGGACAGAGCGATTACGTCAGGGTTGATGCCCGATATCGCGGCACGTAACTGCGCCGGCTTGTTTACCGGGATGACCTGTCCCTGGTTGTCAAAGCGGACGCCCTGCTGATTCCAGGCGGCAATCCGGGCAAACGTCAGCCCCTGGCTGAGATTGACTGAGGGAAAGCTCAGAAGCGTTGCTAAGGCAAATGCTAACGTCAGAGTGAAGGGTTTTTTCATAGCGTCTCCTTTGTAGACGTTGAGGTGGTTAGAGGTTCTTTGCTCGGCGAGTTCGGTGAGTGTTTTAATTCAAACTCTGAAATTTCAAATCTGAATGAAATCTCAAAACTGGAATCTGAGATCCTAGTGTGTTTCCAATTGTCAGCTTGCGAGGCGCACGACGGTTTCCACGTGATGAGTCTGGGGGAACATATCAAATGCCGCGACAGAGTCAAGAAAATATCCAGCGGCCAAAAGCTTCTTGAGGTCGCGCGCCAAGGTGGCGGGGTCACATGAGACGTAGGAAATCTGTCCCGGGCACCGCGCCAGAATTCCTTTGATTACGCTATTTTCGGCCCCGGCGCGCGGAGGATCGAGCAGGAGGAAATCGACCGCCTCGGATTTAAGTGACTGGCCAATCAACCATTCGCCCACACGCGCGGTGATGATCCTCGCGCCCTCAAGCTGAGCGTTCTGTAGATTCAGTTGGGCAAACCGTGCGGAAGTCGGATTCGATTCAACACCAACTATACGTTCAAAGCAGCGCGCGAGGGGAACTGTGAATAACCCAACGCCGCAATAGAGATCCATGGCAACTGTACCTCCTGCGTTTCGAGTCGCTTCGTGGATCAGTGGCACTAGCAGTTCGTGATTGACCTGGAAAAACGCATCCGCACCGAAATGGTAAGTCTCATCTCCAATTCTCCGACTAACACTGCTTGTCTCGAAACCGGCCCAGCTCGGGGCCATCGAAACTCCCTCGTCACCGGCTACAACTTCAACGTTCTTCCATCCTCCCGGAAGTGTGCCGTTTCGGATCTGTGCGCGCAGATCTTGCAGAGCATTCTGTAAATTGGGTGCCAGGACTGCACAGACCTCCACATCACATACACGATGCGAACCAGCCTCGAAGTATCCCAATTGTCGTGTCTGCTGATCAAATTGCCAGTTCGCCCGAGCGCGGTATTGCCACTGTTTTGGCGAGGGACGAATCGCAATCTCAGGGAGGTCTGCGATGTTTGCAATGCGGTGCAAACAATCGCGAATGATTTCTACTTTGGCCTGAAGCTGCGCTTCATAATTGAGCTGCTGGAAATCGCAGCCGCCACACCGGCCGAAGTACGGACAGGGAGGTTCAACACGAACTGGCGAGGATTTGATTACCTCGAGAACCGAAGCAAAGGCCACCTTGCCCCTCAAGCGATCTATTTGAACGCGCACTATGTCCCCAGGCGCGACGAGAGACACGAATAGGGTCAGTCCTTCGGCGTGTGCCAACCCCACGCCGCCGGGGAGAAGGCGTTCAATTTCCACTTCTACAGTTACTGGTGGGTACTGGTTCATCTTCGTCTTCGAGCTCTTCACTGGGACCGGAGTATCCACCGATTGGGCAGATTACACAGATTCAACACAAACAAGAAAGCAGAACATCTTAGAAGCAGAAAACAGGTTAACGTGTGACTCTTAATACATTGTTAGAATCTGTGTAATCTGTGTAATCTGTGTAATCTGTGTAATCTGTGGAGTTGCTCAGAGGTAGAACAAACTAAGCCGCGGCACTGCAAACTGCTCCCTGAGGCCTTTTAGCAGCAGGTTGTCGAAAGTCTGTTGGTAGACTGTAGCGTCCATGTGTTTGCGATAAGGGCGCAACTGTTCTTTGACTTCGCTTGC
>JBGTLM010000179.1:0-17317 GCA_041744135.1 Pyrinomonadaceae bacterium
TCGTGACGCTGTAAAAGGAACTGCCATCGCCGGTAAGACAGGAACCTCTCGAGATGGCTGGTTTGTCGGTTACACACCAAATCTTGTCTGCGTGGTTTGGATTGGCTTCGATGACCACAGCCAGCTCGGCTTGACCGGGGCCGCCGCAGCATTGCCGGCTTGGACCGACTTTGTTAATGGTGCGGTGGCGCTGAGGCCAGAACTTGGCGGCAGAACTTTTGAATGCCCGGAAGGAATCAAGTTTATCGAGATTGACGCGGAGAGTGGTTTGATCTCAACTCTTTCTTGCCCCAACCGCCAACTGATAGCCATTACCGATCGGCTGGCACCCAATTTTGAGTGCTACAACCATGGTAACCTTCCTCACTCAGATAGTTATCCTGAGGAAGCCATTGAATCTTCCGTTAACCAGGGGGTAGTGGCGGAGCACCGCAGGACTGCACCCCGGGAATCACTTGTTTCTTTGGAATTAAAGACTTTGAAATCGACTCGGGTCGATGTGGATTCACGTGGTAAGCGGACGCTCATGAACGACATGCGGTAGAAGGTGCTACTGCCAGGCCGCCTGATGAGCGGAAGGACTGCGCTTCGGCGTATTGCGCAACGCTTGCTACGGCTTTGCCGCCTGGTGTGAGGAAGGTCTCTGACCTTCCGGCAAGCTCCAGAGTATTTCGGGGCTATGCCCCTCTCCTCCATTGGATACAATCAATATCAACCAGCAGCGGCTCATCCTCGGATGCGCACCTTTGCCAAATTCGAGCACTCGACCACCGGTAGTCAATCGCTCTCTCAACTAACCCTGCCCGCACCGGGTTGAGGTGAATGTAGTTTACCTTCTGCATAAATACTGCTTCGCTGAAAACTGAAAAGACGTTCTTCTCTTGTTGCCAAAGCGAATAAGTGTGCTCACGCTTCCATTTCTCATGCCGCAGTTTCGCGAGCGAGCTCAGATAGTCGTTTTCTTTCAGATAATCAATCACACGTCGTCCAATAATGCCTTTGACAAAACGTAACACGTCGGCCGAGCTTTTTGGACAGTCGGTCAGTAGATGTAAGTGGTCAAGCATGATTACGTAAGCGAAGAGCAGAAAGCCACCCGATGTCCGCGCTTCGTTAAGCGCCCGGCAAGCTACAGCTTTGATGGCGTCGCTTTGGAATACAGGCAATCTATCCTTAGCGACTGCGGTGATAAAAAGAGCTTGAGAGTCTCGTGAGATTTGGAATCTGTGAGGCATGAGGCGCTCCTTGTGAGAGTGGGGCATAGCCCCAGTGAGGTAGTCGATTGTGCGGAAGGTCAAAGACCTTCCGCATCAGATGGCGAACAATAGTCTATCAGCGAGTGTCGCAGCTCAGAAGTGCGACGGCGATCAAACTCGCTCCAAGATCACTGCAGCAATCGCATGTTCGCTAGTGTGAGACAGCGAAAGATGAGCCGCGTTAGCTCCTGACCCGGAAAACAGTTCCTGCACCTGTCCATGAAAGAGCAGATACGGCGCTCCGCTGCCGCGTGAAGCGATCTCCACATCCTGCCAGCCAATCCCACCTCTCCAACCCGTTTGCAATGCTTTAAGGACAGCTTCTTTTGCTGCAAAGCGAGCGGCGTAGTGTTGTGCGGCCACGGCGCCTCGGCCATCGCAGTAGACCCGCTCGGCGGAAGTGAAGACGCGTTCCGCAAAGCGTGGGGTACGCCTTAGCACTTCGCGAATGCGACGAACTTCGATAATGTCTATGCCGATGGAAACAATCACAGATCTTGAACTTCAGCGCGCCGGATTCTACTGGCGCGAAATCGATGGCGTGCGTGCTCTTATTTGCGCGCCGCTCGAAGCCGACGGTTTCACCAACGGGTTCTCCACTCGCCTGGGTGGCGTAAGCCCGATGCCGCAGGCAGCACTAAATCTTGCGGGTTTCAACGAAGATGCGGCCCAGAACATTCTGGAGAATCGGCGGCGGTTTCTCAAGCTTTTCGGCGGTGAGTGGACACTGGGAGGCTGCTGGCAAATGCATGGCACCGATGTCCGCGTTATCAGAGACGCAGCCGAGGCAAGGCCCGCGGAAAACGCGCGAGGCGATACGATCTATTGTGATGCTGTCGTCAGCGATGCACGGCAAGTCCTGGCTGGAGTTAAGACGGCGGATTGCGTGCCCATCCTGATCGGTGATTCAAAGACGAGTTCGTTCGCCGCCGTCCACGCAGGTTGGCGCGGAACCCACGCCGGAATTGTGCTGTACGCGCTCGAACGTCTGACCAGGGAATACAATGCGCAGCCGGAGGATTGCCGGATAGCGCTTGGACCAGCCGCCGCTGCTTGCTGTTATGAAGTTGGAGGGGAAGTCATTTACGGTTTCAAGGAGCGTTTTCCGGGGGCTGAGGCTTTATTCACACCGACGCGCGAGGGACATGCGCGCATAGATCTGCTTAAGGCAAATCAGGATCAATTGATCGCCGCGGGGGTCGCCACCGAACGCATTCATACTGCCCCCTTTTGCACGATGTCTCAGACTGACCTGTTCTTTTCCTATCGACGCGAAAAACAAGTCCATGGCAGAGTCGGAAGACTGATGGCGGTGATAGGAAGAACTGGGGAAAAGGGGAAAGGGGGAAGAGGGGAAAAGGAGGGCTGAAAAGAACCTCCCCTGTTTCGCCTTTGCCCTTTCCCCCGTTTTTCCCGCTCCCCTTTTACCCCTTTATTCTTATCGGTATTTTGACTTCGCGAGTTTGCGGTGGGAAGCACACCTCATCGTTACAGCTCTGATAACGTAGGCGCGCCTTCACTTCGGTCGAGTCGGACCTGAAACCAGCAGGAACGGTTACATTAAAACGCATTGTTGTACGACCTTCATAAACCGCCACTTTGCTCTTGGAGAACTTGAGATTGCGCAGGAGCGCCCGCGGATAGATCACCGGCCCCACTCTCACACCCTTGGGCGCTACAACTTGCAGTTGCGTGGAAATAAGAAATTTCTCAAGGGGACGACTGGAATGAACGTGAAACCCTGAGGGTATGTCCATGGCAACCGCCGCTTGGGCCGGCCGTCCTCGCTGTACTTTGTCGACAGATAAGGTGCCACTCACTTCGATGTTGGGCGCCGACTGTGGTGGTGGCGTGGCCGCAAAGGTGGCTGGAAAACTGAGCACACTTGTGATAAGCAGGAATTGAGTGCAGCGTCGCAAATTAATAGATTTCATCAGTTGTTGTCACCGAATCAGATTTCTAACTGCAGGATGATTTTACATGGACACCGCGAAACGAGGAAACGCACGAGTAGTTAATTTTCATTTTCTTCTCCTGCCTCTCCCGTGCGGTTTCAGAACGGAAATCAAAAACGATCCACGAAATAACACTAAGACATTTTCGTGTTCGCTCGTGTCGTTTAGTGGATCGTTCTTCCGCTAAACCAAAGATCAAATAGAACACCGCCAAACGCAGGCGCCCCCCGGCCAGGAAAGAAGGATTCTCAGAACAAGTTTAGGTACCCTGCAACTGGATCAAATTCGTTCCCTGTCGGGCCGCAAGCTGGCCACAGGCCGCGTATATATCTCGCCCGCGCGGTTTGCGTATGAATGAGTGCACTCCCTTTGATTCCAGGATCGTTTTAAACTTTTCCACTCGCTCCGGAGAGGAGGGCCGGTACGGAAGAGGAGTGCCAGGGTTGTGCGGGATAAGATTGACTTTCGCGCGCATCTGGTAACGATTGATCAGGTTTGCGAGTTGCCTGGCGTGTTCGTCAGAATCGTTTACGCCATCGAGCATTACATATTCAAAAGTGAAACGCTCGGCGCGCTTTAGAGATTGCTCAAACTCCTTGCAGGCCGTTAATAGCTCGCTTAGTGGCCACTTCTTGTTAATAGGCATCAAGACATTGCGTAACTGGTCCGTCGGAGCAGCAAGGGAGACCGCCAGATGCGGTCGCTCGGTTATAGTCGCCAATTCGCGGATGCGTGGAGCCACTCCCGCCGTAGAAACAGTGACGCGGTTTGGAACGATGTGCAGACCCTTTGGGTCGGACACAATTCTTAGCGCCTTTATCAGTGAATCGAACGCCAGGAAGGGTTCGCCTGCTCCCATTCCGACCAGGTTTGTCCCCCGCGGAGTTTTCACACTCATTCCATAGGCATCGTTAAGCGCGATGATTATTTGCTCGACGATCTCACCTGCGGTCAGGGATCGCAACAGACCTAACTGGGCCGTCAAACAAAAACTGCATTGGAGCGGACATCCTGATTGCGAGGAGAAGCAAATGGTATCGCGATGCTCCTCGGGAATGAACACCGTCTCGACCGGCAAGCTGTCATGCGTCTTCATCAGATAACGGCGCGTGCCGTCTTCGGAGATGTAGCGAGACTCAACTGTAAGACTTGATGCCGTCGCCTGTTCCTGCAACTTTGCGCGGAGGCCTTTTGGCAGGTCGGTGACATCGTCCAGAGAGCGCAGTCGCCGGTGATGCAACGCGGCGAATATCTGCCGCCCGCGATAACTCGGCTCGCCGAGTTCCTCAACAAATGACGCCAACTCGTCCTGAGTTAAACCTGTTAGATGGATATTTTTCATCCTGAGGCATTCTAACACCAGGACTTGATTTGCCCTGGCCGGCGCACGTCCACTGGCTCCTATTTCACTCTATCTTGTGATTTTGTGCCGCGCAAGACGAGCGATATAACGATCAACGAAACAACCCGAACCCGCACGAAGCTTGAGTGAACTCTGGTTGAAAGCGTGTCAGTTCGTAGATCGTGTTGTTCCCGCGCTGCCGAAAAAAGAGAGGGTGAACGGCTGATCCGTTCACCCTCATACTAATGATCGGGCTCGCGTTTATGGCACAACCATAAACTTGGAAGAAGGCGTCAGAGTCTGCCCGCTGACCCGGTCTCGGATGCGAATTGCTAGTTCGTATTCGCCCGGCGTCAGTGGGCTCGAATCAATCAGCCGAGCCAGAGTTAAGCGTTGACCCGCGTCGCTCATGCCTTTCCAGTCTTCCACTTGTTTGCCTAATTCTTTGCCGTCTTTGAGGAGGGCATACTCAACATCCACTGAGGGACGGAGGGTCGTCTGATCGATACCGGCGTTGTAGACCTGCATATAAACTCCCACCGGTTGACCCCGATGATAAGTTCCCGAAACGTTCGGGATCACTTTGGTCTGACCTATCACAAACTGGCCAACGGCTGGCTGGTCGATCAGACTTTGCAACTTGGCCGCCAGGATTAGCGTGGAAGTCGAGAGCTTCGCCGGGTCATACCTGGGAACAGTAAAGCCGACGTGGCGGATACCGGTTGCTCCAGAGACCACATCACGCACAATCACGTCCACCTTGTAGGTTCCAGGAGCCAGGGCCACCGCCTTCTGATACGCGGATTTGCGATCCTTCGCTTCGGTGAGCTCCTGGGTTGTGGCGGTTGTGATGACCGGATCTTCGAAGATGCCAACACGTCTTCCGGCGACAGAGGTTATCTTGCCGAAAATATTTATACGCGCCTGCTGAAGTCCGCCGCTATCCTGAAATACAAGGTCCTTATTCTCGGTCTGAATCGTGAAAGCCGAAATCACGCGTTCGTCTGACTGCCGAAAGAAATCGACTCGAATGTCGAAGTTGAGAGGGTTCTCTTCCACCACACCCGTGTTAACGGCCGTCTGCAGGTCATTAAACTTCACCTGCGGAGGGCGACTCAGATCTGCGAGAAGTTGCAGACGCGAAAACGGGCTGTCCTGTTCCCTCTGATAACTATTTGATCCAATGCCGCCGAGTCCGGAAATTCGCTGGCCCTTATCTGACAAACCCAGTTGCTCTGAGAGGGTCAAACCCGCTCCCGGAATATTCAGCAGGGCGTCTTTCTCGTTGGGGTTGCGGGCGAGGCGATACTCGCCGCTGCCTGTGGGATCAACGAACTCGATCTCGATTCCAGATCCGACGCCGGGAAGATACCTATAGAACCAGGTTTCAAATGGATAGGTTGAGGTAGAACCGCCTCCTTCGTATGAAGGTCGATCGTAAGATCCGCCCATCGGATGTGTCTCTCGGCCGTCCGGCTTTCCATACATGATCCAGATTCGCCCGCGATCGCTTTTCCATCCCGGAATTCCGGAAGCGAAGTGTTCATTCGCGTAAGCGATGCGTTCGTAGTATTCCTCTTTAAACTCGTTTTCGTCAGTGTCGGGATCGGGATCGCGACGGCGCCAAAACTCTTCGATGAATCGCTCTCGTTCGTCGTCCGTCGCCAGCTTTTTAAAAGCCTTTCGCTCTTCGTCAGTAATGATGAAAGTAACGTCCTTGTCTAACCAATCCTTGTACGCTTTCTTAAGCTCAGGTTTAACATTGCGAGCTTTCTGAGACGGGTCCTGAACAGATCGCGAGTCCTGGCCAAACGAGAATGGAACGGAACTAAAAACCGACAGCATGATAGCCAGGCGAAATGCTGATTTGGGGTAAGACATTCGGAACTCCTATTGAAGCTGAACAAACTAAAACGAGAATCACGGTGATGCCGGCACGGCGCAGAAGCAAGGATTCTAGGTTCGTCGGGAACCGTAGTCAAGATGCCAAAAGCCTGCCGGTGAGTTGCCCTTAAATCACCAAAAAACCGAGTAAATGCTGGCCTTAAGCTTCCGAAGGGCGAACTAGGTGGCGGTGCGTGGTCGGCTGAAAATCCAGGCTACGAATATGGAAACGACATACAGAATCAGCATCGGGGCAGCGAACAGTAGCATATTAGGGATATCACTGGTGGGCGAAAGCACTGCCGCCGCAATTAGGATGACTATCGCCGCCGTCTTCCAGGAGCGTACCAGAAATCCGGCAGTTAACAGTCCTATCCTAGAAAGGACGTAAGTTACGGCCGGCATCTGGAAAACCACTCCCATTCCCAGCATGACAATGATAATAAAATCAAAGTAGTCGTCGGCCTTAAGCAACAGTCGAAAGTCCTGGCCAAGTCCCAGCAGATACTTCGCCGCTGGGGGGAAAATCACATAGTAGGCAAACATGGCCCCCAGCACGAAAGACACCGATGAGAGTGCGATAAACGGGGTGACGTAACCGCGCTCGTGCGGATAAAGACCGGGCGAGACGAAAGCCCAGATCTGCCAGAGCAGGAACGGTACGGACAAGCAAAGCGCGGCGTACAGCGAGACTTTTATGTATAGCGAGAACGGCTCCAAGGCAGTGGTCACTATCAGTTTGTCGTTAATTCCTGAGGAAGTCTGCGGCAATGATGTGAAATCGATCGGGAGTCTGACTCCTTTTGGAATCACAGTGTTGCCGGCGTAGAGCGGCTCATCCGTATATAGTCCCAACTGTCCATGTCCATCCTTCGCCACTCGTGCTGTCACCGAGGCCCCCAACGGAATGACGCTGGTGCCCAGCGTGGTCTCTTCGGGAAACACGTAACGTCCCACATCGCTTTCCTTCAAGGAACTTAGCCCTAGTATCGTTTCGTTTCCTGTCAGTCCCGCAATTGGCACCTGGCGTCGTTGGGCCTCAGCCAGAGCATGTTCAACCGGCACGGCCAGAAAATTGTAGATGCGATCCGAAAAAAACCAACAGACGGACGTGGCAACGAAAACAAAAAGGATAGAGCGAATAAGACGTTTGCGCAGCTCGTCCAGATGATCCAGAAAGGACATCTGACCGCCAAGTTCTTCTTCTTCACCCTCGCCTATTTGACGAGCTCGCAAGAGAGTTGACATCGATATGGTGCGTCGCGACTCACAACCAGTCTTGCTTCCGCGGTGGTGACGGCCTGATCGGGTCGTTTCTAGTATTGTCTGCTTTCGCGGGGAGTGCGGAAGAATCTGTAGCGTTCGACATTGTCAGCCGGCCAACTGATTCAGCGGCAGGCACTGGCTCAATCATCGGCTCCGGAAACTGTCTGTGTTGGTTCTCTAAGTTAAACACCGAGTTGTCCTCGATTTGCTCCGACGCTGCCCCACCAGTCTCAAGATGAGATTCTTCGAACGCGACCTCGCGCTCCCAGGTGCGCTTAAAATCCTCCGAGGCCTTGCGAAACTCGGCAATGTTTTTCCCCAAAGAGCGGCTCAGCTGAGGCAGTTTCCGCGGACCAAAAAAGACAAGGGCCATCACCAAAATGAAAAACAGCTCAGTGCTACCAAGTGAATCGAGGATTAATAAGAGGAACATTACTTAGAACTACCTTGCAGCAGAGTCTTGACGATCTGCGCTTGGTGATTGCCGATTCAAAACATTTCCAAATTGCCAATGTCCGATTACTTTACTTCACACGCCGTCGCTTTGCTTGAGACCTCCGATCTATGCCAAACGCCACTCGGCAATCATTCAGGGCCGTTCTTTCATGCGACCGGCATTTCGACTTAGGTTAAATCCACAGAGTGACTCAAACTCGTCCCCGATTGTAGCGCGTTGGTTGCTAAAGCAGAAGGCAGAGGAACCACGCCAAACCTGGACGCTAGCGAAGTTCGGCTTCGCGGTATTGCCACCGCCTCACATCGGGCGGCATAGTGGGAGTGACAGTATGTCAGACCTCTCGCGTCGCTTACCGCGAAACAGAGCCATCACCGGCCGATGCCGCTTCTTGACAGTGACGACCCACTCGCGCAACCTGTCCCAGAAAATCAAAACATCAGACAGTTCTGGGAGAGGGCACGGAAACGCTCCAGGACATTTCCCGATCCCGCAGAAGCGGTCTGATCCAGAGGTATGAAGTCTGTGGGCCAAGGCAAAGAAAAAGTAATCTTGAGTATGTCCAGGGAGGCTACACCTGCAGGAGCTGAATCAGCAGGCGCGCATTTGCAGCAGTTCGGCGAAGTTGCTGAAGCCATATCAGCCACCACGAAAAAACTAGAAAAGGCTGCTCTACTGGGAAACTATTTTAAGGAGCTAAACGACGCAGACCTTACCCGGGCTGCGCGCTACTTCGCAGGCCATCAATTTGCGCTGAGTGACTCACGCACTACCAACGTCGGTGGGAGCACAATTAGCCAGGCTCTGTGTCTGGCTACCGGTCTTAGCATGGAAGATCTGGCACCGCGCTATGTCCGTCTCGGCGATGCCGGCGAGACCGCATATGAAGCTGTCAAAGAAGCAAAGCACGGCATTCAGCTGCCTGCTATTACGCTGGCGGAGATTGAATTAATAATCACCCGCTTGAGCGAAACGCGGGGAACCAGGAACAAGACGGCTTTGCTGGCCAGTGTGATTCACCAGGCAAGTCCGCTAGAGGCTAAGTACCTTGTGAAGTTGCTTGCAAGTGACCTGCGAATCGGCCTGAAAGAGGGGCTTGTCGAAGATGCCCTGGCCCGCTGCTTCGCCAGGCCGCTTCCAGATGTGGCTCATGCGAACATGCTTCTCGGCGATATAGGCGAGGCGGCGGTTCGTGCCCGGAATAGTGACTTGCGCAATATCGAGATGAGGCTCTTTCATCCGATCAAATTCATGCTGGCAACGCCGGCGACTGACCTCTCAGACATCGCCCGCACAATGCCCGCAGAGTTTTTTGTCGAAGATAAGTTTGATGGGATCCGAGCGCAGGCGCACGTGAAGGACGCGCGGATTGCGATCTACTCTCGCACGATGGACGAGATCACACACCGATTTCCCGAGCTAATCGAGCCACTCAGAGATTTGCCAACGGATGTGGTTATTGACGGAGAAATCGTACCGGCACAGGGCGAAAGGATCTTGCCCTTTAGCGAGCTCCAAAAACGACTGGGCCGGAAGACCATCGGCAAGGATCTGTTGAGCAAAGTGCCGGTAATTCTGGTGGCTTACGACTTGTTGTACGCAGATGGTCGGGTGTTGATTAATGAATCTCTCCAGGAGCGGAGGGAGATCTTGAATAAGCTCGTCCCGAAGCAAGGCACAGTCCGTCTCTCCATCGCAAAAACGTTTAAGGCAGTCGCCCCGCTCGACGACGAATTCACGAATGCCCGCGGGCGAGGTAATGAGGGCCTGATGGTCAAAAGTCCCGGGTCATTGTATAAGCCCGGTCGGCGCGGCCGGGACTGGTTGAAGTTGAAGCGTGCAATAGCGACTCTGGATGTGGTGGTGACAGCCGTCGAAGTCGGGCATGGGAAGCGCCGGCATCTGCTGTCTGACTACACCTTTGCGGTGCGTCGGTCGGGCCAAAACAACGAATTGCTCAATATCGGGAAGGCTTACTCCGGGCTGACGGACGTAGAGCTGGCGGAGCTTACACAATGGTTCCAGGCGCACACCCTGCAGGAGTTTGGACACGGAAGAGTACGCCTGGTGGAGCCCACAATTGTGATTGAGGTAACCTTTGATAGGGTCCAGGAGTCGAAAAGGCACAAGAGCGGCTACGCTCTGCGTTTTCCGCGGATTCTTCGAGTGCGAACTGACAAGAACCCTCAGGATGTCGACACATTGGAGACCGTCCAGCGACTGGTTGAGGCAAACCAGTCACCGGACCCTGCCCAGGAGGACGCTCGGTCGTCCTGAGACCCCCAGGAGGTAGAACTTGCAGCCATCTGCAGCCTCATCTGGCGAGCCCTTGCTATTGCGTTTGCAGGCAGGATAAGGGTAGGATGCACGCACGCTGCCGCCTTGCCGGGGGCTATTTGAAATCCGGTAACTGTTTGCACACAAATGTAGAACCGCGTGCATAGGCGCGGAAGTCGAACCAAGGCGGTCGGGTCTTAGCTGTTCCTCAGATTAGCTTTTCTTCTCAGATAACTAACGAGAGCAAAGCTAAGTATAGGTTTACTGCACAGCCGGGCGTGCCAATTTGTCCCAGCGCATCCGGCGGTGGTGGTGGCGGAATACCAGGGGTGCCGATTTGTCCTGCCAAGGCGGGAACTATAAGTATCAGGGTTAGAAGCGTGGCCGCCAGTGTTGATTTCATCTTACTCATCTCGGTCTCCTAAGTTTGTTGCGGTGTGGTAAAGCCCAGTCGGAAGATTGGGGCCAACTGGAAGGTCTTTAACGATGCGCATCATAACCGTCCGGGAAAGGTCTTGCAAGGAATCTGACTAAATCACAAAAGGAAGGCCCTCATATGCAGTTACAAGAAGACATTGCATTCAGAGAAAGCGATTTGGTTGCCAATCTTAGCGAGCGCGTAGAGCTTCTCTGCGCGGAAGCAGGAGAACTGTCAGAAGCGGGCGAATTTGAAACAGCCCGATCAACTATAGCGGAATTCTGGGATCGCGTGGGAGAGCGGCCCCGGCTCGACGGCTTGGACGACTCCGCGCAGGCTGAATTACTCTTACGCGCCGGTGCTCTTTCCGGCTGGATAGGAAGTGCGCAACAGATCTGGGGTGCGCAGGAAGCCGCGAAAGATCTGATTTCTGAAAGCGCGACCATGTTTGAAAAACTCGGGCTGGACGCCAAGGTCGCCGAAGCGCGTATAGACCTGGCGATCTGTTACTGGCGCGAAGGCGGATACGATGAGGCGCGGGTCACGCTGCAACAGATCCTGCAGCGTTTGGGAGAGCAGCCCAGCGAACAAAAACTCCGAGCGCTACTTAACTGCGGCCTCGTGGAGAGATCTTCGCTTCGCTACCATGACTCACTCCGGATTCACCGAGAAGCAGCTTCGCTTTTTAACGAGAGCGGCAATCACGCGCTCAGGGGCAAGTTCCACAATGAATTTGCGACGGTACTCACGAATCTTGGTTTGTCTGAGCGACGAGAGGATTATATAGATCAGGCGCTGGTTGAATACGCAGCAGCTAGTTTTCATTTTGAACAGGCGGGCCACCAACGTTTCCTAGCTGCTGTCGAGAACAACCTCGGATTCCTGTTCGTCAGTCTGGGCCGATTCGGTGAAGCAAATGATCAACTGGATCGGGCGCGGTCGCTCTTTGAAGGACTTAAAGACAGGGGCATGGTTGCGCAAGTCGATGACACGCGAGCAAGGGCATTTATCGATCAGGGACTCTATTCAGAAGCTGAGGCAGTAGCCGCTCGATCCGTTCGCGTGCTGGAGGAAGGCGACGAACTCTCCTTGCTGGCTGAGGCTTTGACTACGCACGGAAGAGCGCTGGCCAAGCTTGGCAACGCTCAACTTGCACACTCCAAGTTCAGCGAAGCGCTGAACACCGCGCAGCGGGCGGGTGATCCGGAGAGTGCAGGGGTCGCCGTGCTGAGCCTTGGCGAAGAATTGGCCGATCATCTGCCGTACGGTGAGTTGTGCTTTTACTATCGAATTGCAGAGTCCATGCTGGCTGAATCTCAGTATCCAGAAATTAAGGTACGGCTGGGAGAATATGCCCGGCGATTGATGGCGGTGCCGGTGGCACATCCCATCGTCGAGGTTCCAGTTAGGCATCAGACAAATGGGAAAGGTTCAGCTAAGGAACACGCAGTCGTGACTTCCGCATTCACGAATTCCGGGCCGGACGGATCACTAGAAGGGTTAGTGCTTAATTACGAAGGCGATCTCATCAGGAGGGCTCTCGAGTCATCCGGAGGGAGCGTCACACGTGCAGCCCGATTGCTGGGGATCACGCACCAGGGGCTTGCTTTCATTCTTAATGGCCGGCATAGGAATTTGCTCTCCGTGCGCACTCCAGTTAAGCCGCGCAGACGATCCATCATACGTTACCGGTAATCAGGAAGCCTTATCTCACTTTGAGCGGCGTTCGTTTCATGGGAAGCAACGTCGCTCCTCTGTTTGAACTCTAATCCCAGCTAATACAGCGTGTTCATGAGCTTTTCGAAATACTTATTTGCCACAAGTCTGGCCCTCTCCATCTCTACGGGTGTTGGGGGGCAGACTCCCCGCAGAAAAACGACTACTCGTCCCGCTGCTCAGGCTGTGAAGCCGCAACCCACTCCGGAATCGGCAACCCAGCCTTCGGCTCCCAGAGAGCCCAAGGCACCCATAGCTTTGGCAATTGTGAACGGGCAGACTATTACCACAGCAGACATCGATCCCAGGGTGAGAGAAGAAGTTGAGAGTCTCGAGGAACGAATCGCCGATACGAGACGGCGCGTGCTTGAGCTTCAAATCAACACCGAGTTGCTCGAAATCGAAGCCAGGAAACGCAAGGTGACAAAGCAGCAGTTGTACAACCTGGAGGTCAGCAAGCGTGTTCCCAACCCTACGGAATCCGACATCAAGAAGTTCATCGACGATAACCACGATCAGATAGAACAGACTGATGAGACCAGCGTTCGCCCACGAGTGATATCTTTGTTGCGGGCGACCCAGGAAGCCAGAGTTTCAGAGGAGTTTGTGCGTCGGCTCCGCACTGCCAATCCGGTCGTGATGGGCGTGGATATCCACTCGCCTAACCTTAACCCAGCCGCGGTATTGGCTACGGTAGGTGGTAAGCCCATCCCAGCCGGCGTAATCATCGAGAGACTCAAGCCGGCAATTTACAAAATGCGTCTTAGTGTTTATGAAAATGAGAGTGCGGCTCTGGAGAGAACTGTAAACGATGTGCTATTGATTGCGGAGGCCAACCGCCGGAATGTGCCGCCCGAGGAGATCGTGCGCACTGAGATCAGCGATAAGTCGCACCCGCCTACCGAAGCTGAGGTCGTGAAGTTCTATGCGGAGAATAAGACCCGAATTGGTAGAGATCTGGACTCGGTTCGTAACCAGCTTGCTGAGTACTTGCAGGAACAAGGGCGGCAACAACTGGAGCGAACGATGTCTGAGAAGCTTCGCAAAGGAGCCCAGGTTCGCTTGCTGATTTCTGAACCGCAAGCGCCGACTCAGGCCATCAGCACCGACGATGACCCCAGTCACGGTGTTGCAACCGCACCGGTTACCATCGTCGAGTTTACCGACTTCCAATGTCCTTCCTGCGCCGCGATGCATCCAGTGCTGGAAGAGGCGCTGAAATTGTACGGCAACAAGATGAGGTTGGTAGTACGCGATTTTCCCCTCGCGATGCATGCTAACGCCCGCAAAGCTGCCGAAGCGGCAAATGCGGCGCATGCCCAGGGCAAGTTTTTTGAGTATGCCGCC
The DNA here is from genome assembly GCA_041744135.1 of Pyrinomonadaceae bacterium. Classification (GTDB taxonomy): domain Bacteria; phylum Acidobacteriota; class Blastocatellia; order Pyrinomonadales; family Pyrinomonadaceae; genus PSRF01. The sequence continues at coordinate 13,916 of JBGTLM010000179.1, forward strand.
CTACTCTTCAAACGGCAGGACGCGCTGGAGGTCCCTTCGCTGAAAAAATATGCATCCGAACTCGGATTGGACCGCGCGCGTTTCGATGCAGCGTTAGACGGTGGGACCTTCGCTGCCGAGGTGCAACGCGATATTGTTGATGGTGAGATGTATGGGATCGACGGTACGCCTACGATCTACGTTAACGGCGTGCTTCTGAGAAATCTTACCGCTGAGGACCTGCGTGCGGCGATCGATCGTGCTCTTGGCGTCACTTCTACGACAAAGACTCCCACCAACTAGAATCTGAGAGTCCGGTGGTAAGCTCACCTAGCAGGCCGTTATAAAAGGGTGGACCATTCTCAGTAATAAAGACGATCCAAAGCACACGAAACGACTCGAAATAAGGTCTCTTTTCGTGCCGCTTCTTGTCAATTCAGGGATCGTAATTAAGTTTTATCCGCCTGTTAGGGAGATATGAGGGGCATAGGATGGTCTCACTGAAGACTAAACACTTCAAGCGATACAAAGATGTAGCAATGCTGCTGGTTAAATACGGCCGCTCGGATCTGGTTAAACAGGCCGGGCTGGACGACAGCATTGAGCTTGATGAAACCAAGTATGAGACCGTGATACCCAAAGCTGAGGAACTGGCGGCCGACCTCGAAAAGCTGGGACCGACATTTATCAAGCTGGGTCAATTGCTCTCCACGCGGGCCGATCTATTGCCGGCTCCTTACCTCGAGGCGCTTTCACGGCTCCAGGATCAGATCGCGCCATTCACGTACGAAGAAGTGGATCGCATCGTATCTGGTGAACTCGGGGTGCGCATCTCCAAAGCTTTCGCGGAGTTTGATCCGCAGCCACTCGCGGCCGCTTCCCTCGCCCAAGTCCATCGCGCTTACATGCGCGATGGACGCGCGGTGGTCGTCAAGGTTCAAAGACCAGGCATCCGCGAGCAGATCGTCGAGGATTTGGAAGCGCTCGAGGAATTCGCCCAGTTCATAGACGCTCACACAGAACTGGGAAAGCGCTACGAATTCGGAAACATGTTGCTAGGACTGCGCAAGAGTCTGTTGCAGGAGCTTGACTTCAAAACCGAGGCCAACAACCTCGTGATGTTTGCGGAGAACGTCAGAGAATTTGAGCGCATTATCGTTCCCGAGCCGGTCCTCGATTACACGACCTCACGCTTACTCACGATGGAGTACATTCCGGGAAAGAAGATTACCGACGTCAGCCCGCTCCGTCTCATGGAAATTGACGGTCCAGGTCTCGCCGATGAACTGTTTCGCGCCTACCTAAAACAAATTCTGGTGGACGGTGTTTTCCATGCAGATCCTCATCCCGGCAATGTTTTCCTGACCGATGATAAACGAATAGCCCTTCTGGATCTGGGAATGGTAGCTCGCTTGATGACGAGCTTTCACGACAACTTACTGCGCTTGTTGCTGTCGATCAGCGAAGGGCGAGGCGAGGACGCTGCCGAGACCGCGATCAAAATGGGCGAAGCAAAGCCCGGGTTCAACAGAGCAGAGTTTGTGCGCAGGGTTGCGGATTTAGTCGCAGACAACGCTGACTCCAATGTGAGTCGCATCGATGCAGGGCAGGTTGGGCTTGAGATTACGAAGATCGCTGCTGACTGCTGGTTCAGGCTGCCCTCGGAGTTCACGCTGATGGCCAAGGCGTTACTCAATCTGGATCGCTCTGTTTACACGCTCGATCCCGACTTCAATCCGAATGCCGTCATCCGTCAACGGGCAACTGAGATCCTGCAGCGGAACGTGCTGAAGAGCCTGGCCCCCGGGACCCTGCTGAGCGGTGCGGTCGAGGTAAAGGAGTTTGTGGAGAAACTTCCCACGCGCGTTAATAGAATTCTGGACGCAGTAGGAAATAATGAATTGAAGATTAAGGTCGACACAATCGACGAAAAGGTTGTACTCGAAGGACTGCAAAAGGTAGCTAACAGAATTTCACTGGGTCTCGTGCTGGCTGCCCTGATTTTGGGAGCAGCGATGTTGATGCGAGTTGAGACATCGTTCCGTATTCTTGGCTATCCCGGATTTTCCATGATCTTTTTCCTGATCGCCGCGATCTCCGGCGTTGCGTTGGTTGTTAGCATTGTGCTTAACGATGTCAAAGCTCATAAAGGAAAAAAAGACCAATAACTTGCCCCTTTGCAGAACTACCGCAAGTTAGCGTCTACACAATCGTTCCTTTCCTAGCAGGTGCCTGAAAAACAAACACGATCCACGAAACCACACGAAATTGATGCCTTGATTCGAGTTACTTAGTGTGTTTCGTGGATCGCTTAACTGCTTTATTGTTGCTCAACACTTTTTCAGCAGCCTGATAGACTTCACGCCGGAGGTAATATGAATCACCTAATGATAGTTCTGGTCGCTATGCCGATTTTCATGGCGCACTCTTTTCAGAGTGAGTCATGCTCAGGTAAGCAGCAGACGGTTAACATCAAGTCGCAGACCTTGAACACGAATAGTGTTGCGGTTCAAGAGGAGGGTCGCATGACGAAAGGCACCTGGGGTGGAAACCACGTTTTGATGGAGGTAACCGAGGAAGGAGCCCGGATCGAGTACGATTGCGCGCATGGAACTATTTCTGAATCGCTCAAGATTGATCGCAATGGGAAGTTTTCAGCTAAAGGCCTGCACTTCAGAGAGCGCGGCGGTCCGCAACGTGTTGGTACCGAGGAGCGAGGCGAGCCGGTCGTCTATTCTGGAACAACCGATGGGAAGACCGCGACTCTTACGGTTACCAATTCAGTCACCGACGAAATTATAGGAACCTTCGCGCTTACCCTCGGGAAAGGGAGTCGCATTACCAAGTGCCTTTGAAATATTTCCCTCCTGTCGCCGCCTTTAAGGGGGGCGCCAGGAGCCTTAATCGCTGACTGTTCGGTTATCCGCTTCGAAATTCAGAGCAATAAGAAAAGGCTGGTGGACAGATGCCCACCAGCCTTTTCCGTTTGCGTTCCAAGGAAGGAACTAGGGGATGGTAACGCGTCTAGTACTGCTGAACGTCCCACCTGTGTAAGTGCCACCTAACTTGAGCATCGAGCTCGCGCCCGCCATCGAGTTCGTGAAGTTGACGACCATCGGCGCCGACGTCTGCCCCGGCGCAAGATTGCCGAGCGCTTGCGGCGTCGACGGGGAGTTCGCCGAGCCGAGCATCGCCGTCGTCAGCATGACATTGGTGGCTGTGACCGCGCCGACGTTCTGCACCGTGTAAGTGGCCTGAACGATCGTCCCGTTGAGGCGCGACAGCGTGGAGGTGACGACGAGCCTCACGATGACGCACGGAGTCGCACAGATGCGTGACGATCCGAAGATGGAGATCGTGTCAATCCTCATACCGGCGTTTGCGGGAGTGAAGCACCCGTCATATCCGGTGCGCCACCTGAAT
>JBGTLM010000180.1:0-2832 GCA_041744135.1 Pyrinomonadaceae bacterium
CCATTAACATTGGCCCAACGCTCGTGGTCCCAATTGCCCCCAGTAATCCAACGCCCTGCCGGCGCCTTTTCGGCAAATCGCCGAATACGTTCTGCAAACTCTTGCGGAGTATCGGCATCGCGCAGATCGACGCTCGAAAGCTGGAACCCGCCGCTAAGGAAATGCACATGCGAATCGTTAAAGCCAGGCAACACTAATTGCCCGTGAGCGTCGATTACGCGCGTACCGGTGCCGGCCATTCTCTTGATCTCTTTACTGGATCCAACGGCGACCACGCGTTGCTCGTAAATGGCAACAGCCTCGGCGATAGGCTTGACCGGATCCATCGTGTGGACGGTTGCGTTAATGATGATTAGAGTTGGCGAGAAGACGCCATCGTCGGCGTGGGTTAGCAAGTCAGAAACCATAATAGTGATTATTGTGAATACCACGAACAGGAGTTTGATTTTCATTTGCTTGGGAAAAATTGTCTCTGGACGCGCGTTACGGCTAGACCGCCCGATCTGAAGAAGCGGCTGCCCTTCCGTCAAAGTCGTCCTTAAATGACTGGGGTCCACTCCGGAACATAAAGAAAAAAAAGCAGCTGACGGCGGGCATAGCCACCGCGTCACATCAGGCGGCATAGACGTAGCAACAACCGGAGGCGTCTCGTATCGACTACTAGCCAACAGAACTCGTACCGCTTTCTCGGTACTCTTGGTAGATCGGACGCGTAGTGTATCATTGCTTCCTACGTCGGTGGAGTCTCTGGGGCTATCGACCCGGTCGCTACCGCTCACCGGTTCTGACGTTGAGCATACCAGCCAAATATTTTGGATTATCTAATCGAAAATCTGCGCGCGATTGTGGGCCGGGACGCCGTGCTTTCGGAGCCCAGTGAACTGATCGTTTACGAATGCGACGGTTTGCCGCAACACAAATATCGCCCGCGCGCAGTGGTGTTTCCAAGCTCAACCGAACAGACAGCGGAGGTCATGCGGGCGCTCGCTGAGGCAGGTGTTCCGTTTACACCACGCGGCGCAGGCACTGGTCTCTCGGGCGGAGCGCTCGCGCTTAACCGCGGCGTGGTGATCGAACTTGCTCGGATGCGCAAGGTTCTGAGCATCGACGAGGGAAATCGCACCGCAGTGGTCCAGACCGGAGTGGTCAACGCTCACGTGTCGAAGGCTGTTGCACATCTGGGGTTGCACTATGTTCCCGACCCATCGAGCCAGGGAAGCTGCACCATTGGGGGAAACATCGCCGAGAATGCGGGCGGTATTCACTGCTTGAAATATGGCACGACCACCGACCACGTTCTGGGGGCGCGCGTAGTGCTGGCAGGTGGGGAGATTGTTGATTTCAGTAGCAATGAAGTAGGCACATTGGGCTACGATTTGCTCGGAGTCTTCGTCGGATCCGAGGGCACTTTTGGAATTGCTACCGAGGCCACGTTGAGATTAGTGCCGGTGCCGCCTGCAGTCCGCACGTTGCTGGCGGAATTTCCCGAAGTGAACGACGCCAGCCACGCGGTGTCGGCAATTATCGCAGCCGGAGTAATGCCGGCGGCTTTGGAGATGATGGACGGTGAAATCATTCGGGCAGTTGAAGCGAGTATCTTTGCTGCGGGGCTTTCCCTGGACATTGGCGCGGCGCTGCTCGTAGAGCTTGATGGGATGGAAGCGGGACTCGACGACGAGGCAGAGCGGGTGAGGAGCATTTGTGTTGAGTATCATGCCCGCACCTGTCGCCTCGCCCGGGACGACGCGGAGCGCAAGAAACTCTGGGCGGCTCGGAAAGGAGCGTTTGGAGCCGTCGGACGAATCGCGCCCGATTCGATGATTCAGGATGCGGTAGTACCGCGATCGCGTTTGCCCGAAGTGCTTGCCTCAATTTATGGCATCGCTGCGAAGTATGACTTGCGACTCGCCAATGTTTTTCATGCCGGTGACGGCAACCTGCATCCGTTCATCTGTTTCGACTCGCGCTCCCCCGACCAAGTGCTGCGGGTGAAAGAGGCAGGACGCGAGCTGATGGAAACTTGCGTCGCCGCTGGCGGAACTATTACCGGAGAACATGGCGTGGGCTTCGACAAGCGAGATTTCCTGCCGCTGATCTTTTCCGACGACGACATGGACACCATGCTGCGAGTGCGTTCGGCATTTGATCCGTCGGGACTCTGTAACCCCGGCAAAATCATCCCGATGCTGCGCGGCTGCGGCGAAGCGCGGGTCCTGTCAGAACCGGGAGCGGACCGGGGTTCTCAAGCGGGCAGCCCGCTTGGGGTGGTGGTAGCGACCGGGTCTCTGCGCGCGTCAGAAGTAACTTTGAACCAGGGAGTCGCAGCCTCGGTGAGTTATTCAAAAGATTCCGGGCCGGAAAGGCCAAGCCATTCCGCACTGGAGGGCGGCGTAGCCGCGGGCAGGGGCAGGCAGTCTTTCGATCCAGACAATGCCGCCAAGCGTTTGTCTGCCATCGTAGGTGAAGCAAATATCTCCGCGTCCCTGCGTCTCCGCGTCCCCGACTCTCTTTCTGTAGCGCCCGGATCTATTGAAGAAGCCTGCGAGGTAATGAAACTCGCCTCACGTGAAGGCTGGGCAGTTGTGCCGTCCGGGGCCTCCACTTGGCTCAATGCTGGAAATCCAATCGAGCCGGTAAATGTAGTTATCAGCACCGCCCGCTTGAACCAGTTTCTCGATCACGAGCCCGCGGATCTGGTGGGCAGCGCACAGGCAGGAGTTACGCTCGAAAATCTTAATCAAGCGCTAGCGCCGGGTGGACAGTGGCTGCCGCTTGATCCTCCCGACGATGGGCGCGCCACGCTTGGCGGCGTTGTCGCCACTGGCCTAAGCG
>JBGTLM010000181.1:0-9430 GCA_041744135.1 Pyrinomonadaceae bacterium
GATAAGTGAGCGGATTGACGGCCGCAGAGCCACCTCATGGATATCTCGAATTGAAGAGCTCCGCGAACAACTCGTCGTAAACGTAAACCGCAAACCCGCCACCGACGCTCTGTTTCTTTCAATGGCCGCATCGTGACCGTACTAGATCCTGCTCCGATACAGAACCGCGAGCGGTCCCCAAAAGGACGGCTCAAGCCCCGCTAACTTGCAGGTTAGGAAGGGGGCAAAGCGGAGCGCGCCCCCGCCTCAAGATTCGCAGCCACTCAATCGTGAATCGACAATTCAAGCCGATCACCTTTGCAACTTGAGCGGGGGCGCGCTCCGCATTGCCCCCTTCCTAACCTGCAAATTACCGTGGGCCCTTTTGAGTTTCAAACAGTCCCTACCGCTCCGGGTTCTGTAAATAAGGCCGCCCGGATCTACCAGGCGGCCTCATCACTGAGCAGCAATTTGACTGTCTTGTTTACTTGATGGCGACGAGCTCGGGTTGGGCGTCGCTTTTAGCGGCCGCGCCTTCCGCCAGGAGTTTCTCCGTTTCCATGACGAAGGCTTCGACTATGTCCTCTCCGGCAACCTTCCGCATCGGCACTCCATTTTTAAAGATCATGCCCACGCCGCGACCAAACGTCACTCCCAGATGCGAATCGTGCGCCTCACCTGGCCCGTTCACCGCGCAGCCCATAATCGAAAGGTGCAGCGGTTCTTTAACGTGAGCCAGACGACGCTCGATCTCGGTTACGATCTCTACAAAATTATCGACGTCGAGCCGGCCGCAGGTAGGACAAGCCACAACCGTAACACCACGCGCACGCAGCTCAAGGGATTTCAGAATCTCCCAGGCGACACGGACTTCTTCTTGCGGCTCCGCGGCAAGCGACACACGAATCGTGTCGCCGATGCCTTCGTGCAGCAAAATGCCAAGTCCGATGGCGGATTTGACTGTGCCGGTGAAAGCCGTGCCTGCTTCGGTCACGCCCAGATGGAACGGGTAATCTACTTTTTGGGCGAGCAACCGATAGGCGTCGACTGTGCGATGCACGTCTGAAGCTTTGAGCGAAATTATAGTGTCAGTGAATCCGAGGTCTTCGAGGATCTGGATGTGGCGCAGCGCCGACTCAACCATCGCTTCCGGCGTAGCAGTGCCGTACTTCTTCAGTAAATCTTTCTCCAGCGAGCCGCCATTCACGCCAATCCTGATCGGAACCTTTAGCGTTTGCGCAGCGCGTACGACCTCGACGATGCGTTCGTGCTTCCCAATGTTTCCGGGGTTCAATCGAAGTTTGTCGATACCAGCATCGAGGGCCATCAGGGCGAGTTTGTAGTGGAAATGAATGTCAGCAACGATTGGAACCTCCGGTACGCGCTTGCGGATCTCTTTCAGCGCGACGGCGGCGTCGTTGTCAGGCACGGCCAAACGCACAATCTCGCATCCGGCGCGGACCATTTCCTCTATTTGTGCCACAGTGGCACCCACGTCAGCGGTGTCGGTTTTGGTCATGGACTGAACCACGACAGGCGCGCCGCCACCGATCTGTACGTCTTTGACTTTTACTGGTCGAGACTTTCGCATATACCATTTGTCCAAAGTCCAACATCCAAGGTCCAAAGTCTTATCCCCAACCCGACATTAGACTTTGGACAATGACTTGGACAGTTTACTTAGCTGGCTCAGTCGCAGCCGGTGTACTCGTGCTGGGTCCACGAGAAAACAACTTTACGACGTCATTGGAAATGACAAAGACCATTAACAGGATGACCATCACAAAACCAACTTGTTGAATGCGCTCGCGCACCGCCATCGATAACTTAAGACCTATCGTCGCCAGCAGACCTTCAAGCAAGAGCAGGAAGATTGCCCCGCCATCCAGTACAGGGATTGGTAATAAATTGAAGATGCCGAGATTGAGGCTGAGGAACCCGAGCATGCCAAACAGCCCGGCCCAACCGAGCCTTTCAACAGATGCCGCAGCAGCGTTGTAGATTCCGATCGGTCCGGATAGGGTGTTCCTGGCTGAGCGCTGGCCGGTGATTACTTGCCCCAGGGCTTTCCCGGTCAAACGCAGAATCTCCAGATTGCTGCTGACTGCATAAGCCGCTGACCCCGCCAAACCGACGGGCTGCGGCGGAATTTCCTCGTCGGGACGAAAACCTAATCGCTCCCGTCCATCCTGAAGCTTTCGAGCCGTGGCGGTAATGTCTTTCGGTTGCCCCGCTCGGTTGACCGTTAGTGTAATCGGCTGACTCTTGTGATCACGGATGAACTGGGTTACCTGCTCGGCACTTCGAACTGGTTGGCCGTTAACTGACAGAATGCGATCGCCTGGCTGCAATCCTGCTTCGGCCGCCGGCGTGTTCGGCTCAATTTCGCGCACTATAACTGGAACATCGCCGTAGTCAGGAACAAAATCCAAAAAGCCGGCGGTTTCTCCATCTTCGGTGACCGCGGTGGGTGTGAGCGTGAGCGGTGTGCGCTCTCCACTGCGTTCGACAATTAGGGGCAAAGGTTGACCGGGAGATAGAAGGGCGTCGCCACGGATGGTGTTCCATTTCGGATTCTCAGTTCCGTTGAATGAGACTATTCGATCACCGGGCTTCAGTCCTGCAACCTCGGCAGCGCCTCCCCGGGCGACCGCGCTAACTACCGGCGCTGGTGTTGCGGGCACCCCGTAGATCATGGCGCCCGCAAACGGTATAGAGAGTGCAGTGATGATGTTCATCACCGGACCGGCCAGCGCCACCAAGATCCGCTGCCAACGCGGACGAAGATTGAACATTTCGTGCTCCGGTATATCACTAGCCCCGGCGCCTTCGATTGGTGAGTTTGACTCATCGCCGCCGAGTTTTACATAGCCCCCGAGCGGAATGGCAGAGACACGATAGTCAGTTTGTCCCCACTTCTTGCCAAACAAACGCGGGCCGAATCCCACTGAGAATGTCTCCACGCGGATTTTGAGTAGCTTGGCAACAATAAAATGGCCAAATTCATGAAGAATTACCGCCGAGCCCAGAATGAATATGAACGCTAAAATATTGGTAATCATTAATCGATATCTCTTTTCACTCTAATTCACGCAAAATAGCACTTGCTGAATCTCTCGGGTTGCTTAAATATGCAGGTTAGGAAGGGAGATATTCCAACCTGAGAGATCGCATTCTAGTTAAAGTAAGTGCCGCTAGATTCCGCATCCCTCCGCAGGGTTGCTGGCAACGAGTGTACGTGGGCTGGGGAGGGCTCGTCAAACAGAGTGTTCTGCCAGCAGATTTGAAGGTTTTGTTAACTTTTCTATTTCCAAATTAGCGGTGAGGCGCGCCTCCCGGTCCGTGTGGAGGACGGTTTCAAGATCGAGGGCAGATTGAGTTGCATGTTGATCCATTGCCAGCTCTATTACGCGAGGAATATCAGTCAGATAAATGCGCTCTTCAATAAACGCTCTCACGGCCTCTTCATTAGCGGCGTTCAGCACCGTGGGAAGCGTGCCACCTTCCCGAAGCGCTCGGTAGGCAAGGGCTATGCAGGGAAAACGCTCAGGGTCGGGAGCCTCAAAATGGAGGGTGGCCAGCGCGGTTAGGTCGAGCGGGGGTAGTTCGCATGAGTGCCGTTCCGGATACGTCAGCGCATATTGGATCGCGTGACGCATGTCGGTGATTCCCATCTGGGCTATCACCGAACCGTCTACTAACTCGATCATGGAATGTAGGACTGATTCTGGATGAACGACGATTCCAATCTGATCCGCCTCGAAGCCAAAGAGCCAATGCGCCTCGATCACCTCAAGTCCTTTATTCATAAGCGTTGCCGAGTCAATGGTGATCTTGTCTCCCATGTTCCAAGTTGGATGCCGCAAAGCATCCGCCACACTTGCTTCTCGCATCTGGCTCTCGTTCTTGGTGCGAAAGGGACCGCCCGAGGCAGTAAGCACTATACGCCGAACTTCGTGGCGCTTTTCTCCCCGCAGGCACTGATGCAAAGCATTGTGTTCGGAGTCGACCGGCAGTAACTCCGCTCCGGAACCGCGGGCAGCGCGAGTCATCAGCTCCCCGGCCATAACGAGGGTTTCTTTGTTGGCCAGTGCGACGCGTTTACCGGCTTCGAGCGCACGTAGAGTTGGTACGAAACCAACAGCGCCGACGGTCGCAGATACGACGATGTCTGCCTGTGGATTTGTGGCCACTTCAACCAGGCCGGATTCGCCGATTACGATTTGGGGGAGATCAAGATTTCTTTCGAAGAGCTGGGCGCATAAATCGTGAGCTGCAGTTTCCGTTTCCACGGAAACCAGTTCCGGCAAGTGGCGAGCAATCTGGTCGGCCAGGATACCTACGTTACGACCGGCACCCAGAGCGACGACACGAAAACGATCGCTGCCGAGTGCTTCGACAACTCGCAGCGTGTTGCAGCCGATCGAGCCCGTGGAACCTAGGATAGCAATGCTCGTGGATTTCATTTTAACGATCAGGTAGGAATTAGGTCTTCACACTGAGAAGATAATTGGCCACAGATTTACACGGACTGGCACGGATAAGATGACGAATGATTTTTGCTTTTGACTCTGTGTTCATCTGCGTTCATCTGTGGCCACTATGCTCAGCCACTGAAATAGATGAGACCGAAATAGTAGATGACGGGCGCGTTGAAGAGCAAGCTATCGAGACGATCGAGTAAACCGCCATGCCCGGGCAGTATTTTCGCGGCGTCCTTTGCACCCGCGCTCCGTTTTAGTGCGCTCTCGGTCAGGTCACCAAGAATACCGACGACTGTCATCATTGCTGCCAGGGGCAGGGCCAACTTCAGCGGTAACTCTCTGAAAAACCAGAAGTGAGCGATAGTGGCCATCAGCAGCCCGGCCAGCATTCCCCCGGCAACACCTTCCCAGGTCTTTCCTGGGCTAATGGACAGCGCCAGCTTGTGTTTGCCGAATGCCCTGCCAACGTAGTATGCGCCCGTGTCTGAGCCCATAAGGACCAGAAAAAAGAAACACAGGAGATCCGCGGACAGAGCCTGGTTAAATCCCGTGCGCACTGCCACCAGGTGGCCGCCAAGGAGAACTACGTAGAGGACGCCAAGAATCGTCGCCCCGGTTGAGGCGATCATCTTGTCAAAGGGTGCACCGCGAAACGTGGCTGTGATCAGTGTCGCTGCGGTAAACACAATCAGGATGAGCGGGATCATCTGCATCATCAACAAATCAGCGCTTGGGCTGGTGTCGTGGAAATAAAAGACCGTGAATAAAGCAGCCGCGGCAAGAAAACCGATGGCCGCGTCAGGCTTCAGATCTCGCCTCTTCGCCAGCACATAAAACTCAAACAACCCCGCCACCATCGCGGCGGCGGCGAGAACAACGAAGAGCGGTTGCAGCCAGGAAACGAGAATTGAAGCGATAAGAAAAGGCAGGGCGATGACGGCGGTGATGATACGAGACACGGTAATTCAGATTTTAGAGTATGGATTGAAGTTCAGTTTCGACTATCAGACTGAGTGTTGGTTGAATCTTGTTATCCTCGACGCCGCAGGCCGCAGTACAGGAACCGGGATCGATAGCGACCGCACAAATAGCAGGATCCTTGAAACGACCTTTGTGATTAGCATCTCCCTATCAACTTTCAATGGGAATGGACAGCCGGTTAATTGCGACGTGGTCCTAGTGTAGGTTGAGTGCGGTCGCTATCGCTCCCGGTTCTGTATCGCCCGCTGCGTTACTCCTGTGGCATTCAAACTTAAATCAAAAATCACTTTGCATTTGCGACCAGCTTCAAACCGCCGAAGCGACGATCGCGTCGCTGATAGTCGATGATGGCTTCGAGCAAGTGGACACGGCGAAAGTCTGGCCAGAGGGTTTCAGTCACATAGATTTCGCTATAAGCCGCCTGCCACAGCAGAAAGTTGGAGATCCGCAATTCACCGCTGGTACGCACCAGCAAATCCAAATCGGGTAGATTGCGAGTGTAGAGTTCATTCGCAACGCGCTCTTCTGTGAGCTCGCCAGGCGGGTTACCTTCATCAAGCAGCCGCCGCACGGCTGCGCGGCAGGCATCGATGATCTCGGCTCGGCCGCCATAGTTTAAAGCCACGGTCAACACCATCCCTTTGTTTTTCTCAGTTCTATCCGTAGCTTTCGCAATCTCTCGGCGCACAGTGTCAGCAAGCGCGCCCGTTCGGCCAATGGTCTGAAACTTGATGTTCTGCCGGTCGATCTCATCAAGCTCAAGACGAAGATAGCGTCGCAACATCCGCATCAGGGCATCAATTTCGTAGCGCGGTCGCTTCCAGGTTTCAGTCGAGAAGGCCTAAAGCGTGAGAGCCCTTAATCCCAATCGTGCGCCCGTGTCAACCGCCGCGCGCACTGCTTCGACACCGGCGCGGTGCCCCGCGATTCGCGGCTGGCCGCGCTGCGCTGCCCAGCGTCCGTTGCCATCCATAATGATCGCAACATGGCGAGGCAAACGGTCCCAGGTGATCGCTGCCAGCAGCATCTCATCGCGGGTCCCAGGCTTTACGACTTTGGCAAATTCAGAAAGCATAAGTTCCTTGGCCAGTAGTCCCCTGTTAAAGAGGGCCCGGCCATGGCCATTCTTGCCTCAACTCTGAAGCGTGTCAATTAGGTACTGATGAGAATAGGTCAGTTGGGTTTCGGCTTCATCATCCCGACGGGATTCGAAAGCGACGACACCGCCGGTTTGGTTGTGATCCGGTGGCTACCGCTCTCGGTTCCGCATTGATCTAGTTCTTCGGTCCACGTCACTCATAACGAACAGAAAACAACGTCAGGCCGCGCGCCGGTGCGGTTGCTCCGGCCAGCGAACGTTCACCATGCTCAATCGCGTGTTTAATATTGTTCCCATCCATCTCGCCACGGCCGACTGCCAGCAAGGTCCCTACGATAGAACGAACCATGTAGCGCAGGAAGCCGTCGGCGCTGGCCTTGATCTCCACCATTTGTTCACCCGAACGTTCATCAAAGCACTTAGAAACTTCGAGGTGATTAACGGTGCGGATCCTGCTCTCGGTGTCCGATTGGGCCGCCGAGAAAGCAGTCCAGTCATGAGTGCCAGTAAATAAAGCGGCACATGCGTTCATGCTATCAAGATCAAGTGCGCGAGCCTCGTGGTGTGCATAGCGAAGCCAGAAGGGGGACATCACCGGACTGTTTACGACGCGGTAGAGGTAGGTTTTCTCCAGCGCTGAATAGCGTGCGTGAAAGTCGTCGCCGGCGACTTGCGCCTCCATAATGCGCAGGTCTTTGGCCACGTTTCCATTGATGGCCGCCCGAAGCTTTTCGGGCGTCATCTCGCGCTGGACTCGAACGCTGGCCACCTGACCTTGTGCGTGAACCCCTGCATCGGTTCTGCCAGATCCATGAACTATCAGGTCTCGGCCGTCAACTGACGTTAGCGCGCGGGTTAATTCTCCCTGGACCGTGCGCAGTTCCTGCTGCATCTGCCAGCCATGAAAATCTGTGCCGTCGTATTGAATGGTGAGCTTGAAATTCATTGGTTGGTCAGTTGTCAGTAGTCCGTCGTCAGTACTATGAACTTTGTACTGAACTTTGTACTTTGAACTTTGTACTTTGAACTTAGTGCTTGCAGAATCCACAGAAATTCAAAGCACAAAGAACGAACAAAGTACAAGCTCAAAGCACAACAACTGACCACTGACAACTGACTACCTCCCCCTGCTGCCTGGCTTTATCGCAACTTCGCCTCGTTTGCACAGCGCGCAGGTCGAAGGGTCAACGGAAGGCACATTGAGCGTAGCAAGCGCGATGCGCGGCACGCCCACATCAGCATCGCCCGCTGAACGATCGATGATTGAAGCCGCTGCAACAACGTTTGCGCCTGCGGCCCGCAAAGCATTCACCGTGTCGCGCGTTGAACCCCCTGTGGTTACCACGTCCTCAACAACCACCGTTCTCTCGCCGGGCGACACTGAAAACCCGCGCCTTAAACTCATCTCGCCATTCTCGCGCTCGGTCCAAATGAATCGGGCTCCTAGCTGGCCTGCGACCTCATGTCCGATTAAGAGCCCGCCAATCGCCGGAGAAGCCACGAGCTGAATGTGGTCCTGTTTGAAATGTTCCGCGATGGCCCGGCCAAATCTTTCAGCTTCAGCTGGATGCTGCAACACGAGGGCACATTGCAAGTAGTTTGCGCTATGAAGCCCGCTAGTGAGAACAAAGTGGCCCTCAAGCAGCGCCCCCGTCGCCCTGAATCTCTCAATCACATCTTCGGTTCGCACAATCTTCCCCAGTCGAAAATATAAATGCGTGTTACAATCGCTGCCCGATGGCTCTGTATCCCAACCTCGTATCCGACTCAACTCTTGTTCAAGAAACGATCGACCTGTTGCGCGACTGTGGCGGACGCGCCAACGCAGCTGAAATCGTCGATGCGGTTTTTAAAGTCTCGCACATCGACGACGAACTGGCCGGACTGCTCGTGGCCGATCTCGTCAAAGACGATCGGCGGTTCAGGTTTGTCGATGGGAAAACGATTGAACTCCAAAACGACGACGTCGAATCTCGTCTGCTCGACGACCTGGATTTCGTGGTAGTCGATTTGGAAGCCACCGGCGCCAAGATGCCCCCTAACCGGGTTATCGAATTGGGAGCGTACCGGATCCGTCAGGGGCGCATTGTCGACAGTTTTCTGACCCTCGTAAATCCCGAAATTGCCATTCCTCGTTTCGTGGTCGCGCTCACGGGGATCACCAACGACATGGTAAAAATCGCACCGGTATTCGCCGAAGTCGCTCCTCAGTGGCTGGATTTCGTCAGCGACGCGGTGCTCATTGCGCACAACGCACCTTTCGATACCAGTTTTTTAAATCATGAAATCTCACGCGTCTATCCCGGCCACCGGATGATTAATACCCATCTCTGCACGGTTAAGTTGTCGCGACGTGTGTTTCCGGGTTTAACTAACTACCGTCTGGACACAGTTGCAAACCATTTCTCGATCCCGATCTTCCACCGGCATCGGGCCGGGAGCGACGCGCTTGCGACCGCCGAGGTTTTTCTACATCTGCTCACGCGCCTGGGAGAACAAGGCGTCAAGAATCTTGCGAGCGCCCGAAGCTTCCAATTCCTCGAACCCAAAACTGGAGAAATCACCAACGCCGTCCCGCTCTTACCTTTAGTTCCCGGGTTCTAGACTTGCCTCAGCGCTCGAATCCGATTTTCGTTTCCACAAAACACGGGTCAGGAACGCAGCAATAACTATTACTGCAACTCCGAGCCCAATCCACGGGTAGTACTTCGTCAGAAACACCTTTGCCTGAGCACCGTAGCGAACCGCGAAGTAGCCTTCCAGCAAGAAACGAAAACCACGCCCAACCACAATCGCCACCAAAAACCGTGTCAGGCTGAAACGAAACACTCCGGCGGTAATCACAAATAATTTGAATGGGAACGGCGGCGGCAAAACCGATGCGACC
>JBGTLM010000182.1:0-5729 GCA_041744135.1 Pyrinomonadaceae bacterium
GTCATGCGCGCAATGACGTTTACGTCAACTCCCGTTTCCAGTGCTTCGGTAAACGCCATTCCATCAGTTTGATAGAGCAACGTCTTGGTAAGCGCTACCGCAGATTTACTCACCTTCTCGAATACTCCTACGTAGGAGTTCAACTCATCATCAAACGTCTCGTCACTGAATACCTGATTTACTAATCCAACCTGTTTCGCTTCCTCTGCACTAATTTCTGCCCCGCGAGTAAGCAGTTCAAACGCGCGTTTCTCTGAAACATTGCGTTTTAAGATCGCCAGGACCATTGCCGGAACGAAACCGATCTTCACTTCCGGATAACCAAACCGAGCCGAGCTTGTCGCTACCACCAGATCACAAGCGCTCGCCAATCCACATCCTCCGGCTAGGGCCCGGCCTCGAACCGCCGCCACAACCGGAACTGGCACTTGCCTGACCAGTTCAAACAGCTCCATCAGAGAGCGAGCGTCTTCCACGTTCTCTGAAACCGATGCTTCGGATATCTTCCTGAGCGCCTCCAGATCCGCCCCGGCGCAAAAGTCCTGACCAGCACCGGTGATCACCACAACGCGGACCGCTACCTCCGCCCGGGCCCGAAGCAAGGCGTTCGTCAGACCAGTCACCATCGCATCGTTCAGCGCGTTTCGTTTCGCGGGACGATTGAGAGTGATGTGCGCAACGCTCCCACCGATATCGAATAGAACTGGTGAGTTTTCGTCAGTCATTTAATTTTTCCAGCAGGAACATTAGCTTAGTCTCATTCACACGGCGGCTGGGCGGGTGGGTCAAGTCGCGGCATGAAGTCAGTACCGTAACGCGGTAGCGTCGGGTCCAGCCATCCCAGATTCAACTCCCACTGATTTATGGCCGCTGGGTAGATAACCATTGAAACGTTGATTTGTATTTGCAACCGTGGACCCGACGCTACCGCGTTACGGTACTGACTTCATGACACTCCGTTGAGTTTTGGGCACCTGGCTAAAACCACGATGTGACTGACTATTGCGGTCGCACGCCGAATCATTTCGAGTCCAAGAACTCGATGAGTGCTGCGTTTACTTATTCAACCGCCTCGTTTTGCACCCAATGGCCACTATCAGGTATCCGCAACTCGCGGTAAGGCGCATCGATGTAATCGGCAATCCCCCGTACCGTCTGAGGAAGAATCGCGAAATCCTGCTCGCCAAAAATAAAGAGCGTCGGCACGCGAATGCGCCCACCCTTCCGTGTCTCTTTTTCCCCTGGCGGCCGAGTTGTCGCCGCCGTTTTCGGTACACGCAGTATTTGAAAGAAGTTCGCGCGATAATAGTTGATCGCGCCCGTCAGCGCACCCGGCTGACGCAGGGCTTCTTTGTAGATTTCAACATCAGCATCAGTGAAGCTGCCGGTTCTGATGACCTTTTCTTTGAAAACGCGGTCGAGGCCTCTGAAGCTGTTCCTTCTGATTGCCCATTCGGGTACGAGCGAAGCTGGAAGAAAAACATGTACCAGCTTCTGAGCAACTGGCGCAGCGAGATATTCGCACGCCAAGCCGCCGCTGGAGGAACTTGTAATACTGCGAGTTTGGAAACGCGTTCGGGATGCTTTTGCGCGACGGCCCAGGCTACACCGGCGCCCCCAGTCGTGACCGACGATTGCTGCCTTCCCGCCACCGAAGTGATCTATTAGACCAATCACATCTTTCGCCAGCACGTCGGTCGAATAATCCTCAACGGGAGGAGGCTTGTCGCTCAAGTTGTCACCCCGCATATCCGGAGCAACGACATGAAAATGGGTGCCCAGAACGGTCAGCTGATGACGCCACGAATACCAGAACTCGGGAAAGCCGTGCAGTAAGATAACGAGATTGTCGCCACCCCCGCTTTCGGCGTAGTGCAGTCGAATGCCGTTTGCTTTGGCGCTAGCCATGCCGTATTTCCATTGGGACGTATTGGCGGGACATTTCTATATGTCATTTGACATTTTTCATTCGCGAATTCGCTGATTCTCGTTCGAATCCGTTCGTGTGGTTTCGTGGATCGTTCCAGTCTCTCGGCCAACGATCCACGGTCACACGAAGCACGACGAAATTAGATCCTGGGAAATGACCAGTGAGAAACGTCAAATGCCATATGGAAAATGTTAGTCCAGTGCTAAAGAGCGGGCTTCCTCATCGGGGATATCAATCTGCATTCGCAAAAGCGCGGTGGAGAACGTCTTCCCCTGAGCATCGGTCATCAGAGACAGAGTTCCACCACCGCCGAGGCTTTCATGCAGCAGGAAATTAAGGGCACCGAGATTTGCCAGCTCAAACCTTTCCACGTTCCCTTTGCAGATACCTTTGAAGTGTTGCTTGACGCGCTCGGCGGTGACTTCGCGAACAAGAATCGGATAAAACTCATCGCGGAGCGCGATCAGACCCACGTTCGCTGTGTCGCCTTTATCGCCTGAACGCGCGTGGGCTAGGTGGATTAGTTGGATTTGCATTGTGCGAAGTGCTTCGGGCTTTGTTCTTGGTCGTTTGATATGTAGCAATTCCAACCCAGGGTTGCTGCAACCCCGGGATTCATAAAGAATCGTAAGGCTGAAAGCGTTGGCGACGGTGCGGAGGCGCTACCGGCGAACTCTTTCAGAGTTCGCGGAATTGGGGTTCTGGAAATCGCAGGTTGTTACAACCCCGGGGCGGAACTCACCACCGCTTTCAGCATACTTCCCTCTCCCCGTTTTCACCTCTCATCAGGTCTCGATTACCTGAACCTTCGGTGTGATCTCTTCCTTGGGAATCAGCGCCGGCCAGTAGGCCACAATTTCTTCCACCTTGGGTCGCCCTCCAGCGAAGCCGGTCACGCCTGGTGGTCCTGTCAGAACCAAGGGAGCAATCTCCTTGGTGAATCTCTCGATTGCGCTACGATCGTCGCCTCGCACTCCTACGCGCAGCTGTACTTCCGGCAAATCGCTCACTGGCTCGCCCGACAAATTCCCGTGCGTTGCGTTGACCCCCACAAACTCGGTGAGCACCTGATCGAATTTCAGACCGAGTCGATCGAGACGCGCCCGTAAGATCTTGTCGGCTACTTGCGCTTTCGCGTACGCGTCCGGCCAGGAGTATACGAGAGTGCCAACAGCCTTGTATCCGGCCGAGTAACTTATCGAGACTTTGAGAAACTCAGTTGCCGATCGCCCTTTGATTCCGTAAATCCGAACGCGGTCACGGCCTTCGTATTCGAGATGCACGGAGGTGAAATCCGCAACGCAATCCGGCGTAAGGTAGGAGCGCGGATCGCCCATCTCATACACCAGTTGTTCTTTGATAGAAGGGATAATCACCCAGCCGCCGGTGCCTTCGTGCTTCGTGATGACAAACGTGCCGTCGGGCGATGCTTCAACAATGGGGAAACCAACATTGGCAAGGTTGGGGACGCTGCGCCATTCATACTGGCAGTTGCCGCCGGAACACTGGGCGCCGCATTCTATGATGTGTCCGGCGATTGTCCCTGCAGACAATCTGTTCCAATCATCTGCCGCCCAGCCAAACTCATGAATCAACGGCGCGAGAGTCAGGCCAGTGTCGGTCGCGCGACCTGTGATCACGATACGCGCGCCTCCATTCAGCGCCTCCACCATGGGCCAGGCACCGAGATAGGCGTTAGCGCTTTGAATTCGATCGCGCACAGACGCCAGCGGCTCTTCGGTGTCCATGTTACGCAACTCGATTCCCCGCCCCAGCAGTTCATCGAGCCTGGGCATGATGTCGTCGCCAGTTACTATTCCGATACGTAGTTTGCCGGCAAGTCCAAGATCCCGGGCAACTTCACGCACAGCTTCGGCGCAACCTCCGACATTTACCCCCCCCGCGTTTGCCGTAACCCGAATATTTCGTTCGACGCACGCCGGCAGTATTTGTTTCATCAGGGGAATGAAGTCCTTCGCGTAGCCGGCGTTAGGATCTCGCGAACGTTGCTTTTGCATGATCGACATCGTCACTTCCGCGAGATAGTCGAGCATCAGGTAATCGATCGGCCCACCTTCAACCTGGCGCACGGGTGCATCAAGCAGGTCCCCCCAGAAACCCTGACCGGCAGCAATGCGAATCTTCTGTTTCATTTTGAACTCATGTCAGAACCGAGAGCGGTAGCGACCGGGTTCGCTCCGCTTATTGTTCGCCACCATCGATCAATCGACCCGGTCGCTACCGCTCTCGGTTCTGACAGAGCGATGCTTCACACCAACAACGGCGGTAACACAAACGGTCCGATGTGCGGCCCGTTGTAGTTCAGGCTGGTGCGCAGCGCTAGTTCCAACGCCTCGCGCGTGGATTCCGGGTTAATCACTGCATCCACAAAGCCGCGCGCCGCAGCATATTTTGCGTCCAGCTGCATCTCGTAAGTCTCGCGCAACTGATCCATCTCAGCATCAAGCTCAGGACCAGGGACTTGTTGGTTCTTTTTCAACTTATCGAGCTGGCTCCCAAACACCGCTTGAACCGCCGAGTCGCCTTCCATAACGCCCATACGTCCGGTTGGCCAACTGAATATAAAGTCGGGGTCGAACCCCTGCCCCGCCATGGCATAGTAGCCGGCACCGGACGCATGGTTCACCGTGAGCACGATCTTCGGCACCAGAGCTGTTGCCATTGCCTCAACAAAGCGCGCACCCGCGCGAATTATTCCCGAGTGCTCCGCTTCGGGGCCTACCATGAAGCCGGACACATCCTGGATGAAGAGCAAAGGGGTCTGACGCCGGTTGCACGTTTCGATAAAGTAGGCCACCTTCTCGGCCGATTCCGTATAAATGATTCCGCCAAAGCGCGGCGGTCCACCGCCTGGAGCTCGAATCATGCCGCGGTTGTTGGCGATGACACCCACCTGAATGCCGCACAGGCGCGCATGCCCCGTGATCATCTCCTTCGCGTAGTCGGCTTGAAACTCATCCAGATTTGCGCCATCCAGCAAGCAGTCGAGAAGGTGGCGGGCGTTATAGGGCTGCTTGTGATCCTCCGGGATGATGTTGTAGAGGTCAGAAATGGGTCGCGCCGCATCCACCCTCGGTAGGATTGGAACTACGCTCGAGGGTTTCACCGGTAACTCAGAAACAAACTCACGTATTTTAACGAGACAGGACTGGTCGTCGGCAACTCGATAGTGGGCGACGCCTGACACTTCATTGTGTGCGCGGGCGCCTCCGAGCGTTTCATTGTCGATGGTTTGTCCAGTTGCTCCTTTTACCAGATTCGCTCCACCCAAGCCCATGAACGATGTGCCTTCGACCATTATGATGACGTCTGAGAGGGCGGGCAGGTATGCGCCGCCCGCGATGCATGGTCCCATCACAGCAGAAATCTGCGGAATCTTCAGATATCGACGCATGAGCGAGTTGTAATAGAAGATTCGTGACGCGCCATACTGACCTGGAAATACTCCGCCTTGATACGGCAGATTGACGCCCGCGGAATCAACGAGGTAAATGATTGGCACGTGTGAGCGCATCGCAATCTCCTGCGCACGCAGAATCTTCTTGATCGTCTCGGGCCACCACGAGCCCGCTTTCACCGTCGCATCGTTCGCCACGATCACTATCTCGCGGCCTGCGACCAGACCGAGTCCGGTCACCACTCCAGCGGCCGGCGCCTGTCCGTCGTACTGATCGTACGCGATGAGCAGTCCGATTTCGACAAAGCGCGATCCGGCATCGCATAACGCCTGCACGCGCTCGCGCGCGGTGAGCTTTCCCTGCGAATGCTGCCGTTCGAT
>JBGTLM010000183.1:0-8524 GCA_041744135.1 Pyrinomonadaceae bacterium
GTGGAAATTGGGACCGTAGGTGTAGTCTTCCAATTCGAAGTTCGAAATCAGAAACGCGAAATCCGAAATTTTCTTTATGCTTGAGCCCGAGATTGCCCGTCGTTGTCCCTTCTGCGGCGTCTCAATCCGGGTACGCAAGAATTTCTGTCCCGAATGCGGCAATTCCTTGACACCAAAGTCGGACGGAGCCAGCGAAGCCAAAGATCCCCAGGCGCTGAGGCCAGGCTCAGAATTTACCGAGCTAACCCCAGACGCGTCCAGATCGCCAGCAAGGAACTCACTAGAGTCTGAAAAGACGGTAGTCTCACCAAACGCTGTATCGACTCCGCCTGCCACTCCCCGCCAGCAGCCAAGGCAAGCAACTGTCGGGAAGGTTCACCACGCTGCGCCTCGCCCACGAGAAGTGATTGGAGACGAGGGGCTCAACCGGGTTGAGAAGTTCCGCCAGATTTCCAGCGCGGTGATTGACGAAGCGGCATATGATCCAAGCTTGCGCTTTGTGCTTGTCGCAGTTGTCTTGTTTGTCTTGTTTCTAATCTTGTTGCTGTTGAGCGAATTGATAACTTAATTCAGGGGCGAGTTGTCGGGTATCGGGTGTCATGTCAGAAACCGCGAGCGGTAGCGACCGGGTTGGCTGGTTATTATTCGTCATCCCCGTATGATCGATCCGGTCGCTACCGCTCGCGCTTCTGACATGCGCCTGGCATTGTTACCTGGCACCGACGCCCGATACCTGACACCCACTTATGGAATACTCACAAGCCGAAATCCTGCAGACTGTAGCCATGACGGAGATGGAGCACCTGGATGTGCGGACCGTTACGCTGGGTTTGAGTCTGCGGGATTGCGCCAGCGAGTCGATCGAAAGGACGGCTGAGCGTGCCCGAGAAAAAATCAGGCGCGTCGCGGACAGGTTGGTGCGCACGGTTGACGAAATCGGCGACGAGATTGGAATTCGGGTCGCGAACAAAAGGATAGCGGTCACTCCGATTTCAATGATTTCAGAAGCCTCCGTTGGCAATCCCGTGCTACTGGCACGCGCAATCGATGAAGCGGCTGAGGTGGTAGGAGTCGACTTCATTGGCGGCTACTCTGCCCTAGTGCACAAGGGTGCTACCCACTCGGAGACTGAATTCCTGAATTCCATTCCCGAAGCTCTAGCCAGTACTGAACGTTTGTGCTCGTCGGTGAATGTGGCGACTACCCGCGCGGGCATCAACATGGACGCGGTCCGCCAGGTCGGGAACATAATCAAAGACGCTGCCGAGCGCACGCGCGAACGAGGAGGAATTGCCTGCGCCAAGTTCGTTTGTTTCGCCAACGCCGTCGAAGATAACCCGTTTATGGCTGGCGCCTTTCACGGTGTCGGAGAGCCTGAAGCGGTTATAAACGTGGGGGTCTCGGGCCCGGGCGTGGTGAATTATGCAGTTAGACACGCTCCGGCGGATTTGCCCCTGCAGGAGTTAGCTGAAATCATCAAGAAGCTCTCGTTCAAGCTCTCGCGCGCCGGGGAATTGGTGGGTCGGGAAGTCGCACTCAGGTTGGGTCTCCCGTTCGGCATTATCGATTTATCACTCGCGCCCACGCCTGTGCCTGGAGATTCAGTGGCCAATATTATCGAAGCGATGGGGTTCGAGCGCGCCGGCGCTCACGGAACCACAGCTGCACTTGCGCTTCTTACCGACGCGGTGAAAAAGGGCGGTGCGATGGCCAGCGGAGCGGTCGGTGGCATGAGTGGGGCTTTCATTCCGGTGTCAGAGGACGCGGGAATGATTGAAGCGGTGCAATTAGGCGCGCTCTCACTGGACAAACTCGAGGCATGGACCAGCGTGTGTTCGGTAGGTATCGACATGGTGGCGGTGCCCGGGTCTACTTCAGCAGAAACGATAGCCGCAATCATTGCTGACGAAATGGCCATCGGAGTAATGAACAACAAGACTACAGCCGTGCGTATCATTCCGGTGCCGGGCCACGAGGTCGGCGAAATGGTCGAGTACGGCGGCCTGCTGGGAAGTGCACCGATAATGGCGGCCAGTCTTTTCTCTTCAGCAGGTTTTATTCATCGCGGCGGACGAATCCCAGCACCTATTCACTCATTAAGGAATTAGCTCAACGCAGATAAAGTTATGATATTCTGAGCGCGAGGGTGACCGCCGGTCTAACACGATTTGCCTGACACTGCTCTCCGGAGGATGAATCATGGAAGAAGCGCTCGGTATGGTTGAATGCAGAGGGTTGGTCGCCATGATTGAGGCGGCCGATACGATGGTCAAAGCTGCTAACGTTCAACTGGTCGGCTACGAAAAAATAGACGCTGGTCTGGTCACGGCAATCGTTCGCGGAGAAGTAGCGGCGGTGAAGAGCGCGGTTGATGCCGGTGCCGCCGCTGCCAGCCGGTTGGGTGAGGTTGTTGCCACGCACGTCATTCCTCGCCCACATGCGAATGTTGACCAGGGCATACCCGTCCTACGAACAGGCGAGACCACAAGAAAAAAGATTAGTGGCTCCGTTCGCCCGAAGTAAAACTACGAATACTGACCCTTGTCGTGCGTCTGTACGCCCGATCGTGCCCCCCTTCGAATGAGTCTGAGGCTCCATCTCCTACGGCATGGACAAACTGAACTTAGCCGCGCAGACAACTTCTGCGGAGCCGGCTTAAATCCCGAACTAACTCAGCAGGGTGGGGAGATGGCCCGGGCTTTCGCTGCCGCCTACAGCTCCAAAGCCTGGAGCGCGATTTACTCCAGCAATCTGCGGCGAAGCACAGCTACGGCGCAGCCGCTTTCCGACGTTGTGAATAAGACGATGGAAGTACGCGCGGACTTGAACGAGATCGCTTATGGTAAGTGGGAAGGGATGAGTAAAGAGAGGGTCGGCAAGGAGTACCATGACGACTATGTTAGATGGCTGGCGGATCCAGCGTGGAATGCTCCAACCGGGGGAGAGTTGGCCGTTTTGATTGCTCGTCGTGGCTTACGAGTGATTGAGGAGATCAAGCAGCAGTTCGCGGACGGGAATGTCCTGATTGTCTCGCACAAGGCGACGATAAGAATAATCCTCTGCAGCCTACTGGGTATCGACGTGGGACGCTTTCGTTACCGGCTGGTTTGTCCTGTGGGGTCAGTCAGCGTTGTTGAATTCGCAGCGCAGGGGCCATTGCTCAGGTATTAGCTGACCGCTCCCATCTTAGCGAACATCTACGATCTTTACCGGGCACCTGAGAGCTGGCGCCCGCGGGCCATAAAATTTCGCCGAACTGGCGCTATGACAAGAACCATGCCTGAGCGGGATCAACCGGAGTCCCCAAGCGAGCGGGGTGGTGGGAGATTACAACCGTTACAACTACTCCGTCCACTCCGGGGCGCCTTCTGCGCGCTGGCACTTCTCTTCTTAGTTTCTCCGGCGGTTCAAGCCCAGCAACCCTTTGTAACCGATGACGCCGATGTAACACCCAAAGGCCGTTTTCATTTTGAATTCAGCAACGAATTCGATCTGCTTCAGCGCGCTGCCTTCCCCAGTCTCAAACAAAACACCGCAGACTTCGAGCTGGATTACGGCCTGTTTGAAGGTGTGGAAATAGGCGTGGCGGCGCCCTTACTGACCATCTTCAATGCTGCGGGAACCAATCCCAAGATCGTGACGGGCATCGGCGATATGAACCTTTCAGTGAAGTACAATTTTCGCAAAGAGAAGGAGAATTCACGTGTTCCTGCGCTGACCCTCGGATTTAACTTCGAGTTGCCGACCGGCGACACCGAAAGGCAGCTGGGATCTGGCCTGGCGGATTTTTATATCAACGGTATTTCGCAAAAGTCATTGAATAAGGCGACTAAGTTGCGACTGAATGGCGGAATTCTATTTTCCGGGAACGCCACAACTGGAGTGATCGGAATTAAGAGTCGGGGAACTGTGTACACGACCGGCGGGTCGCTGGTTAGGCAGTTTACGCCAAAGCTGCAACTTGGAGTGGAACTAACCGGGGCTATGACAAGCGAATTTCAGCTCGGCAAAGGACACTTACAAACTCTGGTCGGCGGAAATTACCTGGTAAGAGACAATCTTTCCTTCGACTTTGGAATAGTTGGCGGGAAATATGACGCCAGCCCTCGGGTGGGCGCACAGCTTGGAGTTTCGCTCGACTTCTAACCGACGTGTTCGCTCATTTATGTTCTCAAGCACCGGAAGCGTCGGCACCAGGCGTGATGTGGTTGGCGCTCGCTTTCGGAATCAGGCGAACCCGCCGAATCCGCCGGCCTTCAACACGTTCGACGATGAAACGACTGCCGCAATAGTCGATGGAACTTTCTTCTTTGAGCACTTGACCTGCCTGAGCCATAAGAAAACCGGCGATTGTCGTATAGCCACCATGTTCCGGCAGCTGCAATTTGAGTATGCGATTGGCGTCGCGCACTGCCAATGTGCCGTTCAGCAGGTAAGAATCATGCTCTTTGACTATTTGCGCCCGCGACTCCTCATCAAACTCATCGTCAATTTCACCCACGATCTCCTCCAACAAATCTTCGAGGGTAATAATCCCTTCCATTCCACCATGTTCGTCAACTACGCACGCGAGGTGCGTTCTGTTCGCCTGCATTTGCTTGAGCGCAGCGCCGAGCGAAGCCTTGTCTGGTATGAACAACACAGGATGAATCAGGTCTTTAAGTGAGAACGGCAAGTTTGGGTTTTCCAGGAACGGTTCAATGTCTCTGCGAAAGACTATGCCGGCTACGTTGTCCATTTTATCCCTATAGACGGGCATTCGTGAGTATCCCGTACCGCTAAACATTTTCGCTGTTTCCCGCAAGGACGCCGTCAGGGTCAGGGCGGATACCCTTGTCCTTGGGATCATCGCTTCGCGCACTTCCGCCTCACTAAAGTCGAAGACGCGGTTAATCAGTTTTTGTTCGTCGGCTTTAAGGTGACCGCTATCACGCGAGATGTTTATGAGTTGACGCAGTTCATCCGCACTATAGATCGAAGCATGTTCTCCCGAAGGATGAAGGCCAAATAGTCTAACAGTGCGCGTGCCTGCCCAGTCGAGCATACGGATCGGCCAATGGAATATTCTGTAGAAAATGTGAAGTGGCCGGGCTATCGCCAGCGACACTTTTTCCGCTCGTTCCAGTGCCAGAGTTTTCGGAGCAAGCTCCCCCAGAACAATGTGCAGAAACGTGATGATTGTAAAAGCCAGCGTAAATGAGATGGTATGAAGTACTGCGTCCGAGACATGGCCTTTGAGCGGCTCTTCCAGCAAATGGGCAAACACCGGCTCGCCAATCCATCCCAGCGCCAAAGAGGCCATTGTGATTCCGAGTTGAGTCGCAGAGATATAGGCGTTCAAGTGGTCGATTAGTTCGAGCAGGAGCTTCGCGCGGCGATTGCCGCCCTCGACCAGCGCTGCAATCCGCGAACGGCGCACTCCCACCAGGGCAAACTCTGAGGCCACAAAGAAGCCGTTCGCCAGAACAAGCAGGACGACCAAGAGCACGTATAAAGCGGCAACCACTAGCCACTATGCTAAATTTTTGTGCTCCCGCGGTCAAACATGGTCGCAGTTATCGAAGTGAAAGTGAAAACCTCTGTGTCATCTTGGTATGCTCGGGGAGAGTTTCACTGTTAATCCAGTTCCAGGTCCTTGTATTCATGCTTTTGAAGTGTTTGCCCATTGCCGTAGAAGCGGTTATTCTGCGGGTTCAATCCCCCCAAGAGTTTGTTGAGTCATTTCAGTACGTCGCGGAGGCTTCCGAAGCTTTCGTTGTTGCACGTCGCACTTTTCTATGACTCGTCGCAAGGCAGCAAAAACAATAGATCGCTCGGTCCCTGAATCGTTGCAGGAATACGGACGCGGCGTGGCAGGTGGGCTGATGTTCAGTCTGCCTCTGTTATACACCAGGGAAGTGTGGTATGCCGGATTTATCGCTCATCCTTACCGGCTAATAGCATGTGTACTGGCAACCTTCGTTTTATTGCTTGCATACAACCGCTATTCAGGCTTGCGGCGCGATGCAAGTATGACAGAAGTCGCACTCGACTCCGTTGAAGAGATGGGCATCGGGCTCTTGCTTGGTGCCCTGGTTCTATTTCTTCTGGGACGCATTACTACTGGAATGCCTGTCATTGAATTAGTCAGCATCATTGTGGTGGGAGCCATGACTGTAGCAATCGGTGTTTCAATCGGCACTGCTCAGCTGGGAGCTGGTGGCAAGGAAGACGAGGGTTTAGGAGGAACTTCAGATAAGAATGAGATTCATTTTGGTGGCCAGATAGTTTTTGCTCTTTGCGGTGCCGTCCTCTTTGCCGCGAATATTGCGCCGACTGAAGAGGTCTTCGTCATTGCCATTGAAGCGTCATGGGTGAAACTATTGGGTCTAGCAATATTTTCGCTGTTGATTGCCTTCTTAATTCTGCACTATAGCGACTTCAAAGGTGCGTCGGAGTTTGTACGCGCGGATCACCCCACTATTATTTTACTGGGCACCATAGTTACCTACTCTGTTGCGTTAAGTTCCTCGGCCCTGATTCTCTGGTTCTTCGGCGGCTTTGCAGGGGTCACTCTATTCACCTCTCTGGCTCAGATCATAGTGCTCGGAGTACCTGCCACACTCGGCGCATCCGCGGGAAGGCTATTGCTGCAATGAAAAAGACGCGAAAGAATTGGTTGGAGTGGGTTGTTTTTGCCCTCGGACTTATCCTGGTTTCCGCGACGCTTGGTTATCTCATCTACGTCGGCGCCTCGATGGGCCGCGAACCGCCCAGTCTTGAGGTTCGTCTCGGAACACCGGAACAACGGCAATTCAATTTCATTGTGCCCGTCACAGTGGTTAATCACGGCGATGAAACAGCCGAGGGGGTGCGAATAGAAGTGGTGATGGAGAGCGGCGGTGAAGAGAAAGCGCGCGGGGAACTCGATGTCGCTTTTCTGCCGCGCCACGCAACTCGTGAAGGATGGGTAACGTTTGAACAAGACCCCCGCACAGCTCAACTTAAGGCGCGGGTGCTCGGCTATCAAAAACCCTGAAGCCTGTGTTCTCACCATGACGGATCAGAATCCGGCTTTGTGCGTCTACTTTGACTCGAATTCAGAAGACATCTACTGCTTGACCTTGCGATCCTCGCTCTTAGCCTCCGCCATCGCCTCTGGCTCTAACTCCTCGGCGCTCTTGTTCATTCTAATGAAGATGCCCCAAGCGATAAGCAACACGCCCGCCGCAACTCCGACGGAGGCGGCTTGCGGGAGTCGTGATGGATCCTCGTGAGCGAGCTCGAAGACAGTCACCAAACATTCGATTGAGAGTGCCACGACGACAACTACCATAAACCGCGACAAGAATCGCCGGACGCGGGTGGGCGCGCTCACCTGCACTTTCCGCTGCACTTCCTCTTCCAGGATCGTTTGCGCGAGTTCCAGAGCAACCACCGCGATGGTCAGTAACCCAATACCCTCAAGGATGGAGTTGAAGCGGCCTCTTAGCGGCAACGCCTCGCTGGGGTTTAGTCCATGCCAAAGCTCGAGTCCAGCAAAGAAGACTAGAGCGAGACCACAGCAGAAGAACAGAAAGATAATTAGTGAGTAACTGACGGCAAACAGTTTCCGAATAATCTCCACGCAGGACCGCTCCTTTCATACTTGCCAGGCGGTATCGGGTTGTACTGCGGAACCGACACACTCTAGCACAGACCCAATCCCAAAAGGGACGGCTCAAGCTCCACTGACTTGCAGGTAAGGAAGGCGGACCTGGTCCCCGCTCCTACGACGAATGCTGTCAGGGGCGATTGAAAGAGATTGTCCTGGCAAACCTCTGAAGAGAGGAGATGATGATGGAGTTTGCTGAGTGGCTTTCAAGGTTGAGGCGGGGACAGGGTCCGCCTTCCTTACCTGCAAATCAACGTTGGTCCTTTCTGGGCCTTCACACAGCTGCCGGCGCAGTGCGCGCGTCGTGATGATGGGAATCGGTGCTTGAGTTCTTTGGGATGGCTTTTCGGTGGTTAGCTCAAGATTACAGAACCGGGAGCGGGAGCGACCGGATGCTACATTCAATCTCGGTGAGGATGGTCAATCCAGGGGTTCACCCTGATCGATTCATCATTGGCTCCTAATGTGAGGTTAGGGCCTGACGAGGGATTTGTACTTGAAGTGCAGCCTAAAGCACACTGTAACTTGAAGCCGGCATCCGGTCGTTACCTCCCGGTTCTGTAACTTGAATGTGGCATCCGGTCGCTACCGCTCCCGGTTCCGTAATGGTGATAGGATTAGTTGAAGCTTACATCACGCGCGCTACTCCAAGCGGTTCTGTGAGGTTGCGTGCAGCATCCGGTCGCTCCAGGTTCTGTATTCTCCCGCTAATCAACAAAAGGCCGCGACTGCACGATATAGATTTGTCCACCCAGGTATATCCACTCGATGTCCTGATCCTTGCCGCCAAAGACGCGCTTAATACTCTGAGCCGCCTTCACCAGCTTGCGAACCATTTCATCTGTCAACACGGCCCGCTCGCCGGATATGGGAATTTCCTTAACGCCGCCA
>JBGTLM010000184.1:0-29993 GCA_041744135.1 Pyrinomonadaceae bacterium
TCCGCAGTGGCGGAGGGAAACGTTCTGCGGGGCCCGTCACCGAGTTACGATGATTGAGCCAACGCCGTTAAATAGGGAGACCGACGCCGCATCAGCCAGTGCACTTCTTCATCGTTAAGAATTGCCAGAGGCTGCGGCAGACATAGGTCACCCACCTGTAATGCAGGTTCAATTTCGGCTTCGGAACGACTCAGCGGATCTCCCTCCCGCCAATTGGTCGTAAATCGTAAATCGTGAATCGTAAATAGAAATTACTTCTATTTCACGGTTGACGAGTTTTGATTTGCGACCTTTTTCTATTCACCGATTTCCGACTTGCGCCGTCTTTTATGAGAGTCTTAATGATTGGTGATGTGGTGGCCAAGCCCGGGCGCATTGCTGTGCTAGAGCGGATACAGGATATGCGCGAACAGTATGCAATCGATCTCGCCTTGATGAATGCCGAGAATGTAGCCGGCGGGTTCTCGATTACCCCCTCGCTGGCGGAGCAACTTTTTGCCGCCGGCATCGATGTGATGACTTCCGGCAATCATATTTTTGATAAAAAAGAAGTGATCGACTATATCGGTAAGCAGCCCCGCCTGCTGCGGCCAGCCAACTATCCCCCCGGAACGCCTGGGAGTGGACTCTGGGAGGGAGAAATACGAGGTACGAAGGTGGCGGTAATCAATCTGATGGGGCGCGTGTTTATGCCGCCTTCGGACGACCCTTTCCGAATCGTGGAGGGCTTGGTGGGTTCGCTGTCATCGGAAATCAAGGTGCGGCTGGTGGACATGCATGCGGAGGCGACTTCTGAAAAGGTCGCTATGGGATGGTATCTGGATGGCCGCGTTTCGACCGTCGTCGGGACACACACCCACATCCAAACCGCAGACGAGAGAATTCTGCCTCAAGGAACGGCCTACCTGACTGACATTGGTATGACCGGCAGTTACGACGGCGTCATTGGCATGAACAAAGCAGACGTGATTGCCCGCTTTACTTCGGTAATTGCTCGCAGGGCCGAACATTCGAGTGGTCAGGTGCGCATTTGCGCGGCTCTGATCGACATTGATGAGGCGACCGGGAAGGCGTGCAGCATCGAGCGTATTAATCTTGCGCATGACCAGTGAGGGAAGATGAGGATCGGTGGCAGAGGGAGACGGGGGCGACGGGGAGACAGGGACACGGGAGACGCGGAGCGAAATATAATTCCGAGGATGGATTAGCCACTGTTCTAGCTTGTCGATCATCCGCACAGCGACATCTATGCGCAGCGTCAGGAAAACTCCAACCAAACGCGGGTTTCTTCGGCTTCGTCTTCACTCATTCAACCTGCTGAGGAAGTAAGCTCTATATCGGTTCTTTCTCCAAGCCTCACCGATGTTGGAACTAGCTGAACCAGAGGCGCGTCGTATTTGGTCCGTGAGCTAGTACCGTTCTTCTATTGGGAAGTGTTTGCTTAGTTCGAAATGCGCATCGCAACTTTCACTGCTGCACGCGAAGCTCTTTGTAACTTGAAATGCGTGACATGAAGGAGAGGCTCCTGTCCGATGTGTGGTTTTGTAACCCTTACGGCTGGGCTAAGAGGTTTGTCTTCGCCCCTTCTCCCCGTTCGCCTCCGGCCTGCGGCCGCTACTCCGGTGCCTTGTGCTGAGGCACTAGCTCCCCACTTTGCGAGGTCTTGAGAATGGGTGGGGCCAGCAAACGTTGAGCGTAGCCCTCGGGAAAAGAGCGAACCCGGCCCGATCCATCGGTAACGACGTGCCCGGTCTCGCCTTCTGAAATTATTTGGGCGTCGCTGGCCCGAGCGATTTCGTATCCAAACCGCAGCGAGCGCTTGCGAAGTTCGGTAACGCGGGTACGAATCAAGATTTCGTCGTCGTAATAGGCGGGTGCTTTGTAGCGGCAATAGCTCTCGGCCACGACCAGAAACGCGTCGTCATTCGTTTCCATGTCGCGATAAGAGAATCCTCGCGCGCGGCAGTATTCAGTCCGGCCGATTTCAAACCAGACGAGGTAATTGGCATAATAAACGATGCCCATTTTGTCGGTTTCGGAGTAGCGCACACGCAAAACTGTTTCGTGCCAATCTCCAAGCACATTGTCGGGCGCCGGGCTCGTCATGAGCGAATGCCTCCAGACTCTTTAGAAAAGAGAATGCCGCATGAATCCTAAATTTCTACTGGGCCTGAAACGTTTAGCGGACTATAAGAGTGAAAGCCGGAGGTTGTCAAAGCAATTCGCCCGGTTAGTAGGCCTGCTGGTTTGTTTCAGCCTCATTTTCACCGCGGTTTTTGTCCGCACCCCTCGGGTAGAGTCCATGCCCCAGGCCACGAGGTCCGCTCCCAGTGCCCCACGCAACGCGGCAATAATGGCGACCACGGTTACGATCCTGAAGGAAACTAGCGAGATCCGGGAACTGGCGATCCTTCGACCGGTAAAAAGCGGTGCGCAGTCTCGAACTGAAATCGAGCGCATGATTGTTCGCAACCTCGATGAGCAAACAACCCCGGCCGAGATGCATGCGACTGAACTGGCCCTTAAGATTCTCGGGCTGGCGCCGCCAGAGTTTCAGTATCGTTCCTTCGTGGTCAAGCTACTGACCGAGCAAGTGGCAGGTTACTACGATCCAAAATCCCGGCAGTTTTATCTTGCCGACTGGATCGGGCTTGAGGGACAAAAGCCAGTAATTGCTCATGAGTTAACTCACGCCTTACAAGATCAGCATTTCAACCTGCGCCGCTTCGAAAAATGGCCTAAAGGCGACTC
This sequence comes from Pyrinomonadaceae bacterium, assembly GCA_041744135.1. Taxonomy (GTDB): domain Bacteria; phylum Acidobacteriota; class Blastocatellia; order Pyrinomonadales; family Pyrinomonadaceae; genus PSRF01. Next base: position 2,752 of record JBGTLM010000184.1, read on the forward strand.
CGACGCTGATCTCGCCGCCCATGCGTTGATTGAAGGCGATGCCACGCTCGCAATGACGCATTACATGGCGAAGAATCCGCTGGTGGCCCTAGCGTTCATTCGTTCGCTGGGCGGCAGCAACATGGCCTCAGAGCAATACAAACAAGCGCCTCGAGCGATCCGCGAATCGCTAATATTTCCCTATGAGCAAGGTTCTGAATGGGCCACACGAGTTTACAGGCGAGGTGGCTGGGCCTCAGTTTCGCAGGCCTACGCAAAGTTACCTTTATCCAGTGAGCAGATTCTCCACCCGGACAAATATTTCGACTACGAGCGGCCGGTGAAAGTGGCCCTGCCTGACGTACGCACTTTGTTAGGCACAGGCTGGAAAAGAATTGACTACGACGTGAACGGTGAATGGAGCCTCTATCTGATCTTAGATCAATTTCTGAGTGCCTCAGCTGAATCGCGTCGCGCCGCCGCGGGCTGGGCGGGCGACCGTTATGCGCTATATGAAGGCTCGAAGCCCGGTGACGTGTTCTTTGCTCAACTCACCGCCTGGGATACGCAAAACGATGCTCGGGAGTTTTTCGACGCTTACGCGAAACGCACCTGGCGTCGCTATCCAAACGCGAAAGCTACGGCGATAGCCTCGGGCGAGGATACGAAAGCTGAGAGCGCCGCTGTTCAGAGCGGGGTTAGTGAGCGTCATGAGTGGCAGACAACTGAAGGCCGCGTAGTAGTGGCGTTGCAAGGCTCTCGCGTGCTGATCATGGAAGGCATTCCTGAAAACGCGGACAAGAGCGCGCTTTTAAGAGCGTCGTGGCAATGAGCTGGGACTCAGTAAGGGACTGGCGAATGAGGTAATGGCGCGGCCGAGGTCAGTAAGTGATAGTCGGGGACGTAGTAACACCATCTGCTACAGAACCGGGAGCGGTAGCGACCGCATTCAAGGCACCACTCACGGCAGTAATCGAAGTATGTTCGCATTGACTCCGACGTCCAGAGAGTTGCTTAAGCTCTAAGAAATCGAGGCGACGTGATCGCTAAAGCTGGTTGAGTGCGTCGCTACCGCTCCCGGTTCTGTAAGAAGGCACTGACCTCGGAGACACACCGTCGCGTCAGCGACGACTGACCGAGCATTCAATCGTGGCGACACGCCGGGATATTTTGTCCAACTTGCTTCCGGCCTTGAAAGACCGGGCTAAACTTACGACGACACTACGCGTCGAGGAAGCAAACCATCTCCCCATCACCCGTCTACCAATCTCCCGACTCCCCGTCATCCAATCGCCTCACCTTCCCTGGCATTGGTTTACGATTCACGCGTCACGTTGTAGCATAACCATGAATGACTGGTCTGGATCGTAACCTCGGTCGGGTGCTGGACGATAAGTACCGACTCGAAAGACTGCTGGGCCGTGGCGGCATGGGCGCGGTTTATCTGGCCACCCATCTGGGCACCGAGCGTTACGTCGCACTCAAATTAATCGCCCACCAATTCATGCGCAACGAGGAATTCGTCGCCCGCTTCAAACGCGAGGCGCGGGCCGCCGGGCGTCTGCGCCATCCGAACGTGGTGGACGTGACGGACTTCGGTTTCACCAGAGCTGGCAAAGACCAGGTCGCCTATCTAGTCATGGAGTATCTCGACGGCTGCACGCTCGGCGATGTTTTGGAAGAAGAGAAGCGGCTGCCGGTGGAATGGGTTATAGACATCATTGAGCAGGTTTGTTCGGCCGTCCACGAGGCGCACAAGCAAGGCATCGTTCATCGCGATTTGAAGCCAGACAACATCTGGCTGGAGCCGAACCGCCTTGGCAGTTACCGCGTTAAGGTCCTCGATTTTGGCATCGCTAAATTGGCCGAAGTGAATACTTCAGACGGTGAATTAGAGGTGGGCACGTTGCGGCGCGAAATCTCTAGTGCAGCGGCCGCTGCCATCGGTGTCGGGCAGGGAGGGTCCACGCAACTCCCATCTTCCGAGGCGGGTACATTCATCCAAGGTCAGCGTGACGCCGGAACCGTAATGCCAGGCGCGAGAGTCACGAATGTAATGAACGCAACGGGTGACGCTGGCCCTATAGATCTCGACACCATTGCCTATTCTCAGGGTGAAGAGCCTACCGGAGATCCCTTTGAGGCTTCGGCCGATGGCGATGCAGCCGAAACTAAACTGTTTAGTGTGGCGGCGGCAATGGGTGAAATGGCTTCGACTCTGACCGCCCCGGGCCTTCTCAAGAATGAGGATACGGATCGAACTCTAATGCTGGATCAAGCAACGCGGCGTTTGGGTTTGGGAGGACATACAACCTCTAGCTCGACTGGAGGACGGGCGACTATGTTGACAAGAGTCGGCGCCATCATGGGAACGCCGGTTTATATGTCACCGGAGCAGTGCGCCGCAAAAAGTTTAGACGCTCGGTCGGACATCTACAGCCTTGGCGTGATCACATACCAAATGCTGGCAGGCGAACCACCTTTCGCGGGGAATACGGGGAATGTCATTCGGGAGCATCTGGAATTGCCGCCGCCGCCCTTGCGCGAGCGCAGCAAGAAGATACCTAAGCGCGTGGCCGAAATTGTGATGTGCGCCCTCGCCAAGGACCCCGCCGATCGACCACAGACTGCTTCAGCGTTTGCCAACTCGCTGCGAGCGCAATCTCAAAGCATCGGCTCGCTCTACCGTCGGGCCCTAGCCCTTTACAGCGAGTACTTCCCACAATTTCTCAAGTTGTCGCTGATTGCGCATATCCCAGTAATCATCACCACTACGCTGCTGGTGGTTGTCATGCTGATCGAGAAGGCCCAACCCCGAGGTTTTAGTGCGACAAGAATAACTCTATTTGTGGCGGTGGGAATCGTCGGACTGCTCCAAATAATCGCTTACTTCTTCGCCGCCTCGGCCATCTCCGGGATGACTGCGGTCATCGTCACGCAGTTGTCGGCCGCTCCGCTGCGACCCGTGGAGCTGAGCACACCGTTCGCGTTGTTAAAGAAACGTTGGAAACCATTTCTCAAAACGAGTATTCGAGTCACGTTGCGGGTAGTTATCGGCATGATACTGCTGGTCATCCCCGGAATCGTCATGTCGGTTCGCTATGCGCTTTATGCGCCGGTGGTTCTGCTGGAAGGACTGGAGAAGAAAGCCGCTATGAGTCGCGCACGGGAACTGGCGTCGCGCTCCTGGCGCACCGTGATCATCATTACGATGCTGCAGTTCTTGATCCCGGCAATGGTCAGTGTCTTGTTTGGACGATTTACGGTAGGCAACAAGCAGACGGGTACGGGGGTCACTATCCGGACGATCTACCAACAGTTTTCCGGCTTGGTAAATATCTTTATCGTGCCGCTGATGTCGATCGTGCCGGCGCTGCTTTACTTGAAGATGCGAAAGGTAGGCGGTGAAACGGTGAGCGACGCTATAGCTCAGATTGAGGAAGCCGATGAAACGCGCAGCAAGTGGCAGCAGCGCATGCGCTCACGCGCGACCTTGCCCACCCCGCGCAGCAGTTAGCGGAGATGGGGGAATTCGCATTTCGGACCGTTCTGTGTTTCCGTTGCCTAATCCGGTGATTAATGTTCCGGTTCATCACTGATTGCGTCCCGCTCGCAACTGTCAGTCACCTATCGTCACGATTCTCTTGCACCTCAAAGTGGCCGGACGTACTATCACATCATGCGAGCCGCCGCCCTGATCTTCGTCTTCGTTTTAACGTTAGCTTGTTACCTGAGCTTTCGCGCGCAGATTAATGCTCGCACCGCGGAGCCGCCATCTGTTGAAACCGCCGAACTGGAAAACTTGCCCGCGCCGGCACCTGCGAAGATCGATTTCGACACCCAGATTCGACCTATCTTCCATTCCGGTTGCCAGCCGTGCCACTTCAATGGCGGCACGATGTATCAACGCCTGCCTTTCGATCGCCCCGAGACTATCAAAACGTTGGGGACCAAATTATTTACTCGCATAAAAGACGAGAACCAACGCCGCCTGATTCGCGAATTCCTTGCGCAGTAATAGACGGAGAAGAGGCGACGAGGGATTTCGAATTTCGAATTTGAAGAAACGAGGGGTGATCCCTTCCCCCCACCTCAACGCCCAAGCAGATCGGCCTTTCACGCCAAGGTATTGAAGAGGTATCGAGTGCTTGCCTGTTGCTATTTGCGTAATCTGCGGATGCGCCTTTGCCCTTTCCTAATTCCTAAATTCGAAATTCATCTTCGCCTCGTGTATCATTTCCCCATTCCCGAAAATTCCTAACGCTAGTCTGCAAACAAATGAATCAAACTCTTCGCACTCGCGCCGACCGTCACCTGGCACCCGGCACCTGTCTCCTTTTCGCCTTTTTTCTGTTACTTGCTCCAGGGCCATTCTCCGCGCAACAACCGCAGCCCGCTGCCGACCCAACACGTCTGACTGTCGACTCCATCTTTACCTATCGAACCCGTTCGCTCGGTCCGGTACAGTGGCAACAGGACGGGGGCGGCTACCTGGCCTTGGAGCCTTCGCCCAGCAAGAAAGGGTTCCAAGACATCGTGCGTTACGACGCGTTAAAGGGCGACCGCACGATCAAGTTATCTGCGGAGAAGCTTACGCCCCCGTCTGCCGCTGAGCCTTTGCTGGTTGAGAATTTTGACCTCAGTGCCGACGGGCAGAAACTTCTGCTGTTCACAAAGTCCGAGCGCGTCTGGCGGAGCAACACACGCGGCGACTACTGGTTAGTCGATCTCAAGGATGGGAGCCAGCGCAAACTCGGCGGAGCCGCGGCTAAACCTTCAACTCTCATGTTCGCCAAGTTCTCTCCAGACGCTACGCGGGTCGGCTACGTGCGTGAAAACAACATTTACGTCGAAGAACTGAGCGGCGCTTCCGGCAGTGGTATCAAACAAATCACAGGGGACGGCTCGCGTTACATTGTCAACGGTACCTTCGACTGGGTTTACGAAGAGGAGCTCTTTTGCCGCGACGGTTTCCGTTGGAGCCCCGACGGCAAGAACATCGCTTACTGGCAACTCAACAGCGAAGGCGTAAAAGAGTTTCAGCTCATCAACAACACGGCGGGTCTCTATCCGGTAATCACCTCGTTTCCTTATCCCAAAGCCGGCGAGACGAACTCCGCCGCGCGCGTGGGTGTGGTGCCGGCCTCCGGCGGGACCACGCGTTGGTTCGATATTGGCGGCGACCCTCGCAACAACTATCTGCCGCGCATGGAGTGGGCCGCCAGCTCGGATGAAGTGGTTATCCAACAACTCAACCGCCTGCAGAACACCAACATCGTCATGCTCGGCGACATCCGCAGCGGTAAGGTGCGTCCGGTACTTACCGAAAAGGATGAAGCCTGGATCGATGTCGCCTGGGGCGACCTCGATTGGGACAAAACCGGCCTCGCGCGCGGTGACGTTGAATGGATTGATGACGGCAAGCGTTTCCTGTGGACCAGCGAACGTGACGGCTGGCGACACATCTACTCTGTGTCGCGCGACGGAAAGGACATCAAGAACATCACGCCCGGCGAATACGATGTGATGGGTGTGGAAAAAGTGGATGCCGCGAATGGCTGGATTTATTTCCGCGCCTCGCCAGAGAATGCCGGTCAGCGTTATCTCTATCGCACCCGGCTTAGTGGCGAAGCCCAGTCTGAAAGGTTGAACTCCGAGCCCGGCACGCATGCCTACAACATCTCGCCGCGAGGCGATCTGGCGATTCACTTTTTTTCGACCTTCAACGGTGTGCCCAGGTCAGAGATTGTGCGCCTGCCGGACCACACGGTCGCGCGGATGTTAATCGACAACGCCGCATTGAAGGAGCGGCTGGAGAAACTGAAGCGCGGCACGCAGGAGTTTTTTCGTGTAGCGATAGGTGAGGGAAGCGAACGGTTCGAGATTGACGGCTGGGTGATTAAGCCTCCGGATTTCGATCCGCAGAAACGCTATCCGGTGCTCTTCTATGTTTACGGCGAACCGTGGGGGCAAACCGTGCTTGACGCCTGGGGTGGTCGAAACCAGCTTTGGCACACAATGCTAGCGCAGCAGGGTTATGTCGTGATGAGCGTTGACAGTCGCGGCACTCCGGCGCCGCGTGGCCGGGTGTGGCGTAAGTCCATCTATCGAAAAGTCGGTATCGTTAATTCAACGGACCATGCGAACGCCGTCAGAGCAATCAAAAAGTGGCCTTACGTGGATCCCATGCGTATCGCCATCTGGGGCTGGAGCGGCGGCGGGTCATCCACTTTGAATGCGATGTTCCGTTATCCAGACGTTTATAACGTGGGCCTGTCTATCGCTCCGGTGCCCGACCTTCGCTACTACGACACCATCTATCAGGAGCGTTATGGCGGTTTGCCGCAGGATCATCCTGGGGAGTGGACGCAGAGTTCACCGATTACATTCGCGGGACAGTTGCAAGGGCAACTGCTGGTCGTGCACGGCACTGGCGACGACAACGTTCACTATCAAGGGACGGAAGCAATGCTTGATAAACTAATAGCAGCCAACAAACAGTTTTCCGTCATGCCCTATCCCAACCGATCGCACGGCATCTCCGAAGGCACCGGAACGCAGCGGCATTTATACGGACTGTTGACGAGCTACCTGAACGAGAAGCTCCCCGCCGGCGGCCGGTAGGGCCGGGAGGCACGTGACGCGGGGAACGGGGGACTATATGTAGAGGCGTCAATCCGTGGGCGCCCCGGTTGCGTGGGCACTGACGAGGAACATTCTCAATGCGCCAATACAGTTTGCCCGCTCTCCCTTACTAGCTCTAATCATTTTCCCGATCACAACAACCGCGGCTGAGGTTTGGTTCAACACTCATACGTATCACTCATTACATGCTAATGAGCCCGCAAGCACTCAGTCTTAGCACTTTGTCCCCGGCACCTGGCTCGGCGTTCTCGAAGTCCAGGGCCTTTAGTTGCGCCTCGTGCTCAAGGTCACGCAGACGCCCGAGGCGAGCTCGCCGCCAAAATGAACAGCCTCAATCAGACGGCAACGATTTACCGTTTGCTCAAAATAACACCAACCGCAACGCGCGTTTGAAGCGGGTTCGGCTATTATGTCGGCACTAACTGTGGCTTAAGGCCCAGATCGACTATCCACGAGATCGCACTGGTAATACGAAGTGCCCTTGGGGGCTTTTCGTGATCGCTCCTTTGGTTGCCGTTAACAGCCGCGTTGCGTAGTCCGCGTAATCTGTGGATTCTCTTCACGATCTACGCTTCAATAACAAATGTCATTCTTGCAATCGCCGCCAAGTCTCGGCAACCAATACGACGATGACAGAGTGCTCCGTTCGTACTTAGCACGCGTCCTTCCCGAAACAATGCTCAGAGAGATAGAACCTTCGCTCAGGGAAATGGGACGGCGGGCGGGTGGCGATCTCTACCAGTTGCAACTTGCCGGCAGACTCAATGAGCCTACGTTGACGCAATGGGACGCCTGGGGAAACCGCATCGATCATGTCGAAGTTACGCCTTTGTGGCGCGAGGCTGAGCACATCGCCGTTGACTACGGGTTGGTTGCCACTGCCTACGAGCAAAGGCATGGCAGTTTGTCGCGGGTGCATCAGTGTGCTCTCGCCTATCTCTTCGCACCGTCAACCGACATCTATAGCTGTCCTCTGGCTATGACCGACGGAGCAGCACGTACACTCCTTAGTTCGGGAAACCAGGCGCTAATCGATCACGCGGTGCCGCATTTAATCACGCGCAACCCCGAAGACTTCTGGACCGCCGGCCAGTGGATGACTGAACTCACCGGCGGCTCCGACGTGGGCTTATCCGAGACGGTGGCTGTCAGAACCGGGAGTGGTAGCGACCGGGTAGCCCCGACCCCTAAACTCAACGAAGATGGGGAACCACATGTCAACACCGGGTCCGGTAGCGTGCGGGTCTCAGGGGAGAGTTCAACATCCAATGTCCAAAGTGCTTCAGACTCGAAACTCGAAGCTCGAAGCTCGGAATCAGGCTGGCGGCTTTACGGCAACAAATGGTTTGCCTCTGCCATTACTTCGCAGATAGCTTTGACCTTAGCCCGGCCGGAAGGCAATCCTCCCGGTGGGCGTGGACTTGCGCTTTTCTACCTTGAATTGCGGGATGACTCTGGTCGGCTGCGCAATATTCAGATCAATCGCCTCAAAGACAAACTGGGCACACGCAAAGTTCCGACCGGGGAATTAACTTTGGTTGGAACACCGGCACAGCTGGTTAAAGGAACAACCGATGGCGTTCGCAACATCGCGCCCCTCCTCAATATCACTCGGCTGTGGAACGGCATCAGCGCAGTCGCTCTAATGCGACGGGGGATTGCCCTCGCAGCCGATTACGCGCGCAAACGCACCGCCTTCGGTGCGCCGCTCTCCGAAAAACCTCTACACATAGATACTCTTGCCGGCTTACAAGCCGAGGCTGAAGCCGCCTTTCACCTCGCCTTCTATGTTGCGGAGTTGACTGGTCGCGCAGAGACCGCTGGGACGATTGCGACAAGTGCGATGCTTGTCAGTACTACGAGCGGTAGCGACCGGGTCTCGGGGCCAGTTATTCGTAATGCGGCCCCCAAGATCAATGAAGATGAAACTCTGTTGCTACGTCTGCTCACGCCGGTAATGAAACTGACGACGGGAAAACAGGCCGTGATGGTTCTGAGCGAAGTGATCGAAGCTTTCGGTGGAGCGGGTTACGTTGAAGACACCGGCCTGCCGCAACTTCTGCGCGACAGCCAGGTTTTGCCCATCTGGGAAGGAACCACCAACGTGCTCTCACTCGACACCCTCCGCGTCCTCGGGTCTGTCAAAACCGCGAGCGGAAGCGACCGGCTCGAAAGCCGGCCGGGCAGTTCCGTCCGCGATAGCGACCGGGTGGCTCCCGATGCTAGTGCCTTTCAAGCGTTCAAAGGAGCAGTCACCAGCTGCCTGCAAGCCGTCCACGATCTCAGTCTCACCGAGCCCGTGCGCATCGCCGGATCGGCATTGGCCCACGCTGAAGCCTGGTTAGCTCAAACAAGTAAAGCTGGTCAACCGGCGTTGGAATCTGCTGCTCGAAGGTTTGCCATGACTCTCGGACGCACAATGGAACTCGCACTACTAATTAAACACGCTCAATGGTCACATGACCACGAATCCAACGGACGAGCCACCGCCGCCGCCCGACGTTTTGCTAATTCCGGTGTCGATCTCCTCATCGATCACGCCCTGGACGATGCCCGCGACCTATTTCCCTAATATCACTCAAGCTCTTCACTGAGAGCGCAGGCGTTTCGCCTGCCGTAGGCGCTTAGCACGATCACCGCGTTGGAAGTTGAGTGGCTTATCGAGATCGTCTCACCTTGCGGTGCTCTGAGAGCGAGACGCTTGCGGTCCCAGTGGAGCTTGAATCGTTAAACGAACGAAGCTACTGAAGGGAGAGTAGTTTCGCCAGCCAATCCGCGTTTACGAAACTCAGCTTCCACTGATGCAGTAAAGCCAATTCTGACTGCGCAGAAACAATTGACCATCTGCAATCAATGGTGAGGCGATGAAAGTCTGATCCTCAAGTGTGTTGGTGGCGACGACCTCGAATTTTTCGCCCAGCTTCAAGACAATCACGTCGCCCTCTTCACTTGCGAGATAGAGCTTGCCATTAGCTCCCACAGGCGAGGCCTTAAAGTTATATGGCCTGGGCAAGCGCACCTGGTGATAGTAGAGCTCCCCGGTCGTTACGTTAAAGCTGCTTACCTGACCTGAATCAGTGACGACATACAGTTTGCCTTCATGCAGAACTGGGGAAAGTGTGTATGAGATCCCACGCGTCTGACTCCACAGCACCGCATCCGTTCCGCTCAGATCGCCTTCCTTGCCGAGCTTTATCGCCATCAGTTTCGGATCGCGATGTCCGCTCATCACAAACACGACGCCGTCCTGGTAGATGGGCGCCGAAATTACATTCGAGCCCAGGCCTGCGCATTCCCAGATCAATTTTCCTGTCTCTACGTCGTAGCTACGCACTTTCCTTGTGGCGCTAACGATGACCTGGCGGCGACCGCCGTGTTCGACCACTAAGGGCGTGCTCCATGAGCTCGGCTCATCGCGCTCGGCTCGCCAGATCTCTTTGCCGGTGCGCTTGTTGAGCACAACAAAAAAAGAACCACTCTCCTGGTCGAAGGTTAGAAAAATTCGATCTTTGTCGAGCGCCGGCGCGCTACCCTCGCCAAACTGTAAACGCATTCGCATTTGCACGCCAAGATCTTTCTCCCAGATGAGCTTTCCGTTGAAGTCATAGCAATAGATCCCGCGCGATCCGAAGGACACGAAAAGATGTTTGCCGTCCGTGATTGGCGAGTTAGAGGCGAAGCTTCCGTACGTTCGATGATAACCCTCATGTGGTGTAGCCACTCGAGCAGTCTTTTGCCAGATCACTTTGCCTGTCTTTCGATCCAGGCAGATAACCAGAAACTTATGTTCTATATTTCCCCCAGCTCCGCCTCCCGGCCCACCTTGCCTCCCCCCAGGTCTCGGAGTTTGCGCCCCGGGGGCGGGCGCCGCGACAGGCTGTTGCGTTGGTGTGGGGTTGGCTTCCGGAATCTTGCCGGTTTGAACTGCTGTCGTCAGGAACACTTTATCTCCCCAAATCACGGGAGTAGAGAAACCTCGACCAGGAATTGCGGTTTTCCATTTGATGTTTTTCGTGTCACTCCAGGTCGTTGGTGCATCTCCTCGGGCCATTCCATTTCTATAGGGTCCACGCCACTCGGGCCAGTGTGCTGCATTGGCGTGGTCCGCAGTCGTGGGGTGGCCGGACGCCGCAGGGTGTGTGGTGCCATTGTTAAGAGGATCATTCCAGCTGAGCAGTATCGAGATCGGGAAGGGCGGTTTATCCCCGCGCGTGGAATGCCATTCACTCTTTGCTTGACTCAATTGTAAACCGGCCGTTGACCGCAACTGGGTCGGCAGACCGACCGCTAACCACACAAACGTTATTAGAGTACGGATCGCGATGTCCCTCATGATTAGCATCTCCTTCAATGTGGTCTGCCATTGCGTCCTTCCTTCGAATGCGAAGCATCGATTGGCGGTGCAAACTCGTTTGCGACACCGCTTTGGCTAAAGCTTCTTTCTCGCGGCACGTCATTATTAACCGTGCAATTCCTAATTAAAAGCTTTCGCCGCCAGATAGCCGAAGTAGTAGTAAGTCTCATGTGCCAGCGAACCCATCCGACTGCGCCACCCCTGGTACCTGGTAGTTGGCGTGGGCGACGGATACGCTTCCAGCCCAATATCACTGGCCATCGCTACAGCTCGCTTCATGTGCATTGGATCGCTGACGATCAAGACTCTCTTCAAACCGTTAGCATCTGCCACTTGTTTTGCGTTGACGACGTTTTCATAGGTCGTATGTGATCTTTGCTCGATTAAAATATCCGCCTCGGGAATACCATTCCCGATGGCATAGAGCCGCGCCGCGGCAGCTTCCGTCAACTCATCCTTATTGCCCTGGCCACCGGTAAAAATAATCTTCCGTACTTTGCCGCTCCGGTACAGAGCGATCGCATGATTTATTCTCTCCCGAAACACGGGCGACACTTCCTCACTCCACACCGCGGCTCCGAGCACAATCGCTGCATCGCCTTCCAAATCGCCGGCATTGTGCCCATAGGTATAGATCCTGACTGCAACCAAAAGAACAAGGAACAATGCGGGCGCGATGATGAACCTGGAAATGATCGACAGCTTCTTTCTCATGGCGCTTCTCGGTCACTGCTTTTCGCTTCTGTTTAATCTGCGTATTCTGGATTCGCTCTGTTGACCCGACAATAACCAATGTCATTCCAAAGTGCTACTTCTGCAACAGCCATTGACGCGCGACCAGGCAGCGGTGTAGGGGGCGGACGGGCGGAAAGCCGGAGGCCTTCCGCAAGGCACGCGGCTGCCGCCCGCCTGCCAAAGCAAACTTCCTGGCAAAGCATCACTAATCACTGAATATGCGTTACAATCAGAACGCCCCGACAACCTCGCTGCTCTCAGTGTCCGATAACCTGACCCACTGTGAACAAGCCGCCTCTCCAAGAGGATCTCTTTCTCATCCGCATGCTCGACGCCAGCGTCGACGGCATACTCGCCTTTGATCTCGGCTGCCGCTATACCGCCTGGAATCAGGCGATGGAGCGGATCTCCGGCAGAGCGGCCGATGTCGTGCTCGGCAAAAACGCGTTCGACGTTTTCCCCTTCCTCAGAGAAACAGGAGAGGACAAATGTTTCTTTGCCGCTCTGGGAGGCGAAAGCACAGTTTCTGAAAACCGACCGTATACCATTCCAGAAACGGGTCGCGAAGGCTTTTTCAGAGGCTACTACTCACCCCTCCGCGATCAGCAAACCAAGATTGTCGGCGGCGTCGCCATCATTCGAGTCATCACCGAGCACAGACGTTCGGAAGACGCCGCCCGCGATGCCTATCAGCGCATGATCTCTCACCTGGAGAATTCGCCTTTGGCCGTCATCGAGTGGGACACCAGCTTCCGTGTTTCGCGCTGGTCTGAGTCGGCCGAGCGCCTCTTTGGCTGGAAGGCAGAAGAAGTGATTGGCAAGCACGTCGGTGGCTGGCATTTCGTTTTTGACGAAGACGTAGACGCAGTCGAGCAGGTGACCAATAGGCAGCGTGTCGGAGAGGAACTCCAGGGAATTCAGCGCAATCGCAATTACAGGAAGGACGGCGCAGTACTATATTGCGAATGGTATAACTCAGTGCTCCGGGACGATACCGGAAATCTCGTGTCTGTGCTCTCTTTGGTTCTCGACGTCACTGCTCGGAAGCTTGCGGAAGAGGAACGCACCGCCCTCCTGATGCGCGAGCGTGACGCGCGCCGTCAGGCGGAGGAATCCGATCGACTCAAAGACGAATTTCTGGCCACGCTCTCCCACGAACTGCGTACGCCGCTGACGTCAATTCTTGGCTGGGCCACACTGATCCGCCAGGGAGAATTTGACGAAGCTAATTTCGATCGGGCAATCGAGACGATTGAGCGCAACGCGCGTTCCCAGGCGCGACTCATCGATGATTTATTGGACGTGTCGCGCATCATCACCGGCAATCTCCGCCTCCAGATTCGCCCGATCGATCTCGTATCCGTTGTGGAGGCGGCGAAGGATGGATTGCGTCCCACCGCTGAGGCAAAACGCATCACGCTCCATACAGAGCTCGAGCCGGAAAGCTGTCTGGTGAAAGGCGATCCAAATCGTTTGCGCCAGGTGATCTGGAACCTGGTTATAAACGCGATCAAGTTTACGCCGCGCGGCGGCAACGTGAGTGTCAGTCTCGAGTGCGTAGAACCGTATGTGCGGCTGAAGGTCAGTGATACCGGCGAGGGCATTCCTCCGGAGTTTCTGCCTTACGTCTTCGATCGTTTCCGTCAGGCTGAAGGCTCAGTCACACGCAAACAGGGCGGGCTCGGTTTGGGTCTTGCAGTGGTGCGTCATCTTGTGGAGTTGCATGGCGGAAAGGTCATGGCTGAGAGTCGCGGAACAGGGCAGGGATCCACTTTCACTGTAGAGCTGCCCCTTGCAGAAGAGCGGCGCGACCCCGCCCGCTCCGAGCAGAGGAGACAAGAGATTGAAAGAAGACGCGGTGCCAGACCGGGAGGCCGGTCTGATATCTTAGGCGTCCAGGTGCTCGTGGTTGAAGATGATGAAGACGCACGCTGGCTGCTCGCTATGATGCTTAAGCGCCATGGCGCTGACGTTATTTCCGTCTCTTCCTCTTCCGAAGCGCTACGAGCCTTTGTCAGAGCCGGGGGCGGACCGGGGACCCCAGCCGGGCAGCCCGGCTGGGGTGGTGGAAGCGGCCGACCGCCCGAAGTAATCATCAGTGATATCGGCATGCCGGAAGAAGACGGCTACGAGCTGATGCGCAAGGTGCGGGTGCTGCCGCCCGAGCAAGGAGGACTCGTACCCGCTATCGCTCTAACCGGCTACGCTACACGCAAAGATCGCGAGCGCGCCCTGGCAGCTGGCTATCAACTGCACCTCGGCAAGCCGGTTGAGCCGGAAGATCTGGTAGCTGCGATCGCTAGCCTGGTTGGACGAAGACAGTAGGCAGTGGGCAGCAAACGGTGGTTCTTTCGTTCCGCGTTTACCTGTGTCAATCTGTAGTTGATATGTCCGTTCTAAAAACAACACATCGCTGTGCTCTTGCGCTCATGGCGCGAGTACCATCACTCAGCATCGACGACGCAAGGATTCCGACCTTGACGGCCAGCGAAGCCACAGGGCTCAAGCATTGCTTTTTACGCGATCTTGCAGCGAGCATCGGGGTCGCTGTCGATAGCGGTCGCGCAGAGGGCGTGGTGGTCTTCACGCCGGGGAGAGCTGAGTCATTGCTCAGAGAACTGGTGCCGAAAAACTTTAAACTATTCCCGCAACGTGGTGAGACGCCTGGTGAAGTGCTGTCAAACGCCGTTGAGGATCTGTTGAGCAGGGGATTTCCCGCGGTTTGCCTGGTCAATTCCGACAGTCCGACTGTGCCGCGTTCAATACTTGAGGTTGCCATCGAGTCTCTCTCGCGTCCAGGCGACTGTATGGTTCTCGGCGCCCTTGATCACGGTGGCTACTATCTGATTGGCCTCAAAGAAGGTCATCGCGATCTCTTTGAGCGAGTATCGTCGAACACCGCGAACATTGTGAGCCACACGACCGCACGGGCCGCGGCTGTAGGACTAAAGGTTGAGATGCTTCCGCCCTGGTACGAAGTCAAGGACGCGCGGGGCCTCAATCGCCTCTGTAAAGAACTTCTTGGGCACGACAGACGAGATGCGCATATTGCTCCTTACACCAGCCAATATCTGGCCAAGCTAATTAAAACCTACGGAGCAGAATACCTCAGCCCAGACCTATCCCGCCGAGCCTGAATATACGCCCGCGTGCGGCAAGACTTAACAACCGGGAGCAACGCCCCTCCGGGCACGACCACCAAAAAACATTCCGCCCCTAAGAACCGGGAGCGGACCGGAATCGCCCAGCTTGACTTTCCCCGTTCCATCGACAGACGAGATCGGTGTTGGTGTTTGAAGTTAGCAAATGGCTCGTGCAACCCATTTCATGTTATCCGGTCTTGTTAAATAGCGCGCTAGACAACTAGAGGAACCAATGCCAAAGAAACGATCAATTAAGAAACATTCTGTGAAGGCAAACTTGCAGGTGATGGAGTTAGCTAAAGCCGGGTCTTCTTTGCATCTGGAAATCTACGCGGCCAAGGAAAAGATTGGCACCCTAATCATCGGCAGTGGGTCGCTTTCATGGTATGGAGGGAAACGAAAGATCCGAAAGCGAATTCCATGGAGTCGGTTTGCCGCAATGATGGATGAGTTGGCATACGGAAAGTAGGTCTTGCGTCAGGTGCAGGCAATACATCAGTGTAGAAGCCGGCATTGAAACGAAGTCGCGCCGATCCAACACACGGCGTGCCGATAGTTCGTAAATGGTAAATAGAAAGCCCCGCGCAGTGCTGAGGAAAGGATTAAGGCGATGTGGATGGCGACGGTGTGGGTGTTGACGCTGGTGACGGAGCAGGTTTCTCTTTCTCGATCGCCTTCACTTGACTGCGTTGCAGAAGAGTCACAACACCGCGGCGTCGATACCAGATTCCTTCTCCTGTTTCCCACACCTCGTCCGCCTCAACGCTAGTGCCGTTAGTGAGCCGTATCGTAACCGGACCGCGCCTGCTCTTTCCGTCTCCGCCAGTCGATACCGGACTGGAACTCAGTGTGACGCGGGGAGATTCAGCTTGAATCGCAGGCGGTCGCGTTGCGCTAGGCGAGGGAGACGGTTCGGCCGGAGGAGATGCGCTGGCAGTTGGTGAGGGACGCGAAGGTAGGAGAGGAATCTGTCGCTGCGTGACAGCCTCATTGGATGACTCGTTAGAACTTTGCCCGGGAGCTTCACGCGTTATTCGCTGGTAGACGATAAACAGGACTATGCCGATGGCTACCCCAGCGACCGCCACAATTGCAAGAATTTTCCAATTCAGCCGGAATCGCGCCTCTCGCGAATGTTGATACCCACCCGCTCCCATCACCTCAGTCGGGCTGCCCGGCTGGGGATCAAGATCCGCGGGTGGTGCCAATAGGTCGGGATTACTATCCGAATAGTCTTCGACGAGTCGAGCGCCGTCAAGTTCGCAGAACTTATCGGTATCGGGAAAACTTGAATCACATTCCGGACAACGTTTCATACGGAGCTCGATGGACCGGGAACGGCGTTAGCCAACTAGCATACATTATGGTGGAAAAACTGTTTGCAAGGCTAGAGGAATAACAGCAGGAGGCGGGGACAGGAGCAGGGAAGTCGGCAGTGGGCACTAAGGAAGAGAGACCGGGAGAAAGTGGACAAAGAGGAGCGAGGAATCAGGAGCCAGTAGGCGGCTGACATCACGGGGCTGAATACCGAGTACTGACTGCTGAGGTGACAAGCTTCAACTCAAAATCACGGTTTGAAGTTGTAGGTAATTGTTCCGACGACCTCGCCCTTACCAGGGAGCTTCGACGGAGAGAAGACGGCGTTCTTTGCAGCTTTCAACGCCGCGTTTCGTAGTTGAGAGTTGCCTTCCAAAGTACGCCACGATATGACCTTACCCTCCCTGCTAACTCGAACCAATATCGTGACTGTGCCGTTGATCCCTTTGCTCTTAGCCTGTTCGGGGTAATTCGGCTGAGGCAGTTTGCTCTCTGCGCCAACGAGCGGACCGCCGACCACTGGGTAATGTCCACCTACGCTCGTCGCAGATGATTCAGTTGCGGATGACGATTCGTTCACAGACGGCGAATTCGTTTGCGTCGGCGCTTGTGATTCAGTAGCGGCCGGCGATTCTGTTTGCGCCGGCGCTTGGGATCCTGTTGCGACCGGAGATTCTGTTTGCGCCACGAAGTTGTAGGTAATGGTTCCTGATACGACTCTTCCCAGGTCGGCGAGTTTCCCGGGAGAGAAGGTGGCCTTACTGGCCGCCGCTACGGCAGCCGCTCGCAGCCTCGAGTCACCACCAGAACTGCGCACCAAGACAACCCTGCCATTCTTGTTTACCTGAACCCGAACCGTGACTGAGCCTGAAACCCCTTCGGATCTGGCCTTCGCCGGGTATTCCGGCTCCGGCACATCGACCTCCATGCCGCTAAGTTCGCCGCCTATTATTGGCAAATCTTTCCTGGGATTCTCCGGTTGCTCCAATTGCGCTGTAGGCGCTGCAACAGGGGCATTGGATCCTTTGTCTCTCGTTCGATAGTTGTTTATCAGGTAGCCAAGGGACGACCCCAATACAACAATCATTGCCATCATCGCCCACAGTGTCGGCCGCGACCAATCATTGGCTGTCGAGTAATTGAACTCTGGATTACCGGCGCTTATTAATCTGGTAGCATCATAGGCGCAATACGTTAGCAGCGGATTTCCGTAGGTAGTATTACACTTTGGGCAACGTTTGATGGGCGGGGGACTGGACGACTCTCCCGTTTTGGGTTCCAACATCGCTGGCCGAGTGGACAAGTCGGCAGGGCGACGTTCCAGGGTAGTATCGCTCTCACTGTCATCAACTTCTAACCCCATCGAGTATGGCAGCTCAGCCGAGACGCTTGGTCGGGGATCCCGCTCGGTCCGGCGATCAAGGCCGCGCTCCCCGCTTTCCATACGCGCTGTCGTGTCCCGCTGAGACTTCGCGCGAACTTCATCTTCAACTCGTTGACGAGATTCTTCCAGAATTCTCATATGTTCTAACCTAGCTGCTATTCGTGATGACTGCGTTGCGGTTAATCGCACTTCTTTCGCTTTGTTCCACTCCAGGTCGACCATCGTCCTTTGCTCCTCGTCGGCTACGCTGGGAGCATCCTGCTTAGGCTCAGCCCGTGTGTCGATTGGAGATGCGTGAGGCGCCTCTTCGACTTTGCCGCGCGATGCTTCGGTCGAAGACCTGATCGCTACCTCTCCCCGTTCTGACAAGGCCACTTTGAAATCGTCCACTTCGCGGGAATGCGGTTCGGCCATCGTTATCTGCTGCTCGTCTGTTCCCCTTGGAGCATCCTGCTCAGGGTCAGTCCTGGTATCGATTGGAGATGCGTGACGCAGCTCTTCGACTTCGCTGCCCGTCCCTGTTGAAGACCAGGTCGCTACCGCTCCCCGCTCTGACAGCGACGCAGCGCCATCGCCGACTTCGCTGGGCTGCGGGTTGGGCTCCGATATTTGCTGCTCGTCCGCCACGTTAGAAGCATCCTGCGGAGGAGTAGTCCTTGTCTTGATCGGAGATGCGTGGCGCGCCTCTTCCGCTTCGCGGCGCGCCCGGTCGGCCATTATTCGTTTGTGAAGTTTGCTAAACCTGAGGGCATCATCGCGCCGTGCAATCGTTGTCTCGGTCGCAGATGGTTGGCGCTCCGGTTCCGCTTCGCGGCGCGTTGCTCCTGTTGAACGCCAGGTCGCTACTGCTCCCCGTGCTGACAAGGACGTAGGGACATCGTCCACTTCGCGGGGTTGGAGATCGGCCTCCGTTCTTAGCTGCACCTCCGTCCCGCCGGCATTATGTTGAGACGCATTCTCTGCCTCGACCGCGGGATTTTCCCGCTCACCTTCTGCTTTGGGTTGGGCCTGTGGGTTTTTTGGAGAGGGTAATATTCCTGCTGAAGATCCGTTTGAAAGTAATTGAGCGATTTCCCAGGAACCTCTCCGGTCCGCCCACTCCCTGGCGGTCAAGCCAAGATCATCCTGCAATCGCACGTCCGCGCCCGCTGCAAGCAAGAGGCGCGCAACATCGACATAATTAAAGATCGCGGCGATCATGAGCGCCGTCTGCCCTCCTCGGGCTCTTTGGTCTACGTCGACACCCTCAGCCAACAGCGCTCTCACAGCATTCGCATCGCCGTTAGACGCAGCACGAACAATTGAAGCAGTGGCAGAGATCGGAGATTTCCCTCCCTAAAGTTAGCAAAGGTATTCTAAGGGCTGTCGCCAGGAAAATCCATTTCGAATTTCGGATTGCGGATTTCGAAATGAGAGCAAAGGCCGCGGGTTTTCACAGATGAGCGCAGATGGAAGCCCGCAGAGAAGGGGATGGGGAGAAGGAGAGACTCGGGGTTAAAAGTTCAAAAACCGAGGAGTCTCGGAGACCGGATTCGAACCCGAGACGATTAGGCGGTCTTGATACAAAGAATCTTGGTCTGTTTTGGATGCACACCCTGGCTTCGCTCGCGGCAGGGATGAGCGCGACACTTTTCTCCGTATGGGCGTCTATCAACGGACGCGTGGGGTGAAGTATTGCCCTGCCACGCATTTCATAGAACGGTTTTCCTGAAAGCGTCATCCACTCGGCAAGCTGAAACCGCTAAAACGTTAGAGAAGTGAGAGGGCAGTACTCCAACATCGGGCTAAAGCCGCGGTGTGAATGAAAGTGCGCCAGCGAAGGACCCTGACGAGGATTCTAAAGGCGACATTAATGCAGGATGAAGGAGACTTCGATCCAATATTAAAGCAAGAACTAAAGCAAGATTAAATAAAGACTACGGACTTGAGTCCAAAACGCGCGGGCAGGGTATTATCAGTTTATGCAATCCTCCGCCAAATTGCAAGATTGGTTTGGAAACATCGACATCTACTTGTTCGATCAACTCTTGAAGGGTCGGTTCGCTCCGGGGATGCGAGTGCTGGATGCCGGCTGTGGGTCGGGGAGGAATATTGTCTATTTTCTCAGCAGTGGCTACGACGTTTGTGGCGTCGACGAATCGGAAGAGGCTATAGCACAGACCCGCCGGCTGGCCTCGACTCTCGATCATCAATCATCAGCAGAGGCCTCTGGGTCGCTGTCGACATACAATTTTCGCGTGGAGCCGATCGAGCGGATGTCGTTTGACGATGCCTGCTTTGACGTGGTCTTGAGTAGTGCGGTGCTTCACTTTGCTCGCGACGAAGAACAGTGGCACGCGATGATGTATGAGATGTGGCGAGTACTTAAGTCTGGCGGAATCTTCTTTGCGCGACTGGCGTCCACAATTGGGATGGAAGACAAGGTCGAGCTGATCGAGGGTAGGCGTTATCACCTGCCGGACGGGAGCGACCGCTTCCTGGTGGATGAAGCGATGTTGATGACGATAACGGAATCGCTTGGAGGAGAGTTTCTTGAGCCGATTAAGACGGTGGTGGTGCAGAACATGCGGGCGATGACAACGTGGGTTGTTAAGAAAGGGTGAAAGGGAGAATCAGAATTTCGGATTGCGAAGGTCGGAATTAAGAAAACAGCGACGTACTACTTTCAGGACCTCGCTCGAAAGCCGGTTAAGGACCTGGACGATCCAAGAAATCTGAACCCAATGACTTCAACCTGCGATGCGTGATGGACTTCGCCGCGACGGCGATGAGACGATCGTTGCATAGTGTCCCCGCTGAGCTCCGTCTGTTCGGCTTCGATCACTCCCAAAGTTGCGCAGGTACAAGGCAACCAACGAAAGCAGGGTCGTCCATTAGCAAGAGCACGTCGAGCGGATCGCCATCTTCGCCGCGGGTGGAAGGCACGAAGCCGAAGTCGTAAGGAAAACTCGCTCCCACGGGCAATACACCCACAACTTAAACAGTTCGGACTTCTCGTCATACTCGAACTTGTTTCGATTCCCCTTGGGCGTATCGACGATAACGTCCAACTGGTTCGTATCAGACTCGAATGCGTCAAGGTTGAGATAAGGGCTGATTGATTTCGTGGGCACGCGTGAATCGGAAATCGTGAAACGCGAATAATAAATGTCGGACAGCGGGCAGTTGGCAAAGGAAGAGACGGATCGGGGCGACGGGGGGATGGACGGGAGAACAGATCTTCGATCGCACCGCGACTGTGAGAAGCACCTACTTGCGGTCTGCGAGTCGCCCGTCTCTAGTTGATCATCGCTCGAACGCGGTTGGGTTTGATAAGAGTGACGATGCCTTTGCGGCGATACCAGATGCCGGCCTTTGTTCTCCAAACCTCATCGGCCTGCAAGTTGGAGCCGTTGGCAAGGCGAATGGTGACTGGACCAGGGGCGGGTTTTGCGACGTTGCCTGTTGAAACTGGATTCGAGCTTACGCGAAGCCGGGCTGAATCAGGTCGAGTGTTGGGAGTCGATTTCGCTATTTTGGAAGTTAATTGTTTGGCTGAGGAAGATGTGTTGTCATCCGGCTCGACGGGTGAATCTGATTCTTGGTGTGCGAGCGCCGCTTCGGCTGAAAACCCGTTTGAGACTCGCGGTGCAACTTGGGACACCCCGGAATCTTGCGAAGCCTGAGCTGCTGAAGTTGGCGGGGCCTGGCTGGCCTGGAGAGTCGGGCGCATCCTCTCATAGCTGACCAGAAAGATGAGGCCAACGATGAGACCGCCGACGGTAGCTGCTAACAGGGTCTTCCGGTTCAGCTTCCGCTGATGCACGACTGGGGCGTTTAAGAGCGGCGTCGCCTTCTGCTCCGGGCGCTCGATAACACCCAAATCGGTGCCGAAGTCGTCCGCGATTAGGGGAGTCTGGTCGAGATCGCAGAGCTGATCCGAGTCAAGATAAAGGAAACTGCATTGTGGACAACGTTTCATATTGATAATACCCAGCCTTAAGCCATTATGCCCTAATTCACGACCCGGGTGTGGAGTGTTGATTTTGAGCGAGGCTGGAATCGATTTAACGGAATAAAAGGGGTTGCGGAGCCCAGAGGCTTTCCGCAGGGGATGCGCCAAGGTCGTCTAGAGTCCCCTTACCAGTATCTAAAAGGATTATTGTTTCGTTGTATGAGCGGGGACATGGTCCGCCTTCCTTCCTGCGAATTATCGGGGCTTAGCCGTCCTTTTGGCCGAGTTTCAATCCAGTCTCGGAAGCGACCGGATCTATCACCCAAAACGCCGTTGACGAGTTGAGTTTGGATCCGGTCACTACCGCAGTGGGCGAGGATGTTAAAGTTGTCCCCGGTCTATGCAAATGCCCTCAAGCCATAGCGGAATCGCGAAACTCATCCGCATCCGACGTACGGTTCAACTGGGAAATATCCCACGCTCCTCCACAGGCTCGACGCCGGCAGTGTCTTCACGCTGCCGCCGCTCCTCCCACTCTCGATTGAAATTCTCCGTGAATTCCTCCCATTCTCGCCTCCGGGCTTCCCACTCCTCGCGCGTGCGCAGCTCGGAAAAGGCGAATTCGTCGTCCATGTGCGAGCCATCGAGATGCCAGAAACCTACTTCCATTCCCAATTCGGCGTCGTTGGCCATCATCTGACAAACAGGACAATCGTCGTCCATTATCATGTCATGGCCACGCATGGCTATCGGCAATCGTATCCGTTCATTTTCTAATAAGAGCGCCGGAATTCTTCCGCCGTACCCCTCCTGCGGTTGTTCAAGCCACTCTGTTTTGAGTTTTTCGAGTCGCGCGATCTTCGATGTCAGCACTCTCGGTTCGTTTCTCCACGGTTCCCCTCCGCCTATTCGCTCCGGCTCTTCGCAGGGCGCTCTCCAAAGCAGGTGCCGAACGAGATCGTAGTAGATCACCCACTCGTGAGTCCCAAAGCCTGCGAAACGATACGCGAACGAATCAGTGGCGAGGCACGGTGGTCCCTCGCCTTGCATACTCCACTGCATTGATCGCGTGTGCAGGTCGTAGTCGACGAAGTCCTGTCTCGCGAGTAACACATCCCTGGGCGACTCGCCGCGTAGGTCATCGCGCGGAGTCATTAACCATTTCGCGTGAAGCACGGAGATCTGCTGACGCAACGTGTCATCTTGATCCGGGGCGTCGGATTGTTGGCTTTCTGCTTCGCGAACGGATTCACTAGAGTTGTCACCGACTAGAGTCTCGGCCATTGGCTGGTGGCCTCCCAGAGAGTTCGCAATAGCCGGCAACTCGCCCGCGGCTTTGGCCAGGGTGAGCTCACCAGAGTGGGCGGTTAAAGATCTTTCGATTTCGACGATTGCATCGCCGGGACGAGCCGTGGCCGACTGATGATTCAGCGACCAGCTTTCGCGCACGATGAACTCCAGCAGCGATCGGCCGTACAGAATGGCGCGCGTGTCGAGAGGCGGTATAGAACGGCGTTCGCGGCGACGTGGATCACGCAGTCCCTCGTATTGGTCAATAGAATCGAGAAACAGCCAATCGTTTGGGAGCCGGTAGAAGATCGAGGTGTCGGTAGCGCATACGCCATCGTGATAGTGCACTTCACCCTGCGGTCCGGGTCGGGAGTAGGTCGACTCAAAAGCGATGATGCGTGCGGCGAGATCGATAACAACGATCCCGGCGTCCCATGACTCTTTGTCTATCCCTGAGTGTTTACGAAACCACCCGAATGGATTGATATCACCTGCCGGTTTGTTGTAGCGCGCTAGTGCTGCTTCAAGCTCGTTGATTGTTTCTGGTTCCGCAGACAGGGCCGCAATACACGAGTCGGCCACCGAACCGTGAATTGCTCCACTGATTGTGTGCTGAGCATCCGTGAGGTTGAGTTTGATTTCGCTCATTGTGAGGTCCTCCGTAGGTTAGAGTCGGTTTTAAATAATAGTGCCGAGTACCGAGGTACTTGGCCAAGTACTGAGTACTGAGACTAAGTGAGTACTGAGTGATGAGTACTGAGTGTTGACTACCAAGGGTGAGTACCGAGTTGAGGCTCAAATGCCGTGCCGATCCCTCGGGGCCGCCGGCTCTCGAGCGGCTTTGCCGCATCCCTTGCGGATAACCTCCGCCTTTCCAACCAGCCCTTTTTAGTTAGTGCGAGGCTGTGCCTCGCCTGCTACGGGCTTCATCTAACGTCGAACAGGCTATGTTCTTCACCGTTGTGGTTTGGAAGACTGGTAACCGGTTTATTGCAACCGGAGTGATGTACTACGCATGAGGTCTTTCGAGATGCGAAACATGAGGTGCATCCTTTCTTCGTGAGGTTGTGAAGCTGGGAGGGAGAATAATCTTTCCTTGTAGGAAAAGCGAGGGGAAGCCTCGCACTATTCAAACCAAGGGCAGGGAAAGCCAGAGGCATTCCGCAAGGGAGGCGGGCAGAGCCGCCAAGAAGCGAAGCCTCGCACCATTCCAGACGAGGCGCACGGAAAGCCTGAGGCGTTCAATTGGGGAAGGGGCGAGGTCAAAACGACGATAGGGCATGAAACGCGGAGAAAAGTGGACACGCTGAGGCACGAAGATTTGAAGAAAAGCCGTAGGCAGAAGGAAAGAGGCAGACGCGGTGTTATCCCCGGACGCTCTCAGCTGGCGTCCAACGGCTGACACCGACAGCAAGCTCTGGCAGAGTACCTAGAACTTGAATGGCCGCTTCAGTATTTTGCCCGTCTTCTTCAAGAAGCCACCAATTCTTGATTCCTTTTTGTGATTCGCCTGGGCGGGTTGGGGTCTCACCGTTTCCCGCCCGGGGGCGGTTGAAGGCAAGCGAGGTGTGGACTTCGCAACCGCAGATGCAATACTGGATCCCACTCTAGTATTTCCCAACCGCGGTGAGTGGCTTGGCGACGGCGCGGGGGTGACAGCCGGAGTGGCAGGAGTTTGATCAGGTGCGGATTGGGGTGCGCTGATGACCTTTGTTGAGGGAGCCTTCGTGTTCTGCGGCGCGTATTTCCTTGTGAATCCGGAATAGCTCACGGATAGAACGGTAGCTATGAGCACCGCGGTGATGGCTGCGAGTGCTTGACGCTTTGACGCTGACTTCTCTGATCGAATGGACGGTGAGGTTGCTATGTTGGCTGGGTACTGTTGGAGGGGCTGAAGCGTTGGTTCATAGACGAGTTCGTGCCCATCCATGTCGCAGTGGTGCTGATCGTCCTCATAAATAAAATCACACTGGGAGCAACGTTTCATCGCAACCCTCCTTGTGGTCAGAGTTGTAAAATCAGGGCTGCGGATGGATGGAGCTGGGGACGCCTTCGTGAGAATCCGCAGATCAGAGAGTACACATATTAAACAAAACCTTCAACGAGTTTTCTATTCAGGGGCCAAAATATAGGGTTTGAGGTCGACTGACGGCAGCGAACCGGGCATCGGTTGGATTCAAGCGAGGAGGCGGTGGCAGGGGCAAACAAAAGGAATCGGTGGACGTGAATGAACAAGATCTGCCGCTTTTTCATGACTTGGTCAATTTTAGCTACTTACCCCACGATCCGCTTCCCCCAGAGCTTTATGGTCTCGCCCGGTTGTAAGCTTTAAATCACTGAATCATGCTTTGCGGCAAGGCGAGAGGAAGCTCTGCACAGGTACAGAACGATCTGTATCAAATCAGTATTGCCCCTCTCCGTCTCGACCGTTTTGATCACCCTCTGAGTATGCTGCTTCCACCCGCACTCACCGCACCGCGCAGAAATTTCTACTCGAAGTAGGCCTCAAATATTCAGTAAGCGCCGGAACTGGGGCGGAAACGGCAACACGCCGGAAGAGTGACGCGCCGACTGGATGTGGACGGCTCTGATGCGGACCCAAGTGGTATGGACGTTGCAAAGAAAATGGCGAAACCTAAGTGCGGGAATCAAAAGGGTGCACTGAAGCGAAACGAGAGCAGGCGGGATGCCGTGGTAACGCTTCTTCTGTGCTCGCATAAATAAACAGTTCTTAAAAACAAAAGGAGCAAGCAAATGGCAGATTATAACAAGGACGGCATTACTGACGGCTCAGTCGGAACGGCGCGCGGGAGCGAGAAGCGTATGTTGACCGGTTTATTCAGGGACCGCGACAGCGCCGAACGTGCTTATAAGGGATTGGGCGATCGCGGCTACGGTAAAGACGACGTCAATCTCCTGATGTCGGATGAGACACGGAAAAAGCACTTCGCGGATGATGATACCGAACTAGGATCGAAGGCATGGGAAGGTGCCGGTAAGGGCGCAGCAATCGGCGGCGGTGTAGGCGCAACTTTAGCGGCCATAGCGGCCATCGGTACCACCTTGGCCCTGCCTGGTATCGGCTTGCTAATCGCCGGTCCTATTGCAGCAGCTATTGCCGGCGGAGGCGCGGGTGCCTTGACGGGCGGTGTTGTGGGCGCGCTCGTGGGGGCTGGAATTCCCGAGGAGCACGCGAAGCACTACGAAAAAGGACTTAAAGAGGGTGGCATCGTCATGGGCGTCAATCCGCGCACTACTGAAGATGCGGACTACTTTGAGAACGACTGGCGCACAAACAAAGCTGAGTCGCTCTATCGCTAAGTTTGACCGTTAAGTTTGACGTTAGTTCGAGGCTAACGATTACGACAGACAGTGGAGGAGATTATAACGATGCAACGCAATTTAGCGCTTGCGTTGGTGTTCTCAGGCGCCGTTACCCTCGCAGGGTGCGGCGCTGCCGAGACGAACACCAACAGTACAGTGAATGCCAACAACAGCAATGCTGCTGGCAACCCACCACGCGAAGGCGTGGTTGACGCTAACGCAAACATTCCGGCAAACGCGAACAGCAAGACAGTTTCGTCAAACACCGCAGTGTTAACCAACGACAACGGTAACGCCAACACAAGCGGCGTAAGGTCTACAAACGCCAACAACCGGAACGCGAACGCGAACAGCAATTCCAATCGAAACCGCAACCAGGATTGAGGCTCAAAATTGATTGCAGAGAAAGAGGCTACCGCATAGCGGTGGCCTCTTTTGTATTTGTTTGGTAGAGAGGCAAAAACCAACGTCAACCGCGTCAATTGTCACAATCTCTCTCCTCGTGCTACTTTGGGCGGCAATCTAAATTTTGAGCCCTGAAGCTTAACCCGTGAAACGCAGCGCCACCGAATACGCAGTTAAAGAGTTCCCCAAAAACTCCGCGGAAAAACAATCCAATAAACGATTAAGAGAATTGACGGCTGAGTTGGGAGAGCTGGAGGCGAAACTGCGGCTCGGTGGCGGGTTAGAGAAGATCGAGCGCCAGCATAAGCAAGGGAAGCTCACCGCCCGCGAACGTATCGGTCTTTTGCTGGATAAACACTCATACGTGCAGGAGATCGGCCTGCTAGTGGCTTACGATCAATATGATGGCGGCGCCCCAGGCGCCGGGGTAGTCACCGTTGTTGGTCGGATCGAGGGCAGGGAAGTTGTAATTGTTGCCAATGATGCAACTGTGAAGGCAGGCTCATGGTGGCCGGAAACCATCAAGAAGATTCTGCGGGCGCAGGAGATCGCCATGCGTTCGCACGTGCCTATTATTTACCTGGTCGATTCCGCGGGCGTGAATCTCCCGTATCAGGGCGGAGTCTTTCCAGGCCAATATGGCGCGTCGCGAATCTTTTACTACAACTCGCTCATGCGCCGATATCTTAAGATTCCGCAGATTTCTGCCGTGATGGGCCCATGCATCGCCGG
>JBGTLM010000185.1:0-4784 GCA_041744135.1 Pyrinomonadaceae bacterium
TAGAGGATACGAGAAGACGTCTAATGCTGATGCTATAAAGCGGGCACCTGCGAACCGAGAGCGGTTTAAACTCCCGGGTGTGTGATCGCAAAAGGAGGCACCCGCGATGACATTATATATCGGAGTAGACATTCACGCGCGACAACAAACCCTCACTTTCCTGGACACGGAGGCGGCACCACCGGGCAGGTGGAGTTGCAGCATGAGCGTGATGACGTCAAGGGGTTCTACCGCCAGTTCCAGGGGGAAGTGATTGTGGGCATCGAAGCCTGTGGTTACAGCAACTGGTTCGAGGAGCTGAGAGAACAGTTGGGACCCAAACTGCTGGTGGGTGATGCCGCTGAGATCCGGAGGTGGGCGCGGCGGCGACAGAAGAACGATCGCCGTGATGCTGACCTATTGCTGGACCTGCTGGTGCATAACGAGTTTCCCGCACTCTTTCGTTATTCCCGGGAGAGCCGGGAAGTGCTGCGGCAACTGCGCTATCGTCACAAGCTGGTTAAGCTGCGCACGATGGTAGTCAATACCTTGCAGGCGCTGGCGATTAATGCCGGACTCAGTCCGCGGGCGCAACTGTTGACCAAGGGCGGGCGCAAGCAACTGGCAGGTTTTCAACTCTCGGCCATCAGTCAGCAGCAGCGGGCCGAGTTAGTGAGTCTGGCGGATGAATTAACCCGACGCATTGTCACCGTGGAGCAGTGGCTGAAAGAGCAAGCCAAAAGTGACAGTCGAGTGCAGCGCTTGCAGACACATCCGGGGGTGGGGTTATTGACCTCGCTGTGTCTGGTGCACACCTTTGGCGACCTGGAACGGTTCGGCTCGACCCGCAAGGTGGCGGCTTACGTGGGTTTCGATCCGATGGAAGACTCTTCCGCGGAACGCAAAGCTTACGGCGGCATTAGTAAAGCCGGCTCCAGGCTGTTGCGTTATCTGCTGGTAGAGGCGGGCCAGACGGCGGCCAAGTATGATGAGCAGTTGAAACAGTTCTACCGGCGCCTGCTGCCGCGGCGTGGGAAGGCACGCGCCAAAGTGGCAGTAGCCCGCAGCTGCTGATCAGATGTTTCATCATGGGTCGAGCTGAAATCGACTATGCCGAGTTTCTCCGTCGCGGCCAACAAGGAGCGGCGGAGTGTAACGGCAGTGGGCTGTCAACTTGTCCGGCGAAGCGCGTAGGCCAGGCAGCAGTTTTACCGAGGCCTGTACGCTGATTGGACGGTCGACCTCTCTTAAACAGGAGAGTGCGTATTCTGCTTCATGAGCGCTGAACTGCTCGCATAGATGGTTGCTGTCCCTGCGGTGTGACAGCGACTATGAGGCCCGACGCAGGAACACGAAAGACAGGCAGTAAGAAAAAGACAAGCAAAAGCAAAAGCAGTTCGATAAAGCGTGCGATCACACGAACTACGTTTCTGAACCACACTACTGGGTGCTGTAAGGCAAAAAACAAAACCCCTGCGGCACCTTGGGATGAGTACGCTCTTTTTCTCTTGACTCGCCTTATAGATGCGCTTCAGCTGCGGCGCGCGATTAGCATTCACGCCGAGAAGAAAAGGACTTGGTTGAGAAGCTGCTATCCCGCCGTCAGCTGCAAGCGCTTGTTGGGCGGCGGACATCAATGCGGCACCTTCGATATCTACCGCCGTATCAGTTGTAAGCGATAGCCGTCCAATGCTGGAATTTAGTTGCCGCGAACAGTTTATAATTTGACTAATCGCCAGTAGATTTTGACTCTTCCTCATACACCTCTGTTCGTTAAGGAGGAGCGGGTTGTCGAAAAGCCTGCAACCTGTGCATTTGCTCCTGCGTGAAATTAGCGATAGTCGATAACGCCTCCTCTCTGACAGTGCTCTGCAACCGAACGGAGGTAATTGCTGCGCTGTTTTCGAAAAGAGCGATTTGCTCGAGGGTGCGAAAGAACGGTGAACGCCGCGCAATGCTGGCAACTTTCCCGTCCACAACAATCAGTGCATCACCACGTCCGCCGATGTGGTCGAACCAAGCGACTCCGGGATTCCGATAGGGTCCATCTTCTGGTAAGTACTGAGGAACATCAGCGGGGATGTGAACGAGTCTCACCTTGGCGAGTTGCTGGTCGGCATTGATTTCAACTATCTCAATTCTTGTCTTCGAGCCGAAGAGTGACAGTATTTCCGGCGTTGCAAATACACTACCTGCCACGAGGTCTTGTTCACCATTGTTTGCCGACATCAGATATGAGATGTTGTCCTCTAAACGATGCATCAGTCCGGCTGGTCTGGGAATTGCCGCATCCCAACGCTCTTTACTTCTAAATTCGACAAGATATCAAGAGGACCTAGCTTGTCTTTCTCTTCTCTGCAACTTTATTAGCAGTCTAACCACAAGATAGATGCACCCCGCCCATACGAGGCTGTTAAGAATAAACGGAACGTGGCCCATCAGACCGTTGAACAATCCCTTCTTCTTAAAGAGAGGGGTAGAGCAAGCGTCAGCGTCACAACAGGAAACTGCAATATGCTGACGGCCGCCTTAATCACCTGGTCCGATGCTGTTGCTGGCCTCCCCGTGTCAAACCGGCTCATGGTGTTTCCGGCCCACACGAAGAAGGCGGCCAGGTGAACAATAAAGTGAACAACAGCAAGGCTGCAAATAATGAGGATTTTCTTCATTTAACTCGACACTCCGTCTAGAGGAGTATACGCACGAAGCTTTGCGAACGATGGATAACGCTTTAATCGCACACACACCGTGAAAATCTAACGCCCGGCATCAGCGGCGCGCTCGGGCGACTAATGATAAAAGGGCTGCTGTGTTACGCGTCCGCTGCATGCCGTTGTCGGGCGGCGCTGTCGAGGTGTCACTCAACGCTTAGCAAGGAACGCGAGTGCCGCCTGTCTGCACACTTCGGGGTGTTCGCTCCACAAATCATGCGAGGCGTTTGGAATTATCACACGCTCCCCGCCCCGTAGCAGGGGCCGAAGCTCGCCGTCCACGAACTTATGTATATTAAGGGTGCGCTCACCACTTAGCATTAGCGCGGGCGCCTTTATTCTTTTCACATCTGCACGACGCAATACCGGAAATGCATCACGTGATGTGGTCAGCGCCTGCCACTCAGGAAGGTTACCCCTCCAATACTGACGGAGGTCTTCGGGGGCTTGGTCAAACGCCCGCTCCCCCGCGAAATACTCTATGGATAATCTCAGGGCTTGCTCCTTATCTCCGCCCCGGAACGCTTCTCCGGCAGGCTTCCAGAGCTTAGCCATAAACTCTTCGTAAAGGGCCATTCCCTTCGGCTTATCTTGGGCCAACCGCAGCACGGGCGCTTCCGCGAGGATTAATGTGCGAACCGTCTCTGGGTGCCTCAAGGCGAGGAACAGAGCCGCATACGCCCCGTAAGATGCGCCCACGATATGAACGCGACCGATTTTGAGCGACTTAATGAGTGCGGCGAGGTCTTCTGCTTCGACGATGGCCGAGTGGTCGGGTCGAGTCATCCTGTTGTTGTTTGGGTAATTGTAGCGCCGGCTGTATGCGATGACACGGTAGTGTTGGGAAAACGGCTCCATTTGAGACTTCCAATAACGGTAATCGTCTAGCCCTCCGTGCACAAAAAGAACAGGAGTCCCTTCGCCTCGTTCAAGGTAGTGCAGCTCAACGCCGTTAACCCGGACTTTCTTCAGCTGGTCAAACTCTTCTATAGGCTGCGCAGGCGCTCGGTGGGCTAGTGCCAGCGAGAATACGGCGATAAGAGTTCCCCTAACTAACACTGACACACATTTGCTGGGACAATTTGCCATTTCCATTTCTCCAATTCTAAGGCGGCTACCTACGAAGCCCCCAACGATGGGCATCAGCGGCGCGCACGAACCGCCGTCAGCGACAAGCCTTGCATGAGAGACATGCTAATTGCTCGTCCGCTGCATGCCTTTGTTCGGCTGCCCTGACGACGTAACGCGCTGTCTCTCGATTTCGATCGATTCGAGAGTGAGTACTCTATCCGGCTTTATTCACGCCTTCAGCTCTGCGCAATACCTTCGACATCATCCACAGAAACAGAATTGCATTAATACTAATTGGTACCTTGCGAAGCCAATCCATCAGAATAAGTCTATCCAGTAAAGGCAATGAAAATCCGCTCCGATCAAATTCCCTCTGTATCGGGACTTGAGATGCAATTGAGACAATTGCCACTACCAGGTTCAGAGCGAGCGCCAACCAAATGCTCCATCGTGGAATGGGTGATGGACGCCACCAGAGAAGGATAAAGGTCAAAACCATAACCAGAAATCCGGGGGCAACTAAGAAAGCAACTACGCGCGGTGTTAACGCTTGATGATAAGCCTTAAATTCCGCCGTCCCGATTAGATGCCATGTCCGATAGTTGACGAAGCCTTCGAGAAAGGCTGCTCCCAAGACGTAGAAAACGAGAGCAAAGGTAAACATAAAGAGCCAATATGACTTTTTCATATTGAGGCAACTTCTAATCTCTTCTTGTTTTGTCTCCATTCGACTAGTCACCTGCTGTTGAGGAAGCAGCCCAAGGCTCCGTTTCACCTACCGCCCGCAAGCAGCATTCAACCTATATTTGAAAAGAAAAGCATGAGAGCCATGCTGTCGGGCGGTCAGGTGCAAGCGGTTGTCGTGTTGCGTGCATCTTTAGGAGTTTGTTTGATAGAGGCTTTCCTCATTTCGGTATTGTGGTCATCTATGGCAACCTCTCATTTTACTATTCAAGCCTCATCCGTTTGATGATCGCTGCAAAGCGTGAATCAGAGCGGAACTTGTCCCACTTCGGATCAACT
>JBGTLM010000186.1:0-10511 GCA_041744135.1 Pyrinomonadaceae bacterium
TTTTATCTAGTTTGCGCTTTCCTTAATGCTGAGGCTTAGAAAGTAGTGTGCTAAAGATGCCACCTCGTTTTCAAACTGCTCGATTTCACGTCTCTAACGGACCCTCATCCTTGTTTGAGCGAGTGCGATTTTCGAATGGGACGAAGTAAAGAACAACGAGAACACTCGTAAACACGATTGGACAAGACTTAACGAAATGACAGACGAAGAGATTGACACCTCAGATACTTCTCCATTGGATGATGCGTTCTTTGACGGCGCTCGTCTGCGGATGCCTAGAAAGGTGTCCATCATCCTAAAGTTGATGCGGATGTGCTTGAATGGTTCAAAGCGCAGGGGGAAGATTTCCGAAATCGTATTAATGCCGCACTGAAGATTTACGCGGAGGCGCATAAAGAGCAGCATCGTTGATCAAAAAGGCTATTCAAGAAATTCAGCCCGAGCGGGATTAGCGTACCTTCTCGACACAAGATCTATTGTTTGGACCCTCGATTGGCTTCATAATCTTTGACATGAGCGAACGGACAACTAAAAATATGCCTGATGGGCGGTCCTTTGAAGAGCGGGTTCTGGCCCGGCTGGATTCCGTCGATGGGAGCCTGGGGTTCTTCGAAAACCAAGTCGAGCGGTGTGTGCTTGAGGCGAAGCCGATCTGGGAACGCGCCCTGGCTGAAATTCTTGAGGTGAAGGAGCACGTGACTGCTTTAGAACAGGCATCGAATCAGATAGTACGGAAGATTGATGTGCTCGCTAAGGATATGCTGACCATGCGAGCCGATCAAACAGGCCTGGAGTATCGACTTGATAAGCTTGAGTCAAAACCGGTGTCGTAATCTTGGCCTACTCCTCTCTTTACGCGCGGCCTCAAAATCAACCTTGCCGATCCCCGATGGCCTGCCTATCCAGATCGTTCCTCGCAAGCTCCACGTTGCCTTCATAATTACCTGTAGATACCTGTTACCCCAATTGTTCACATGAAAGACTTGAGAGGGCTGCTTGAGAATAATAGGGCCTGGTCCGAACGTATAAAAGCGCAGGACCCGGGATTTTTTCAGGCCCTGGCTCGGCAACAGACTCCGCGCTACCTGTGGATCGGTTGTTCGGATAGTCGTGCCCCGGCGACTCAACTCGTTGGCCTCTCCCCAGGGGAGATGTTCGTCCACCGCAACGTTGCGAACGTTGTTGTCCACACTGACTTCAATTGCCTTTCCGTCCTTCAATTCGCGGTGGACTTGCTGAAGGTCAGTCACGTAATTGTCTGCGGACATGACGGCTGCGGCGGCGTGCAGGCCGCGATGCAGAATCTTAAACTTGGCCTCGCAGACAACTGGCTCCGCCACGTGCAGGACGTCATGCATGGCCACGAGGCGCTGCTCTCCGAAATCAGCGATGAAGAACAACGCTTGAACAGACTGTGTGAGTTGACTGTCATCGAACAGGTTCTGAACCTCAGCCGGACGACGATTGTGCAGAATGCGTGGGACCGGGGGCAGGAGCTAGCAGTGCACGGTTGGATTTACGGGATAGGCGACGGGCTGCTACGCGATTTAGACATCTGTATTACGAACCAGAGGGAACTAACAACAGCTTACGAAGAAGCGATTCGGACGCCTGATTAGCGACCGGGAGCGTATTATACTAAACACTCGCGTTGCAACACGAGGACTACACCTAACTCGTTGGGGACTTATCGTAGTAGAGCGAGGACAACAAAATGAGTACATCGGATCAAAGTCATAGGGCTCAAATAATCATCGCCATAATCGGGTTGGTGGGGGTATTAGGTGCCGCTGTGATTGGTAACTGGGACAAGATAGCGCCTTGGCTGGCGAGCTCTCAACCGGCCCAGACGACGCAGCCGGCCCGTACTGTGACTTTAGAAAGATCACCGGACGCGTCGGCTCCCAAGGCCGATGGTTCCGCGGATGTGTCCGTTGAGTTGATTCGACGCAGTGTGACGCCGCGCGCCGATAGATCAACCGAACCAGTAGACACATTTTCTGATGGAAGGATTCGGCACCTCTACTCTGTCTGGATTGAGGCCCCGCCACAAATCATGAGTTCAATCGACAAGGTCTTATATCACTACGATCATTCTGCGTTTAGTAATCCTAGAACCGAATCCTCGGACCGGGGTAGTGGATTCAGAGATAGTTATACTGGGATCGGGGCAGTCAATGCTGACATGAACATAATTCTGGTACTAAGTAATAAAGAGCAAGTGGATTTGAAGTTCAACATGTACGACGCCATCTTCGGTAATGAAATGAAGCGGAGAAAAGCACAGAAGGAGTAGCGCGTGATTAAACGAATAACAACTCAGCGCGCACCGACCGGGAGTCAGCCTCTCATCGTTAACTTGTTTCGAGCGATTGGCTCCCGATCCTAAGATACAAAGAGAGCGTTAGGGGCTACCAAGGGCCGAGCACAGCCGAGCTCGGCGGCAGACGAGAGACCCAAGGCATCACTGAGGAGCCGTTACTCGTCCGTCACAGAAGGTGGAGGGTGAGTGCTGAAGCGATAGTCCCCATCCATCCGCCGCTGCAAGTTGCGATAACCAGCGACCAGCATCCCGATCACCACAAGTTGGAAGACTTCTATCACCAGCAAGACCAGGAATAGGACTCTCACGTTACCTCCCCGCAGGAACTTGCAATTGGACGCCTGGCTGACCATACATGATAGTCAGCGCGCCCTGATGATTCTTGATGCCATCGGCGCGCGCACGCTCGATCTCCAATTGCAATTCCAGCTTCTTGATTTCTAGCAGAGCCGGATTTGCAAAAGTCAGAGCTTCGATTTGCTTGGTCTGTGCGGCGACCTTCGCGGCTTCGAGTCTGGCTTCTTCCGCCTGCTTCTGTTTCTCATTGGCAACCACGCCGGAAGCAGCAGCTTCGACCCTGTCGTCCAGGAAATCAGGATTTCCGATCTGTACGGATTCTGTGACAAGCAAGAGTTGAGTGCCGAGCTGCGGGCGCAAGGATTCTAAGATTCGCTTTTGAATCTGCTCCTGATTGGCGTAAATCTCGTACGCTCCGTAATCCGCGAAAGAATTGCGGGCTTCCGTTTGCACGATTCCTTTTAATATCTCGCTGCGCCGGCGGTGTCTCTCCTCCTCCGAGAAGCCGTACTTGCGCACGTAATCTGCTACCTTCGCGGGGTCTGTGTAAGCAGTCAAAGAAATCTCGACCTGTAAGGCTGCGTTGTCTTTACTGGTCACGCGCACCTGCGCGCTTTCTGTAAACGATTTAATGTTAACATCGTAACTCTTGCGTCCCGGCGCAATCGTAGTAAACCATCCATCCGATGGAGCGTAGATGCGCTCAATCGCGCCCCACTTGGTTACGACCTGGACCGTACCTTCCTGAGCAAACTTGATATTCGAGTAAGTCACCACCCCTCCGATCAGGAGAACGATGACTATCAGAATCACCACAGCGATGAAAAAGTTGCCTTTCGGCATAGAGCTTCCTCCTCCGTTGATATTCGCAATCTCCGGCCATTGTTCTTTCTGCATACTTGCTTATACGCGAAACTGTCTGACAAAGTTGTGACGTCCAGATGAAAACTTGCCCGTTGGTTGATAGCTGAACAGCATAGTTGTGCGCCCCATAAAATCAAAGCGCCCGCCGGGTTCTGATCCGCTGCAGGGCCGCCTTCCCAGCCAAGTGTGGTTGCGTCTGTATGCGGAGAATAAGAGTGGTGTCCGCATTGATGTTGCCGCCTTTCGTCAGATGTCTTAACCTGCTCGAGTCAGAGGCCGCGAATCCACCGAAAGCTCGGTTTTGATAGAGTAAGCGTCATCTTGCAGTTCAGGTTGAAGGTATTTAGATGCGTCAAATACCTAGAAAAGTGAATTGTTGAAGCGTCAGTACGACAGTGCTTTTCAAAACCCTATGTAGGGTTGGGTCGCCGGGGTTTTGCTGCCTACGGGATTTAGAGAATCGTATGCCATGAAGCTCCTTTACGCCTTATTTGCCTCCGGGATTCTGATCCTGGGCGTGCTCCACATGGCCACGACCTTTCGGCTCAATTCGAGCCCCGTCGCTAAGGTCTGGTTCTTTGGTGCGGGAATAGCTATGGCCCTTTGCGGAGTCTTGAACTTCCTGAATCGGCGATATGGTCTCGCAGCTTTCGGCCTCCGCGCTGCATGCATCGGTACGAACCTGCTCATCGTCTGTTTCGCCAGCGTCGCTGGACTTATAACGGGCGCAAGTCTTGCGGAGCAAGTCATAATGCTAACCGTGCTGACTTCTGCTCTCGTCCTTTCGGCTCTGCGCTCTGCTAGCCTCAGCCCTCAGACGCCCCGAGTATGAGCAATGTTAGGTGCGGGTCAATCCCCGCGCTGGCGTTGTAATAACGATGGAGGAACCATGAGTACCGCACAATTCAGTCGACGGTTGGGAGTCTTGTTTCTTTTTGGAGCCTTCCTAGTAACTTTTTCTCAGTCCGCAGCATCGCCTCTCCCCCAGTTGGATGACGAATCCGCGGGGCTCTTCGACTACGAACGATCCACCGGCTTCAACCTCAAGGAGGAGTCCGCGAAGGAGCAAGAAGGGGTCACCATCCGTGATGTCAACTACGCCGCCACTACTCAGCAGCGCGGGCGCGTCAAGGCGTACCTAGTCCAGCCTGGCGGCAAAGGGCCTTTCGCCGGCGTGCTCTTCTTCCACTGGTATGGCAGACCGAACGGGAACCGCGATCAATTCCTCAACGAAGCCGTTTCGCTAGCCAAACAAGGAACAACGTCCCTGTTGATCCAAGGCTACTTCCCCTGGGCTGTGCCGCCCGCCGACGCCAAGACGGATCGCCGGCGCGTTATCGATGAAACCATCGAAGTCCGCAGGGCTCTGGACTTACTGCTCTCACAGCCTGGAGTTGATCGGAAGCGCATTGGCTATGTCGGTCACGACTACGGCGCTATGTACGGCGCAATTACCGCGGGAGTGGACAAGCGCGTGAAGGCTTATGTCCTGATCGCCGGCATCGGCAGCTTCAGCAACTGGTCACTCGACTACTGGTTGGAGGCCCTCCCCGCCTCTGACAAGGAAGCTTACCGGCAGGCGCTGAAACCGATAGACCCGAT
The DNA here is from genome assembly GCA_041744135.1 of Pyrinomonadaceae bacterium. Lineage (GTDB taxonomy): Bacteria > Acidobacteriota > Blastocatellia > Pyrinomonadales > Pyrinomonadaceae > PSRF01. The sequence goes on from JBGTLM010000186.1 coordinate 5,087, forward strand.
CACACAGATTACCCAAGCCGGGCCGGCAACTCTCCTGTTTCAATTTGCAAACTCGGACGAACACATCAAAAAGGAGGCGGCTATAGCTTTCTTCGATGCGGCCAGCAGGCCGAAACAGATCAAGTGGTACGACGGCAGACACGAATTGCAAGTCGAAGCGGCACGCGATGATCGACGCGCGTGGCTAACGCGACAACTTCGTCTAGCTAAGGGAACCAGGAATTAGGTTACGCGGAAGATTGTGCTGACCTCATGTTCGGGGAATGCTCAGGCGCATGAAGGTGGGGACATAAGTGGGGGGCTTGCTTGGCATCGTGAACGCGGTCTCTTGATTATTACCAAGCCATTACGCGCTTGATAGAATGGTTAGCATGAAGTGTATTGTGAAATTTCAAAGAGCCTGCTGTCACTCCCGAACCTTGCTATGGCTACCGGTCGATCACAGCCGTGGATCCAAAGACCAGAGAGGTTGGCGTCGCCGGAGCCTTGCACCGACTTCGTGTTTGGTATTGCTGGTATCGCTCTCGGTAAGGGCGTTATCGTTGCGCAAGCGATGAGTAACATGGCCGCGAAGAAAGTGGGAATTGAGATGCTGCCAGAAGGATCGAGCCCCCAGGATGCCATTCGTGCAATCACTAACCCTGAGTTTGATCTCAACTTCTCCCTGCAGCAGTATGGAATTGCGGCGCTTGGTTTTGAGAACAAAACGGCGACTTACACTGGGACGGACATCGACGGTTGGAAGAGCACGGCTCAAGGCTATGGGGTTTCCGTTCCGGGTAATACTCTCACGGGTCCGAAGTCGTCAGCGATGCCCTTTCGGCGTTCGAGGCTGCTTCGAAGTATGGCGAGATGCGCTTACCCGTGCGCCTGATGGCAGCACTTATCTCTTAATGATGCGCTGATCTAGAAGCGCTTTGAGGTAGCCTCCTAACCCCGCGCTTCGTTTATCGGTTAGAGCGAAGGTGTCGATGCTTATGAGAAAGATAAATTGCAAAAGGCTTTGGCTGCTAGTGCTCGCGACCGGAATTGTAGCCACCATCGCCTCACGACCAGCAGACGCTATCCAGCAGCCGGATGTGCAGGTCCCATCTCATCCGTTGACGTTTGGCGTCTTTGTCGCGCAGTTCGATTCCGGCGGCACATTCACACTGAAGGGCGACCGCTGGCCCACCTTAACAGGCACCTGGAAAACCAAGGATGATGAGATCGAGCTGTCGACGTCGGGCGGCCCGAAAGGTTGTGAAGGAACCGGGCGGTACAGGGTGCGGATTGACGGTAAGCACGTCAACTTCGACCTCGTCTCTGATGAGTGCATGCCACGACGAATGATTCTAGACCGCAGCACCTGGTCGCCTGCTGGAGAGGTAAAAACCACGGTCTCGCGACGCGTCGTTAGGACAGCCAGCGCTCGGCCGCCCGTTCGTCCTGATCCCCACTCCCCCATTGGGAGTTGGCCTTCATTCCGCGGACCGCAGGCTTCAGGTGTAGCCGAGCGGCAGAATCTGCCCGATCGGTGGAACGGCAAGACGGGAGAGAACATTCTCTGGCGCACGCCGATTCCGGGGCTCGCACACTCCAGCCCGGTCGTCTGGGGACATCGGATCTTCGTAACCAGCGCTTCTAGTAGTGACCCCAACGCGACCTTCCGCCCCGGTCTGTATGGCGACGGCGATGCATCCAAAGATCGCTCGAGCCACCGTTGGATGATTTACGCGCTCGACAAACGGACCGGCAAAATTTTGTGGGAGCGCATTGCCCACCAGGGCGTACCCGTCGACAAGCGCCACATCAAGTCGACCTATGCCAACTCCACTCCTGCTACTGACGGCCGCATCGTCGTGGCGTGGTTCGGTTCGCAAGGCGTCCATGCTTACGATGTCAAAGGGCGTTTTCTATGGAAGGTCGACCTGGGCCGACTCAACTTTGGCGCCTATGACATTCCGACGTATGAATGGGGCTCAGCCAGCTCGCCCATCATCTGGAACGGTCTCGTCATTCTCCAGTGCGACACCCAAGACGATTCATTCATTTTGGCCCTGGATGCTGACACCGGCAAGACGGTGTGGAAGACTGAGCGCGATGAGCTTCCATCATGGGGAACACCGACCGTTGCAATGACATCAGCAGGCCCGGAACTGGTGACAAACGCGTCCAATTACATCCGCGGTTATGACCCTCGCACAGGGAAGGAGTTGTGGCGACTCGGGCGGAGCTCGAAGATCACTGCCCCGACTCCCATCTTTAACGATGATCTGTTCGTCGTCGTCAGTGGCCGAGCACCCGAGCGTCCCATTTTTGTGGTGCGGGCTGGTGTTCGAGGAGACCTTACTTTGCCTGAGGGCAAGGCGGATAGCGAGGCCGTCGCTTGGAGCAAAACGGGTCGCGGATCCTACATGCCGACGCCCCTGATCTATAACGGCATTCTCTACGTGCTCGCCAACAACGGCCTCCTCGACGCTTACAACTTGCGGAACGGCGAGGAACTCTATCGTCAGAGACTGCCGGTGGTGGGCAGCGGCTTCAGCGGATCACCGGTAGCATCTGACGGTAAGCTCTACCTATCGAACGAAGACGGGGACATCGTCGTCATCGCAGCCGGCCAGAAATTCGCTCTCGTCGCAACGAATTCGATGGGAGAGCTGCTGATGGCCACCCCAGCTTTGTCGGAAGGAGTGATATACGTACGCACATCGGCAAGCCTGTTCGCGATCGGACGGAAGGAGTGAATAAATGATGATCCGCATGCGTTGGAGATGCCAGCCATCATCAAGGAGATGTAGAGGCTAACTCATTGCGAGCCACTTCCTTCTCCGCCACGGCGCGCCGCAGCTGCCAAGCGAAACGGAGATAACCGTCGGCCCTCTTAATCGAGTCTGCTTGGACAATTTTTGATTCGGTTGTAACCTATGGCCGAGCGGCGACGACGGATCCGAATACCGGCAACCGAGGTTTCGAGCCGGGGCGTCAGGATAAGGCTTTCGAGCCAATTACAATCCTGTTATCAGGAGCGCCAACCTCCATTGTCGCGCCGCTCACTTCGTTCCTCCGTCTCACTCTGTGTCCCAACAGTGAAACTCACTCGAAACGCCTCTCACACCCTTATGCCTGAGCCTCTTAAACAGTCGGGATAACTCCCCGCTCGCTAATACTCGCGGTCGATGGAACCACTACCGCTGAAACAGTCGTCCATTACTTCTTAAAGATGATTTCCACGCGGCGATTCTTTTGGCGTCCTCCCGGATCATCGGACCCGTCCGGCTTTTGGTTAGGAACAACGGGTTTCTTCGCGCCAAAGCCCTGGATAGAAAACTCGGCGTTGCCCATGCCTTCCTTCTCGGTTAACCAGGTCTTCACAGCCTGGGCGCGGCGCTCCGACAACTTCTGGTTGTAAGAATCAGAACCCTTTGAGTCCGTATGACCCTCAATGCGCACCGCGCCCTTGGCCCTATCTCGAATGATTCCGGCGGCTTGTTTCAGCGCCGCTTGCGCTTTCGGCAAGATGTCAGCCTTATCAAAGTCGAACAGGACATCCGCTGCGAGTTCGATGCGTACCTCCTGACCAGTTTCCTTTACTTGCAGGTCCTGCACCTTGCCACCCAGGTCTTCAATGCGAAAGACCAGATCCAGGATCTTCGTCTTCAGTTCCTCGCTTTGCTGAACCGGGCTATTAGTCGGTTCTTGCCCGACCACAACCCGCTCCGAAACAAACCCACATAAAAACGAAAGCAGAGCAAGCCCACTCAATAAAAGTTTATCTCGCCTCATTATCACTTCTCCCTTTACCGGCTGATGGGCACATCGTCCATCGGTGTGAAGTGCGGAATGACGACCGTGATCTTCTGCACATCATCAGGCGGCGCGGGAAACTTGGCCCAGAGGTTGGTGCGAGTCTTGGGCTTGATGGATTTTAACCCTCGGCTGCACGCGCAGGCCCCTTCCGTGTCACGCACTACGAAGTATTTTTTCTTGCCCTCGGCATCTATCAAGTGGGTTCCGGCGACGGTACCATAATCGCTGGTACTTCCTTCGCCAAACTCATAACTAAAGTCCATATCCTTATCGGAATCGTTGGTCATGGCGAACTTGAGGTTTACTGTGTTACCGCTGGTCCGCTTCAACTCTACGACCTCAACCCGAATGCCTGGCTTATCTCCTTCAGATGTTGCCAGGGCTGGCCCCGCGGACACAGGGGCAGGGTCGGTGCCTTTCGGTACTAAGCCGGCCTGGCCTCCCGCGGCAGCGGGAGTTGAAGCCTGGGATGCGGGAGCGTTAGTGTTGCTGGTCTTGTCTTCTGCCAGCTTACTGCAACCGGCTAGCGACAGCGCAGCGATCACCAGTATTATCATGACGCGAATGTACTTTGTGCTCATCATAGTCAATCTGCTCTCCATGGTGTTTGCGAAGGCATCCGCCGCCGTTTTGGGCGGCAAAGCGTCCGTTGCTTTCATCTCGCTCAGGCGGTTAACGGGAAGGTGTTCCTCAGGCAAGGTGCTTCTATATCGAAATCGACAGCCGAGTCAACAGTGACTCGGCGCTTAGCTCACTTAAGTTGGCTTCGTGCCAACGAAATACCGGCATAGTGAACGTTCCGGCTGACCCGAACAGTTGACAGGGCGAACCTTGCTGACAGCGCCTGGATAGCGGATTGTCCGCCCTTGTGTCCGGTGTTGGAAGCCATTCTGGGTGCGCAGGTCTCGCAGGTCAGCCGGATCACGTTATGTGAGTCGGCCACACCAGGCTCTCGGTCTTTCAGCTCTATTTCTTGCATCTGAACTGCAAGTGTCGCCTTCATCTTACAGCTACCGGCGGGTAACAAGGGGATTGGAGCCCACGGCAAATCAGTGAGTCTCTCAAAAACTTTGCCGCTTCGGCGGTGAGCGCGCCCAGCGTTCGGCGCTTTCGCTCGTAAGTCCACGCTATATTGCGCGACGGGTTGAGAACTACTCGATCTTCTTACGGCTATGGAGAGTACTGTCGTGAAAGATAACGAAACAAGAAACCCACGATCCACGGTTGCTATTGTTGGCTTCGTGTTTGTAGTACTCCACCGTTGTAGCTATCGCCTTTGTGGTGCAAAGGTGTCGAGCTAAAGGTGCGAAGGGACATTACGATCGCATGAACATTGGAGGGAAGAACAGAGGGGCAAAACGTGAGTGAAAGAAAACAATCTTTCGTGGGCATAGGGCCGGCGTTGCGCGATTGAATAGCGAGGCGCGCAACGACCGGCAATAATTTTCACATCTCTTCGGACCGCACCGGGAGCGCGCGAGGCGTCAGGTCAACAAGCCTGAAAACGCGCCAAGCGCAAATACGCGACAACAGCCAGAAGAGCTTCTTATTTGCGTCGACGGAGGCGTCGGGCGAGGCTCGCTAAACCGAGCCCAAGCAGGGTCAGCGAGGCGGGTTCTGGGACCTGCCCTGT
>JBGTLM010000187.1:0-37715 GCA_041744135.1 Pyrinomonadaceae bacterium
CCGCTGATACGGCCCACGCAAAAGATGGCGATGATAACCGCCAATCCCCAAGCCGTCGTGATCACCATCCAACCGCCGCCTTGCCCTTTTGATTTGTGCAACAACACGTTGGCGACGACGCCGTCACCGAGGATCAACATAATCATCGTGCCGATAATCTCCGCCAAATAGACTTTCATTTATCAAACCTCACAAGCTGAGTTCTGAATGAGAGCGTGTACGTAAAGAGCAACCTAAAGCCATGAAGTAACGCCGGTTGGTGCGGTCGGAGAGCGAGCATAAGAGAAATTTCCCCAACCCGTAAGAGATCTTGCCGCCGCTGCGAGCATGTCGGCGATTTGCGCTTTGTCGTAGACGAAAACCGCGCCCATCCTTTCGAGACGACTGGCAAGTTGTCACGCACAAGATAGAAGGTCGCATACCCGATAAACGTAGCTTCCAAAAACTGGCGGCGAACCTTCAGATGTTTTCTCGCGACTTCGGCTTCCGGCAGCGGTGCGACCTGCGGTGCAGGTTTAAGAAAAGAAAAAAGTTTTTCGCGGCGCGATTGCCGCCGGAGCGCTGTGCTTTATATCAAACTACGCCGCAATAGAAGCGCGCTCTTTTACACGTTAGGGAATAAACGTTAGCGAACGTGCGGTCTTCTATCGTGGAAGCATAACGAAAACGGAAGCGACGGCACAGTAATGCTGTCTATACAATAAGTCAAGAAGGTTCTGCTTGCGGATTCCCCTTCAAAAAATTGCTTTCATCATTAGTTTTAATTTAATTTAATCTTGACACTCGATATTAGGTCCTGCTATTAACTCACCTGTCTAGACAAGCATGTTGTAATTGTTTGCCCGTCACACATTTCCTTTTATGTACGGCTCCCAAGCACATCTATCCAGACTCGCACGGTTGCAAGACGAGGAATTCGACGTTGTCGTGATCGGCGGCGGCATCATCGGCGCAGGCATCGCGCGTGATGCGGCGCTTCGCGGTCTGAGCGTCGCTTTGTTTGAGAAACGGGATTTCGGTAGCGGCACGACCGCCGGTTCGACGCGCTTGATTCACGGCGGATTGCGCTATTTGGAGATGCTCGACTTTCGCCTTGTGCGAATGGATTTGCGCGAGCGCGAAACGCTTTTACGCATCGCCCCACATCTCGTTCGCCCGCTCGAATTCATCATGCCGTTTTATCGCAGCAGCTTCTTCTATCGCGCGAAAATGAGAATCGGCATGAGGCTTTACGATGTGCTGAGCTACGGCAAGAGCTTGCCGCGCCACCGCTTTCTCTCCGCTTCAGAACTCAAAGAGCTTGAACCGAACTTGCGCCAGCAGGGTTTGCAAGGCGCGGCAGTTTATTTCGACGCGCAAGCCAATTCACCTGAACGACTCTGCTTAGAGAACATCATTGATGCGCGTAAACACGGCGCGCAAACGTTCAATTACACCGAAGTCACTGGAGCCTTGCGAATCGGCGACAGCATTCAAGCCGTGCGCGTGCGTGATTTGTTGAGCGACGACAAAGCGGAATTTGAGGTTAATAGCCGCATCGTCATCAACGCTTCCGGCGCGTGGTTTGACCGCGTCGCTGGAATCTTGACCGCGCCTGTGCCCCAACAAATCCGAACGACGAAGGGCGTGCACATTACCTGCCCACCCGTCACAAATCGCGCCGTTGTTGTTTTCTCACCCATTGATGGACGTTTGATGTTCGTTATCCCTTGGCTCGGATATAGCTGGCTCGGCACAACCGACACGGATTTCAAAGACGACCCGGCAACGGTTCAGACAAACGCAGAAGACGTTGACTACATGCTACGTTCCGTCAAGGACTATTTTCCGACGCTCGATACGGAGCGAATTTATTTCAGCAACGCGGGAGTGCGTGCGTTGGTCAAGGAGGAGGGCTCACAGTCATCCGTCTCGCGTATGCATCGCATCGTGGACGGAAGCAGATCAGGCGCGAGTAATTTGATCTCCGTGCTTGGCGGAAAGATCACGGGCTACCGCGCGATAGCGGAAGAGGCAACCGATGCAGTCTGCGCGAAACTTAAAGTCACCGCTTCTTGTCAAACAGCAGTAACGCCGTTGCCCGGCACACGCGCAGAGCGCGCCGTAACAGATGTGACGAACGCGCCGCCCGCCGGAGTAACTCAAGAAACAGTCGCGCATTTATTCGACCTCTACGGCAGCCGCGCGACGGAAGTCATCAATCTCGCTGCTGAATCTGAATGTTTGCGCGAACCTTTGTCGCCGCATGCGCCTGACATCGCAGCGCAAGTCGTCTTCGCGGTGCGAACAGAGCAATGCGCGCGACTCGTTGATTTTCTGTTGCGTCGCACGCTGCTCGGCTTCTGTCAAGATCAAGGACAGAGCGCGGCGGCGCGCGCCGCTTCATTGCTCGCGCAAGAACTCGATTGGTCGCCGACGCGCACGGCAGCCGAGATGCATGAGTATCAAAATCATATTGTCATGACACAAACGTTTCGCAACGGCGAAGCGACGACCAAACGAAACGCTGCGAACCAGCAACGCGCCGTTATTGAGCGCGTGAGTCCGTTGGTGGCGTAGTTGAGTAACTTGCGTTGCAAGCACTTCACGCAAGCCGCACCCAGTAATCGAAAAGGTGCTTGCGTGAATGGCGTGTTGCTCAAAGCCTGGAAACTCGTAAGGAGAATTTAACATGAAACGGATACTCTTTCTCTCGTCATGCTTGTTATGCGGCGGCTTCAGCGTTCTCGCAGACGCAGGCTAACACCAAGCAAATCGAAGGCTTCGTCACCGACCCGGCGGGCGAGAACGTTGCGGTGCAACCGTCAAGATTCGCCCTTTAGCCACTAAGTTCAAAATGCACTTATGAGTTGAATCCGCCAGACAAAACATCGGCTGGAACTCGCTTTAAGACCCAGAGGCGTGTGCCCATAACGGCAGAAAACCGGCAGCGGTTTTATATCTTATCGAGTCGTTTGTTTGTCTAGACATGGCGAGCACCTTGAATAAAATGCCGATGATTTTATAAAAATCAACGGGTTTGGCCGGTTCAATCTTGAACGGGGCAGGTTTCGTTCATTTCTTAGACTTATAGCGGTTCTCAAAATTATGCGACTGATGCAGAAGCCCGCACGGAAGTCGAGGGCGCAAGTCAATTTCGGCCTTACTCTCGTGCGGCTTCTGTACAAGAAGTCGCACCAATCTGAAATCGCTATGAGTTTACGCCCAAATAAGTTAGGAAACTATAGAGGAGATTTTATGAACAGAGATATTCGTCTATCGAAGGGATTGTTTCGTCTTTTGATTACACTTTTCACTGTTTGTTTATTTAATTATGCGGCCTTCGCCCAATTTGAAACCGCAACCGTTCTCGGCTCGGTGCGCGACGCAAATGAAGCGGCGGTTCCGAATGCGACCGTCACTTTGAAAAACGTCGCCACCGACATCGCGCAAACCACGACGACCGACGAAAACGGCGATTACCAATTCGCCAACGTCAAAATCGGCAATTATCAAGTGACGGTCGAAGCCAACGGATTTAACCGCACGGTTGCCGATCAGATTAATGTCACCGTCAATGCCCGTCAGCGCGTTGATTTGACTTTGCAAGTGGCGTCGGCGATTGAAACCGTTATTGTCATGGACGCGGCAAATCCTTTGCAAACCGATTCGAGCGAAGTGGGGCAACTCGTCCAGCGCCAACAGATTATTGCTTTGCCGCTTAATGGTCGCTCTTACGCGAATCTTGCTTTGCTCGCGCCGGGAGTGCGGGAATCGCACACGAACAGCAGCATCGGTGGCGGCGGGCGCGAAGCCGCTTTTAACGTCAACGGTTTGCGTGCCACGATGAACAATTTTCTGCTCGACGGCATTGACAACAACGCTTACGGCACGAGCAATCAGAGTTTTTCAAGTCAGGTCGTTCAAATTTCGCCCGACGCGATTGCAGAATTTAAAGTGCAAACGAACACTTACAGCGCGGAATTCGGCCGCTCCGGCGGGGCAGTCATCAACGCTTCGTATCGCAGCGGATCGAACGGATTTCACGGCGCGGCGTGGATATTTAACCGCAATACGGTTCTGAACGCCGTCGGCTTTTTTAAACCCCTCGGCGGCGCAAAACCGCCGCTTAATCGCAACCAATTCGGCTTTACCTTCGGCGGTCCGATCATTAAAAATCGCACGTTTTTCTTTGGCGATTACGAAGGTTTTCGGCAGATCCAGAAAAATTTGGTCTTCTCCAACATTCCGACGCTCGCGCAAAGACAAGGAATTCTAAGCGTGGCGGTTCGCAATCCGCTGACCGGAGTAACCTACGCGGCGGGAACGCCGATTCCTTTAACCACCTTTGCCCAAAAAGTTTTGAGCGAACTGCCCGCGCCGAACTTGACCGGTGTGGCGGGCAACAACTATCAGGAACTGGTTTTGAACCGAAATTTTAACAATAAATACAATGTGCGCGTTGACCATAATTTCAACGACCGCTTCAGCATTTTCGGACGCTGGAGTTACCGCAAATCGAACGCTTTTGAAGCCCCGAATATTCCGGGACCTTCGGGCAGCAATCAAAACGGTTTCGTAGACATTCTCAATAAACAATTCGTCGTCGGCGCTACCTACGCTTTTAAACATGCGTCGGTTTTGGACGTTCGTTTTGCTCGCTCGACAATTACTGCCGGAAAGAAACCGCCGCTCACAGGCGGACCAAGCCCGTTTCAGCTTTACGGCATCACCGGACTTCCGAACGATCCTGAAATCAACGGCGGTTTGACGACGCAGACTATCAGCGGACTTTCGCAGCTCGGACGACAGGCGACTAACCCGCAATTTCAAAATCCCACGAACAACGACATCCGCGCCAGTTACGGTTTCGCGTTCGGTCGTCATAGTTTGAAAGCGGGTTATGAATATCTCGCAGTAAACACGGAAGTGCAGGACACGAATCCCCTTTTAGGACTCGATACGTACAGCGGACAATTCAGTCGTCCCGTCGGCGCGGCTGCCAATAATGCTTATAATCTGGCTGACTTTTTCTTCGGTTTGCGAAGCCAATACGAATTGGCGAATCTGACCATTGCCCAAATGCGCCAGCGTTTTCATTTCGCTTACATTCAGGATGATTTTAAGATCAATCAAAAACTGACGCTCAATCTTGGGCTTCGTTACGAATTCGGCACGCCTTATTACGAGAAGGACAATCGTCTGTCGAACTACGACCCGACGACTAACTCGATTCTCCTGGCACAGGGCAGCTCGCTTTACGACCGCGCTCTGGTTGACCCGGATTACAATAATTTCGGTCCGCGGCTCGGATTTGCGTACAACGTATTCGATAAAACCGTGCTTCGTGGCGGATACGGAGTGGGTTATAACTATCTGAATCGACTTGGCAGCGCGGACATTTTGGGAACGAACTTTCCTATTATCACCCGCGCCGCTGTCGCGCAAAACGCACCCGACCCGATTCTCAATCCGCTCTGTGTCGGCGACACATTCGCCGCCAACTGTTTCCGCACGACTCAACTCGGTTATCCACAAAGCAGTCTGCCGAACAACGTCACGCTTTATGTCCCGCGCAACATCGGCACGCCGAGGATTCAAAACTGGCAGCTTTCAATTCAGCGCGAACTCTTTTCAAATATGGTTCTCGACGTTGCGTATGTTGGCAACCGCGCAAAAAATCTAGTTATTCTCGCGGATTTCAATCAAGCGCGTCCGATCACCACCGCCGAGCTTCTTCTGCCTGCCGCCCAAAGACCTTCGCTGCAAGCACGTCGTCCGATTCAGGGCTTTGGAACAATTTCCGCGGTACTGCCTGACGGTTTTTCCAATTACAACGCCCTGCAAGTCAAGCTCGAACGCCGTTTCAGTCAAGGGCTTTATTTTTTGAATTCGTTCACCTGGTCAAAAACTCTGGACAATGCTTCGCAGGTTTTGGAGGAGCCGAACGGAAACACCGGAACGCCGCAGAATGTTTATGACATTGCTTCGAATAAAGGAATCGGAGCATACGACCAGCCCTTTAACAACACGACGAGTTTCGTCTTGGAAGTTCCTTTCGGGCGGGGACGTTGGCTCGGCAGCGATCTGAATCCGATTCTCGACTCGGTTTTTGGCGGCTGGATTTTGAGCGGCGTAAATACAATGACCAGCGGGCAGCCGATAAACTTTCGCTACGGTCCGTCGCCCGTTACGAATAATTTACCAACATTTTTAGGCGGCGTGGCACTTCGTCCGAATGTTGCCTGCGACCCGACTAACCGTGAAAGCCGTCCAAACCCGACAACCGGTTATTTCGTGCGGTCTTGTTTGACGACTCCGTCGCTGAATGCTCCTTTCGGCAACGCCGCGCGCAACATCGCGCGAAGCGACAAATTTTTTCAATTCGATTTAGGCGTGCATAAGCAATTCAAATTGCCGATTAACGAATCAACGCGCCTTGAGTTGCGCGCCGAGTTTTTTAACCTGTTCAATCACACGAATTTTCAAGCTGCGAATGCAGACATTACCAGTGCCGCCTTCGGAAACATCAGCAGCACGTTTCCGGCGCGGCAAATTCAGCTCGCCGTGAAAGTTTCCTTCTAATTTGTCTGAACGTCGGCAACTTGCCAGATCAGGCGCGCGATAGCGGAAGAGGCAACTGATGGGTCTTGCCATACTAAAAAGATCACTTCATATCGCGCTCGCAGTTCTCTTTACATTTTCGTATTTGGTGACAGCGCATCATCATTCACCCGGCGCTCCACCTACCAAGACAATCATCGCTCATCGCGGCGCATCCGCTTACGCTCCCGAAAACACCCTCCCCGCCTTCCGGCTCGCGCTCGATATGGGCGCAGATTTCGTCGAGTACGATTTGCAAGTTACCAAAGACAGGCAACTTGTGGTCCTTCACGATGAAACACTCGAGCGCACGACGAACGTCGAGGAAGTATTTCCCGGCCGTAGTCGCAGCGCCGCCGGTGACAAGTCGCGCGAAAAACACTGGTACGTATACGACTTCACGCTCGCTGAGATAAAAAAACTCGAGGCTGGTTCCTGGACTGGTACAAATTTCAAAGACATTCCTGTTCCCACGTTCCAGGAAACGCTGGATCTCATACGGGGGCGCGCCGGCCATTTTATCGAACTAAAGAAGCCCGACGACTACAATGCGAGGGGCGTTGACATGGAGCGGCTCGTGCTCGCGGAACTCGCACGCGACCACTTGGCAAACCCGGATTCACTGGCGCACTCTCCGATTGTCATTCAATCCTTCAGTGCACGCAGCTTGCAGAAGATTGCCACCGAGCTTAAAAGCCTTCTGACGCTTCACCTGCTCACACCCGCCGATGACAAAGACGGCTGGTTGACGCCCGACGGTTTAGCGAAAGCTAAACGTTTCTGCGCCGGTATTAGCCCTCACAAAGCATCCTTGAGCAAAAACCCTGAGATAGTAACTTGGGCACATGAACTCGGCTTGCGTGTCACGCCTTACACTTTCGCCGCCCCCGCTGCAGATGAAACCGAACCGCTTCGCGCCGAGATGTTTCGATTCTTCTACTCACTTAAAGCCGACGGCGTAATCACCGACAATCCCGACGTAGCTGAGAAAGCGAAGACAAAATAAGTTTTGCCTTTACCACTTCTGCTTTCCCCCTTTCGTTTGGTGAGGATCGAATAGGACTGCGGCAACAAGCACTTGTTTAGCTTCCAACCTTTTGGCATAGTAGCGTCTATGCAAGACTTTGCAGCGATACGCATTTACCGGGAACTTCCCGTCTATATACAAATCACCGAAGCGCTTCGCCATGACATCGTCAAAGGCGAGCTTCCACCGCACTCCAGACTTCCTTCGGAATTGGTGTTGATGAAAAAGTTTGGCGTCGCGCGGGCGACGATTCGCCGCGCGCTCGCCAAGCTGCAAGATGAAGGCTTGACGTATTCCCGCCGCGCCGTCGGCAGCTTTGTTGCCGAGCCGAAAGTTGATCAAGACTTAGACCAACTTTTCAGCTTCACCGAATTCATGGCGTATCGCGGCATGAAACCCGGCTCGCAGTTGCTCGACGCTGAAATCCAACAGGTCACTTCCGTTAATTCGCACTTACTCGTCGCGCTTCGTTTATCCGTCGGCGAAAACGTCATCTTCATCCGCCGCCTGCGCACCAGCAACGGGCAGCCGATGGTTATTGCCACGACGTTCTTGCCGATGCGGCTCTTCCCGGATTTTCTCGCGCGCGACATCGAACATAAATCCGTTTATGAAATCATGGACGAAAGCTACGGACTTAAACCTGATGATGCGTCGCAGACATTTGAAGCCGTAATGCTTGATGATGATGAAGCGCAACTGCTTACAGTATTATCGCCCGCAACGGCGCTGCTTATCACGCGCACTGGCTACGCCAAAGGCGCACCCGTCGAGTACGCGCTTGATTATTATCGCGGCGACCGCACCAGGTTTCGCGCCCGTCTCGGCGCTATCAATCAAACGCCGCTTGTTGAAGCTAATAGGATAAAAACGTTGGGCGAGAGATAGAACGCCGCGTTTAATTTCCGTGTCTCTCCGGTAAGAATCACATCAACAATGAGGGTGATACAGGTGAGCGAACGATGCGGGGGTTTCTTATAGCAAAGATTCTGGCGCTCGTGCCGAGAAGTTTTAGAAAGCTTCTCGTGCAATTGCCATGCACTCTCCTCATTTCCTGTCTGCCGCAGAATTGTTCGCGTTGTTCTCGATTAACGCGGCGTATCCTTCATCAATTAACGTCAATCCAGTTCAAGGTGCGCTCGATGGCTTTTTGCCAGACAGCGTAATCTACTTCTCTCTGATCTTGGCTCCAACGCGGTTCCCATTGCTGTCCGCTTGCCTAGTTGCGTCGCTTCTCGTCAGGGCGCTCTTCCTTGTCCCCATTTCTTATTCGGTTGTGCGCCCATGACAAAGGTTAGGGTGGAGCCACCTGCAATAGCAGCATGCCTGATGAATGGTTCATTTAACGGCTTCCCGTTTAGTGTCGCCGACTGAATATATTTGTTCTGCGGCGATTGATTCTTCGCCACGACCGTAAAGGGGCCCTTCTTGTACGGCCCCGCTTTCAGCATGATAGTAGCTCTTTCAAAAAGAGGACTGCCGATAGCATAGAGCGTACTACCAGGGGTTACGGGATAGAACCCCAGCGCGCTGAATATGTACCAGGCGGACATTTGGCCGCAGTCGTCATTGCCGCTTAGACCGTCCGGCGCGTTCTGATAATTCGCAAGCAGCGTCTCTCTCACTCTCTCCTGAGTCTTCCAGGGCTGCCCACTATAGTTATAGAGATAGGTGTAGTGATGACCGGGTTCGTTGCCGTGTCTGTAATGACCGCCGGAAAAGTTCTCATCCAGCTTGGCGGTGAATCGTTTCTCGCCGCCCATCAGAGCAATCATGCCGGGAACGTCTTGCATCACGCAGAATAGATATGTCCAGGGACTGCCTTCAGTGAATCCCGGCGGTCTCTCTGCGCGCGAAGCCCAACTTTCCTCGTCCCAGGTACCGTCGGCCTTTTTCGGTCGCATGAAGCCCACCACCGGGTCGTACAGATTCTTATAGTTCCGGCTCCTTTTCATCAACAGCTGATAGTCGCCCAGCTTACCCACAGCTTTAGCAACTTGTGCGACGCAGAAATCGTTATAGGCGAATTCGAGCGTACGGGAGACAGACTCGTCCGTTTTGTCTTGTGGAACGTAACCCAGAGACTTGTACCATGTCAGCCCCCCTCTGGCTTCATATGCTGTCCAGGGCGCGCGATCAATCCATCTGTTCGTGGCGTCTCCATCTGGCGGCGTCATAGCATTCTTGTACATGGCCGCGTAAGCCTTGTTGAGATCGTACCCTCTAAACCCTTTCACGTAAGCATCAGCGATAACGCTGTCGGCATGTGTGCTAATCATGATGTTGGAATAAGTAGGGTTGGGCCACATCGGCATCCAGCCACCCTCATCGTACATCTGCAATAGAGAGGTGATCATGTCCGGCACTCTCTCGGGCTGGATCAACAGAAGCAGCGGGTGCTCAGCCCGGAATGTGTCCCAGAGCGAGTAGTCATTGTAAGAGACGCCGTTATGCACACGGTCGTCGAACGCGCTGTAATAGCGCCCATATTCCGAGAAGATTCTGGGAAATAAGAGAGAGTGATACATCGCGGTGTAGAAGTTGACCCTCTCATCCTTAGACCCGCCCTGAATTCTGATCCTGCCGAGCGCCTCGTTCCAGATTCTCCGCCCTTCCGCTTTTATCGTGTCAAAGTTCCAATCGGGAATCTCTCTCTTCAAATTGTCTCTTGCCTGGTCAGTGCTGATGAAAGATGTCCCGATCTTGACTTCGACTATTTCACCCTGTGTCGTTGGAAAGCTCGCGTAACCGCCCATCCGATGATCGCTCTGCTGCTGGCTGCGCCCGCCATGAATATCATCGTCCTCCCATGTCCCGAAGGACGCAAAAGGCTTGCTGAACTGAATGACAAAGTATCCTTTGAAGTTTGGTAGTGGCGGGCCTAGATGGGCAGACATACGATCAGGGTTATAGCCAACAATCTCTCGCTCGTTCGGATTGATCTGGACAAAGCCTTTGAATTGCTGGGAGCGACTGGCGGTAACGACGATGTGAGAAGTTTGGGATGCGGGAAATGTGAACCTCAAGAACCCGGCGCGGGTCGTCGCAGTCAACTCGGCTTTGAGCGGTCTGCCTCCGTCGTCCATCTTAACGGCGTAGTAGTTGGGCGCGGAGATTTCATCTTGATGGCGAAAGGGCAATTTCTTCGCGGTACTTAGTTCTCCGCTGTGGGGCATCAAACTGACCTGACCGTAATCACCCATCCAGATCGCGGGCTGATGGGTGCCGAGAAAACCCTGTATCGTCTCGTCTTTGTAATTATAGGGACAGACGCTGATTTTGTTTTCACGGGTCATAGCTGTCCAGTGCGTCATGCCGAAGGGTGTGGCAACACCCGGGATCATCCCTCCATAGTCGTTTTCAGTAGGCCCTGTTGTGCCGATCATCGGATTGACATCATCAATAGGCTCTTGAGCGAAAGCATTTAGTGTTCCAATGAGATTAAGAGTGAAGCACATCATGATAAGCACTGTGATTGAGGAAGGCGGTTTGGATATAACAGCTATTGACATGACTGTATTTAACCTCGCGGCAAACTAGGGGTTGAACGACCCGACATTTAACCGCGCGATTTACCTTTTGTCGAGCAATCTCTGCTGAGTCAGTCGGCAAGGCTATGACCATGATCATTTAAGTCGTTTGCAGCGGGTGCACGAGTACAGGGAAATTCATTGCTCGACCTGCAGGAATACTTCCACTACAACCGCTGGGGCAATCGTCGAATCGATCCGGATCCGAGTCAGACTTACGGAGGAATTAACAATCTTGGATGCAAGTGGAAACGGGAACGAACCGGCTCTATTCGCCGGGGATTTGATCTTGCCTGACGCCTCTCGACGGATGCGCTACGACTATGCCGGCAACCTTATCAAGGCCACTTACACTGCAAGCGAAAATCGCACCTACGATGCGGAGAAACGGATGACGCAGGTTTGGGCTAATAATCAGTGGCAGATCTACACCTACAACGCCGACGGCCAGCGCAAGCGGCGCAAGGTCAATGGGGGTCGAGACGTGGCAGGTGTATAGCGTGGGGAACTGTTAGCTGAATATGCCGCTAACGCTGCCGCTGCGAATCCGCAGAAGGAGTACAACGCAACGGGCAGTTGTTGATCACGAGGCGTCTCCGTTGAATCCCACTGTGAATCTAGCGCTGAACAAACCGGCGACGCAGTCCAGCGATCCGGGTTGGAGTGGGCCCGCGATTAAGGCCGGTGGATGGCAATACTGACGGCAACTTGGCGTTGGTTTCAGTATGAAGATGGGGAGGAGAGGCTCACACATTCGGCCGCCTGGTAGATTGGCACGAAAAAGTTGTTTACGTCGCCTGTTGCGACTCATCGCAGTACAAGCACGCGACCAGGCACTTTCATTGGACACAAACTCTAACTTCTCGGCGACGCTGTCGAGTCGCGGATGCGCAGTTCCGCTTTAAGCACCACAACGTTCTCTTCACTAACACCTAAGTCTTCTCTGTCTGGACGCATGATTCGTAATAACATCCTCATCGCCTGCTTACCCATCTCGTGCGTCGGCTGGGCGATTGTGGTTAACTTGGGACTGAAATTAGCAGCCCACTCAAAATCGTCGAAACTCAGAACGCTCACGCGCTCCGGACACGGCATCTGTGACTCTGAGAGAGCGCGCATCAATCCCAGTGTCATCTTGTTATTGCAAGAGAAGATTGCCGTCGGCGGGTCGGCTAGCCGCAGTAACTGCAAACCGCATCGGTAGCCGCTCTCCAACTGAAAATCACCGCCCTGGAAGTACTCATCGCGAATGAGAAGGTGGGCTTCCTGCATTGCTTTCCGGTAGCCTTCCAGGCGGTCAGAGCCGGTTGAAAGGTGAAGGTGTCCGGCGATAATAGCGATGCGCTCGTGGCCCAGCGAAATCAAGTATTTAATAGCATCGTAAGCCGCTCCGACGTTGTCGGTTACCACCGCGTTTTGTTTATGTCCCACAGGTAAACGGTCGATGAAGACTATTGGAAAGCGACGACGAGTTAAGCGATCGTAGACGGCTGACGAATCCGAAGCCGCCAACAGGACGCCATCGACACGTTGCGAAAAGAGAGTGTCGAGAAGATGACGCTCTTGCTCCGGGTCCTCATTGGAGTTACACAGCATGGGCGAGTAACCGTTCAACCGCGCTTCATCTTCGACGCCACGCATTACTTCTGTGTGAAAGGGATTGGTCACATCCGGCACGATCATCCCGATCGTATGCGTGCGGCCGATTTTAAGGCTGCGGGCGATGAGATCCGGATGGTAATCCAGGGTCGCCATTGCTTCTTTGACCTGCATGGTCAGTTTCGCGCTCACTCCGTTCTTGCCATTGATTACGGCCGAGACCGTAGCCACGGAAACGTTCGCCAATCGTGCCACATCATGCATGGTCACCATTTTCTTCTCTGTAGCTCGCCTGTCCCCCAATATTCTTCCTCCAGGAGGATTAATAATCCTCGGTCGTTCACTTTGAGGCACTCTAAAGCTCAGTTAAGCCCGGGCAGGTTATCATGTATCCGCTCCTTGGTTACCACTTCCGTGCCCTCTACAGGCTTTCCGGTTCTTCTCTAACTCCGCATCGTTCGGTTACCCAGCTCAGCGGAATCGCGGTTCCCCGGGTCCGCACTACGAAAGTTTAAAACGTTTCAATCAAGGCCGATACAGCTCTCCGGGACACCGGATAAATCTTTTTAAGTTTGGCCCCAATCTAGCCCATTTTTCAAACGAGAGAAAATTCCTAATCCCGCCTCTGCGATTGTTCATAACGCGCAATTCCTAAGATATTGCGAATAATGCGACACGTCAAGGCTGCTGTGAATTGCTGCTGGTACATCGCCTCTGCCCCTTTGCTGGGGCACTACTTTGGCGAAAAAATATCTTGACAAGCGCTAAAAGGCAGAGTATTAAACGTTTCAATCGTGATATCAAATTCATCAATCCTTATGATGATCCCTATTGCGTGATGAAAGTTTGAAGTTCTCCCTGAATGTGTAAAGACCAGGCAGACAGTGCTGCTCGCGGCTTCTAAGTACAAGCTTTTCGAAATATAAAGATGCTGCTCCGCTAATTAACTCCGGAAGTAAAAACTTTTCGGCGGTAAGCGCAAGAGTAACCGCGACTGGGGCTCTGCCGGCAAGGTGATGAAGAGCTGTTCCCCATGGATTTACCGCTCTTGAAGCGGACTGACAACGCTCAACTACGGTTATTTAGTCCTCTCTGACGGGGAATTACCCAGCTCCCATATTCTAAACGATCGTTATCGGTAGTGGGACGAAGAAGGAGAAGAATATGCAACTGTTAACCGCGCGATCTTTAGTAGCGATCCTCCTGTTGGCCATGACCGCCTTCGGACAGAGTGACAGAGGTGCAATCAGTGGGCTTGTCGTGGATCAGCAGGATCAGGTCATCCCTCAAGCCACTGTTGCCTTGACGAACAAGGCGACGGGGGCGCGCACAGAAGTAACTACGGATGGTTCCGGAAGCTTCTTGTTCCCAGCGCTGGTCGTGGGAAACTATGAAATCATCGCCGAGCGGACGGGGTTCAAGAGGTTTATCCAATCCGGGATTCAGGTCAATGTTGGCCGCACTTCGGCGTTAACACTCACCCTCAGTCCCGGCGAGGTAAGCGAGACGATCACCATTATGAGCGAGACGAGCGCCACGCTCGACACGGAGACCTCCGACACGGGCACGTCCGTATCGCGGCGACAGATTCTGGATTTGCCGGTGCCGCTCACCGGCAGCATGCGCAACCCACTGAACTTCGTTGTCCTCACGCCGGGCGTGAGTGGTTCGGTTCCGGGCGCGAATCCTGACTTGCGGCTCAACATCAGCGGCACGCCGGCCGCCTCGGCGGAAGTTTATATTGACGGTGTCCCGGTCGCGGACACCAACGTATCGGGAGCAATCGGAACTAACCACCCGTCGCTCGAAGCCGTGGGAGAGTTCAAAATCAGTAACAACAGTTACTCGGCCGAGTACGGACTAGCTTCCGCCATCATCTCGTTCACGCTGCGGTCGGGGACGAATGACTTTCACGGCAATGTGTTCGAGTTCCACCAGAACGACAAGCTTAACGCCTTCGACTTTGTAACGAAGGCGACGGCCGGATTCAACCGAACAGAGGCGGTAAAAGCGCCGCTTAAGCAGAACGAGTATGGCTTCTCGCTTGGCGGTCCCGTTTATCTGCCGCGCTTTGGAGAAGGCGGTCGCTCGCTCCACTCGGGGCGCGACCGGACGTTCTTCTTTACCAGCTACACAGGTTTCAAATTCCGTCCGAGCGCCAACAGCTTTAACCTGACCACGTTCCCCAATCGATTCCGCCAGGGTGACTTCTCGCAATTGCTGGGTGCGCAAGTCACCGTACCCAACCCACTGAATCCTGCGCAGCAGCTCCCCTTGTTCGACGCGGCGGGCCGCCCAGTCTTAGCGGGCGCTATCTACGACCCGACACGATCGCGCGCGGTAACGGGACCGGACGGCAATTCGTATCAGATTCGCGATCCGTTTGCGGGTAACGTTATCCCCGCCGGCTATGCGGGCCTGAGCAGCGCATCTCGAAGAATTTTGCAGGACTTCCCGCAGGCGCAGACGGACGCGCTCTTCAATAACTTCTCCCGACAGCTCGGTTCGACCACCGATCAGGAGCGATTCGTCGTCAAGATTGACCATAAGCTCAGCTCGCGCCAGGCATTGGCGGTCAGCGTCTCACTCGGCAGCAGCCTTTCCGCCAACAACGGCACTCTCAATGAGCTCAGCGCGGTACAGAACGACGCGCCATCGCTGCAAACTCGCATCTCCCATAACTTCACTTTCTCGCCGCGCCTGATTAACAGCTTCTCGTTCGGATTCCTGCGCGACCGCTTCACCGACGGACCCGTCGTGCCGAGTCCGTCGCTGAGCAGCCTGGGACTGAGTGGAATTAGTCTGCCACCGGGCTCACCATTTCCGGCAATTAACATTCGCAACCAGAACGGGATCGGCACGGAAGCGTTCGCGCTCGTCGCACAGAACCGTTTCATCACGAGCGACACGGTGACGTATGTGCGCGGCAATCACACATTGAAGTTCGGCGGCGAGTTTCGCCGGCTTCAGCGTAACCAAGTCGCCAACAACTCCGGCCGGTTCGTCTTCGAGCCGACGCAGACCGCCTTGAACGGTGTCGGCTTCGTCAATACAGCCCAAGGTCCTCGTGCGGTCTCCGTTCCAGCTGGGGCGACGGGCAGTTCGGCGGCAAGTTTCCTTTTCGGCGCCGTCGATTTCTCGCGTTTTGAATTGGGCTTCACGACGGCAGGCTACCGCTGGCTAACGGCAAGCGGTTTCGTGCAAGACGATTGGAAAGTGACGCGTAACCTGACGCTCAACCTCGGATTTCGCTATGACCTTTCGATCCCGCGCACCGAAGTGCTCGGGCGCGTTTCGACCGTGGACCGCACCCTTCCCAACCCGAGCGCGGGTGGGAGACTAGGCGCTTTCACGTTCTTCGGAGAAGGGCCAGGACGCAATGGCCGAAAGCGGATCGGCGATATCGACTGGACGGCATTTCAGCCGCGCGTCGGCCTGGCTTACACGCCGGATGTTAGCGGCGGCATTCTGGGCGCGCTGTTCGGCAAAGAGAGCACGGTCATTCGTGCAAGCTTCGCCATCACCCGCCCCTTGGGCAACGACAACATCGCCAACGGAATCTCCGGAGGCCTCTACCAGGCGGGCTTCAACGGCGTCGCCACAGCCAATCGCCCCGGCGATGCTCTAGGCTCACCGGCCTTCTTCCTGGATCAGCCCTTCCCCGGCTTTACGCCCCCGCCAACGATCGATCCGGGCTTTCTGACGGGCAATGCGAACCCTCCGCTGCTTGACTCGGAAATAGGCCGTCTGCCGACGCAAATCAACTGGGCGTTCGAGGTTCAACGGCAACTGCCTGGCGGCTTCCTCGCCAGTGTCGGCTATGTTGGAACTCACATTTATCACGTCGGAATCTGGCGCAAGCCGAATCAAGTTCCGCGGGAAGCCGCCGAGCGTTTCCGCGGGGCGGCCGCCGTTGCCGGCCTCCCGCTGAACGAGTTTTTGAACTTGCAAATCACCGATCCGCGCGCGAGGAATGTCGTACCATTGCCGTTTCCGAACTTTACGCAACTCTTCGGAGCGGGCGCTACCGTGGCCCAGTCTCTCAGGCCTTTCCCGCAGTACGGCAACATCGACAATCTCCAGCAGCCGGTTGGCAGCGCTTCCTACAACGGCATGCTGTCAAAATTGCAGAAGCGCTTCTCCGGCGGGCTGACGATGCTGCTGTCCTACACCTTCTCGAAGACCCTGGGAGATGTCGATTCGTTTCAGGGCGCTGCGGCGGGCGCGCAGAATGCACTGTTCGCCAGATCTTTCCAGCAGGATTTTTATGACAACGGCAGCGAGCGCTCGGTGACCAGTTCGGATATCCCGCACGTCCTCGCGCTCAGCTACACCTACGAGCTCCCGATTGGCCCCGGCAAGCGCTTCGTTAATCGAGGAGGTGTGGTCGGCAAGATCACGGGCGGCTGGCAGGTGAGCGCCATCCACCTTTACCAGAGCGGACGACCGCTCTTCATGGAGTACCAAGCGTTTGGCGCCAATAACCCGCTCCGCGCCAACGATGGTTTCAGCTTCCGTCCGAACAGGGTGGCCGGCGTGCCGGTCGTGAACCCCGCTTATGACCGGAGTTGCTCGGGTCCGCTGCTCGGTGCGGGACGTCGGTCATGCCAGTTTTACATCAACCCCGCAGCTTTCGTCGCCCCGCCGCCGGGCGAGTTCGGCAACGCTCCGAAGCTCTTCGGCGACCTGCGGGCACAGCCCTACTTCAACGAGGACATCTCGATCTCCAAGCGGACGTCGTTAGGCGAACGATTTGTCCTCAAAATAGAGGTGAACGCTTTCAACGCCCTTAACCGCGTGGTGCTCGGCACCGGCGGGGCGCCTACCACCATATTCAATTTAGCGCCGAGTAATTTAAACGCGGCAACGCTCGCCAACTCCGGTACGCCGTTCGGAATTTTGACCACCCAGCAGAACGGCCCGCGGCGAATCCAGTTAGGAGTGAAGTTGGAGTTCTAACGTGGTCTATATCAGACGCTTTTCAACTACCGGGCTTCAGATACTGTTCTTGCTAATAGGTATGCAAGCTCTGGTAGCAGGCCAACTCGCCGACGGCCCTTGGCTGCGTCCGAAAGATTCGCACGGAGCGTTGATCTGGGGTCGAAGGGACGGCCTCATCTTCGGCCTGCCCTCGCCAGGTGGCATCCGGGGGCCGCGCGGACTGATTCGCGTCGGCATTCTCGGAAAATCCAGCGGGGAACCCGAGTTGATAAACTTCATAGCCATCGAGCCGGTGACTAAGGGCGCCGGCTCACGCTTCAGCCGCATGGGCTTCAGCGAACTCGAAATGAGCGAACTGGATCCCGGCCAGCGCGGTAAGCGGCTCTGGGTTACGACGACGAAAGGCGAGTTGACGACGCTACCGGGAAAGCCTCAACCCGTTGAGCGTTTGAGCGTGCGTATTGAAGTGGAGCCGTTCGCCGCCAACGGCGCGCATGTTTATCTTGTTGCCAGCATTTACAGCGACCGATTCAATGAGCTTGAACTGACGGTTTTTCATCATGAGGACAGCGCTCCCATTGAAGAGTTGACTCTAACGGCGACGATGGGCAACTACGAGCGCCTGCGCCACCTGTGGCTCAAGGACCGCATCATTGACAGCCGCGAGTTGTACGCCGATTACCGCGGCGACGGCTTCGTTGACAAGGAGAACTACCCCCGCGACGAGACGCTGATGTACGACGACGGCGACGCACTGGTGCTGGCGACCACCAACGAAGATAATCCGTCGGGCGTTGAAGTCACCGCGCGGCCCTGGTGGACGTATCGCTCGATCAAGCTCACGCAGTATTGGCGCGTCCCTGCCCGGCACATCCAGCCTGACCTGCGGATCAAGGTCAACGGGCGGCGAGTCTATTGGAATTCAACGACTCCGATACCGGAGGGACTATCATTCGAGAATTTTGAGGTACGTCAGCGTTATGTGCCGGGGCAGGCGTTCGTCTTCGGGTTGACTCCGAAGCAGCCGTGGGAGTTCGATCCGAGCATTCCCCGTCTAGCTGCCCGACCCAAATAGAGAGCGTTATGACCAAACGCAGAAACCGCCCTCCTAATGGACTTCGACTGTTCGGCTACTGTTGCATAGCCGTCTGTTTACTCGCGCCACGGGCGGTCGGACAAGACGACCCGAACCGTATTGCGCGGCACGCTCAAGCCGCGCAGCACGCTCAGCGGGAAGGTGACTTCGCCACCGCCATCCGTGAGTTCACCACCCTTTCCCGCATGCTTCCGGACGTGGCCGAAGTCCACAGTAATCTTGGAGTGGCTTATTATTTTCATAAACGGCCTCATGAAGCTCTGGTCGCCTTTGAGAGAGCGCTCCAACTCAAACCCGAACTGGTGTCGGCACTGATTTTTTCCGGGATTGCGAATAACGAATTGTCAAAGCCAGCCGAGGCGGCAAAGTTACTGGAACGCGCTGTCGAGCTAAACTCGGCGGATCCCCTTGCCCGAACATGGCTCGCTCACAGCTATGCCGCGCAAGCTCAATTTAGCGCAGCGGCAGATCACTTTCTGGTTGCATCTCAGCGTTCGCCGACCGATGTAGATATTTGGTATGGGCTGGGGCAGGTCTACCTGGAACTTGGCCGACAGGAAGTCGAGCGCCTCACAAATCTCGCTCCTGGTGGCGCTCGGATTCTCCAATTGGCCGGCGACCTGTGGCTCCTTCGGGGCGAGTCGGCCAAAGCTCTTGCGCTCTATCAGGAGGCTTTGAGACGCCGTCCCGGGCTCACCGAAGTTCAACAGATTGTCCGCCAATTGCTCGGCCAACAAGGGCAAGCACAGACGGAGGAAGTTTCTCTGCCCCCGCGCGTATCCACCGAATCGCCCTCTCTGGAAGATAAGCACTACTTGGCTGCCACGGAGTACCGCGCGCGCGCACAGCGTGCGTTTGAGCGGATCGCGGCGCTCGGAGCCAATTCCCATCGCGCGCATCAAATCTTGGCGGAATCGTTTCAAGCTCAGGAACGAGTGAGCGAAGCTCTCGCCGAGTATCGTGCGGCGTTAAGCCTGAAGGCGGATATCATCGGCATTCACAGGGACATCGGCGATCTGTTGATGGGCGAGGGCAAAGTGACAGAGGCGCTGGAAGAATACCGGGCCGAACGGCTTCTCCGGCCTAACGACTCGCAGGTCTACTATCGCATGGGGCGCGCGCTTATCGTCTTGGGCAAGGGAGATGACGCCGAAGCTGCGCTTACTCGAGCTCTGGCCTTAGGAGGTAGCCCCCCAGCAGCGCACAAAGAGTTGGGGAGGATTTACCTGAATCGCGGTCAGCCGGCCAAAGCTGTCCAATCGCTTACCACATATTTAGAAACGACTACGAGCGATGCACTCGCGCACTATCTCCTGATGCGGGCATACCGTGTGCTGGGTGACGCAGCGGCGGCGGAACGTCACCTCACGAAATTTAAGAGTCTATCGGAAGACGAAAAACAACGAGCCTCCGCGCAAGCAGCCCTATCATTGTTTGGTCGAGGCAAGCAGCCTGAGCAGTAAATCCATTTTTCCAGGTAAAGGAAACTTTATGCGAAACACCTATGTCTGCTCAATATTGGTCCTATTCTTGATCACCCTCACCGGAATGACTGTCCGCGCCCAAAGCTCCGACGACCTTTCCCGCCTGCCGTACATGAAGTCCTACACGATAGAGCGCATCTCTTCCTACGACCGCTCCGGCGCTAACGATGACGGGGGCCGGAAGAACCCGATCAAGCCGGGCGAGACGCGCACCATCGGTGAGGCGGCGGGTCCCGGCATGATCACGCACATGTGGTTCACCATCGACGCGCCGGAATACTACCATCTGAAGCAGATTGTTCTGCGCCTCTACTGGGACGGCGACACTTTGCCTGCAGTCGAAGCACCCATCGGCGACTTCTTCGGTCTGGGGTTAGGCGAGTATTTCTTGTATGAATCAGGTCCGCTTTCTGTCGGCTCTCAGAAGGCGCTCAACAGCTATTTTCCGATGCCATTTCGCAAGTCTGCGCGCATCACGGTCACCAACGAGGGTAGCCAAGCGATTTCGGCCTTCTACTACAACATCGATTGGCAAAAGCATCAAACCCTGCCTGACGGCATAGCCTATTTTTATGCCGAGTATCGTCAGGCGACACCTACTTCCGGCTGGACTGCGGACTGGAAGCTCAACGCCGACGCCAAAGTTAATAATGAGCCGAACCTTGAGGGAGCGAAAAATTACGTTATCCTCGAAACCGAAGGGCGCGGCCATTACGTCGGTGTGACCCACAGCATTCTACAGAATCAGGGTGACTGGTGGGGCGAAGGCGACGAAATGATGTTCATTGACGACAAAACTAAGCCCACCATCACCGGAACCGGATCGGAGGATTACTACCTCGGTGCTTGGTGCTATGGTAACTGCGGCATCTCTCCGTTTGGTTCTACCTATCCTACATTCGCTCACAAGAATTACGGCAATCCGGTCAACACAGGCGACAATCGGGGGTCGAAGTGGATGGTCTATCGCTTTCATCTGGACTCGCCCGTCCCATTTCAGAAGTATTTCAAGATGACTATCGAACAGGGCCACGCCAATCATCGCTCGGATAATTTCTACACAGTGGCTTACTGGTACCAACAAGGCCCGCACAGACTTCGTAAACCGCTCCCGCCGGTCGCCGAGCGCCTCCCGCGCATGATTAACGTCGAAGGTCCCACCATGGGCAAACCGTAATTATTAGTCTGCCTCGCAGAGCATTTGCGCGGTGGTCGCGAGAGCGGGGACAGTGAACAGTTGAGCCGATCAATGAACACGAACGAGTTCGGCAATCCTGAGTACGTGATCGGCGTGGATGTCGGCACGGGCAGCGCACGAGCGGGCATTTTCGACTTGCAAGGTCACATGGTCGGAACTGCGCAACATCCGATCCGGATTTTTCGCCCTCAAGAAGACCATGTCGAACAGTCTTCGCGTGACATTTGGAGTGCGGTATGCGCATCGGTGCGCGCGGCCTTGGACCAGGGGGAGGTGAGCCCGAAACTGGTCGCCGGCATCAGCTTCGATGCCACCTGCTCGCTGGTCGCGCTCGATGAGAAGGACCGGCCGGTGACGGTATCTCTCGACGGAACCCCCGATCAGAACATCATCGTCTGGATGGACCACCGGGCGCGGGAGCAAGCCGATGAGATCAACCGAACCAACCATCGCGTTCTCAATTACGTCGGCGGCAAGCTTTCGCCGGAACAAGAACCGCCGAAGTTGAAATGGATCAAAGAGAATCTACCCGAAACGTGGCGGCGCGCTGCCAAGTTCTTCGACTTGGCAGATTACCTTGTTTACGAGTCGTGTAAACAGGACGTGCGAAGCCTTTGCACTGTGGTGTGCAAGTGGACGTACCTGGGTCATGAAGGTGACGGCGGAAGCTGGGACGAAAGTTTTTTCCAACAGATCGATCTTGAAGACCTGTTCGTTAACGGCCGGGCGGGAGAAAGAATCCGCCCGATGGGGACGCGAGCCGGCGGGTTGACGGCCAAAGCAGCCGATGAGCTAGGCTTAAGCGAAGGCACGCCGGTGGGGGTCGGAATCATTGATGCTCATGCCGGCGGCATCGGCTCGCTGGGGATGGCCGCGGAGGGAGAAGAGCGAGGCGTCGAGCAGATTCAGCGGACGCTCGCACTGATCGGCGGCACGTCGTCATGTCACATGGCCGTCTCGCCGGAACCGCGCTTCATCCCGGGCGTGTGGGGACCGTACTTCGGTGCGATGATTCCGGAGATGTGGTTGACCGAAGGGGGACAGAGCGCCACCGGCGCGCTCATTGACCACGTCATCGAGAATCACGCTTACGCTCCCCAACTCAAGCGAGACGCGGCCGCGCAGAATGAAACTATTTACGAACTGCTTAACCAGAAAGTCATCGAGCTGAAGGAAGTTGCACACGCTACTCCCCTAACGGAAAAGTTGCACGTCTTGCCGGACTTTCTCGGCAACCGCAGCCCACGCGCCGACAGCCATGCGCGCGGGGTAATCAGCGGTCTTACGCTGGATGTTTCCTTCGACAATTTGGCCCGACTCTACTTGGCGACGATACAGGCAGTCGCGTATGGTACGCGACACATCATTGATACGCTGAACTCCAAGGGATACGGGATAAAGCGCATCCACGCGTGCGGTGGTGGCACCAAGAACCCGCTCTGGTTGCAGGAGCACGCCGACATCACCGGCTGCGATCTCTACATCGCTAAAGAGTCTGAATCTGTGCTGCTCGGAACGGCCGTGCTCGCGGCGGTGGCGGCGGGTAAATTTTCCAACATCATCGAAGCGATGCAAGCGATGAGTCCACGTGCCGAGATGATCAAACCCGATCGCGCGACGAGCGATTTTCACAGCGCGAAGTACGAAGTTTTCAAGCTGATGTACGATCACCAGCAACGCTACCGCCAAATCATGGAGCGGTCTCTTGTTGCGTCAGAGGCGGCGTGAACCCATGCGTGACGCTTGATTCTTCGCACGTTCTAAACCGCAAGCCCTGTCAGAACGGCGAGCGGTAGCGACCCGGTCCAGGAAAGAAAGCTTAGATGGATAAGGCTGCCATCAACGGCCTGTTCCCGGCTACAATGCGGCAAATTCTGTACATTTTTCTAGCTTGGATGGCTCCTCTGATGTGAACGACGGTCTGGATGATCCGCAACGTCGTCGCCACTTCCAAAGTAAATGCGCAGTCACTGCGGATGTACTCACGTGTGAGCCCTCCATCAGGTCGGACGGTTTGCAGCTCGCGGCATTCGGTCTCAGCTCTGTGGGAATGGAATGTCCCGAAGTGCGGAGTTTGATGGTCATCAGTCGCGCGGAGCGACGAACTTTTCGCTCCGACGGAGCTAACGCTTCGGAATGTTTAAGGCGACCACTAAAGCGGCTTTTGCCAGAGATCTAATTAATTCAGCCGATGAAACCAAAGGAACTCAGAGGAGTTAATTGATGAACCAACGAATCGCTCTTTTCTGGCCGGGAGACGCGCGTCCTACTCCAAACAAATTGGCGTTACCCAATATCACCGAGGCGACCACACAGATCGAACGGGCCCTCAAGAAACTCGGACGCGAGCCATATCTGATCGAAGGGTACTTGACCAAACCGCATGAATCGATCGAAAAGCTTGGTCCGGTTGACGATCCCATGATCGCCGTCTGCGTGCATTGGATCTACGCTCCGCATACGACCGATGGCGTCGTCGGCAAAGAAAACCCGCTGCTGCTTGCCAGCAACTTTGCCGGACAATGGCCGGGTCTCGTCGGACTGCTGAACACCGGCGCGAGCTTGGAGAGCCTGGGCCGACCGTTCTCCCGCGTCTGGACAGAGGCCGGGGACTGGAGCGCGGATGAGCATTTCATGGAGCGACTCGGGGAATGGTGCTCGACCGGACGAATCGCATATTCAGCGGACGAACTTGCCTTTCACGCCCCAGTCTCCGAAGCTGCAGCTACGATCGCAAGCGACGTGGCTGAAGAGATCCGCCGCCGCCGCATCCTCATCCTGATGCTCGGCGATACTTCGATGGGCATGATCAACGGCTACTTCGGTCCCCGGTTGTTGAACCGTTACGGCTTCACCGAACATAAGATAGATCAAGCATGGATCATTGATCGCGGCAAACACATCGATGCGAAGCGAATTGACGAAGCTTTCGCGTTCGTCAAGGAGAATGGAGTTACTTTCCACTGGAAAGAGCAAGGGGCGGCGGACTTTGACGAGAACGCGACGCGTGAGCAACTGCGCGACTACCTGGCCGTGCTCGACATGCTCATCGAATACAAAGCGGATTGTCTCGGCTGGCAGTATCAGCTCGGACTCATCCCATTGCGCCCGCCATCTGATTTCGCTGAGGGATTGTTCAACTCGGTCTGCCGACCCGAATCGAACGGCGACACCGTCGCCTGTGCGACTGAAGCGGATCAGGGCAACGTCGTGCCGATGGAGATGATGAAGCGGCTGCTCAAAGCTAAGGGATTGAATCAGGCGGTGATGTTTCATGACGTGCGCTGGGGCGCGCAGCACAACGGCAGATTCTTGTGGGTGCTCTTGAACTCCGGCTCTTGCGGAGCTTACGCTTTCAACCATAACCCGGACACGCTTGAAGGTGTTCACTCCTACCGCCAACCTCCCGCTTACTTCCCGACTCCCGGGGGGACTTTCGCCGGCGAGAGTCTGCCCGGGCCAATGACCTGGGCGCGGTCTTTTATTAAGGACGGCGAGCTCTGGATGGACATCGGTCGCGGCGAGGTCGTCAAATTACCGCCGGCGACTCGCGACGCGTGGTGGGAAGGCACGACTAGACAATGGCCATTCATGGCGGCGGACTTGGGAATCTCGCAAGAAACGTTGATGGCTCACTATTTCTCGAACCACATTGCCGTCGCTTACGGCGACATTTTCGAAGAGATGGTTGCTCTGTCTCAAGAGTTGGGTTTTCGGGTGCGGATCATGAAGAAGAGGAATCTCCGAACCGAAGAGAGTGGGCTCTTGCGAACTTCTCTGCCTGAAATTCATTAGCTACCGAGATGGCGTTAGACGCTCTCAAAAGGTGCCGGTAGTGGAATCCATTCAGTCAGTCGCACAGTTCCTTGCCGCGCTCTTTTGTGGCTTATTCACCGGTGGGGCAATCTATATCAATCTCGTTGAGCATCCGGCAAGGATAGAGTGCGGAGTTGAGTTAGCGGCCACAGAGTTCCCACCCAGCTATCGAAGGGCAACATATTTGCAGGCGTCCTTGGCCGCGCTCGGGTTTGTCTGCTCTGTCGTGGCCTGGCTCGCTGGAGCACCTGTTTCTTGGATCATCGGCGGGGTTTTGCTGGGTTCGGTAATACCGTTCACATTAGTCGTGATGATTCCCACGAATAAGCAGTTGATTGACCCGTCATTGGACAGAGGATCGGAGAAAGCTGCTCAGCTTCTATCGCGCTGGGGTAGGTTGCATTGGGTGCGGAGCGGCGTGAGTTTTGCTGCGCTTCTGATCTTTTTATATGCACTTGTGGTTGGCTGAAAAGTTATTCTGGAGGCCGCTTATAACAACGGCATGCGGCGGACGCGCTGTCCTTTATCATCGGTCGTGCGCGCCGCTGAGCCGGGCGGAAACAAGTAGACGTTTTGTGCGGGGAGGCATCAATCGAAGTCCAGGTAACAGGTCAAAAGGAGGACTTGCCGATAATGAGGTCTAAAAATTTTGTCATGTGGGGGCTGCTGCTCTTTGCACCCCTGTCAGGTCTGGCGCAAGAGAGTGCGCACGATGGACTGACCAATAATCTGAGCAACTTGTACCGAGTATCTAACGCGAAGACGCGTTCCATCAGTCCGGAGAACTTCACGGGCGAGAAGGGAAAGGGCGGCATGGCGACAGAAGGGGTCGCCTCTCATGAGGCGCGCGAATTGGGGCAAGGTTGGAAAGTCAATCCCTTCGTCAACATCGAGCCGGGGAAGACTTTCACGCTCGCTGAGATCACCGGCCAGGGAGCTATTCAACACATTTGGATGACCCCGACCGGTAACTGGCGCTTCTCGATCATCAGGATGTACTGGGACGATGAGAAAGAGCCTTCTGTGGAAGCGCCCGTTGGCGACTTCTTCGCGATGGGCTGGGGCAAGTATGCCCCGATCTCCTCTCTCCCGGTCGTAGTCAACCCGGGGAGCGCCTTCAACTCCTACTGGCCCATGCCCTTCAGAAATAAGGCGCGGATCACAATGGAGAATCTCGACGCGCAACCGATGAGGCTTTATTACCAAATCGATTACACGCTGACGCAAGTGCCCAGGGACGCGGCCTATTTCCACGCCCAGTTCCGGAGGGTGAATCCGCTCCCCTTCAAGCAGGTCTACACCATCGTCGATAATCTCAAGGGGAAGGGCCACTACGTCGGCACCTACATGGCGTGGGGTGTGAACAACAACGGCTGGTGGGGGGAGGGCGAGATCAAGTTCTACATGGACGGTGACCGTGAGTTCCCGACCATCAACGGGACCGGCACGGAAGATTACTTCGGCGGATCCTATAACTTCGAGAACAAGGAGAAAAAGCAGTACGAGGAGTACACCACTCCCTACTTGGGATTAGCTCAGGTCATCAAACCTGACGGTCTCTACCAGGCTCAGCAGAGGTTCGGTTTATATCGCTGGCACATCCCCGATCCGGTGCGCTTTGACAATGACTTGCGGATCACGATTCAGGCCCTCGGATGGCGGAACAATCGGACCTACCTGCCTCTGATGGACGACATCGCCTCGGTGGCCTTCTGGTACCAAGTCGAGCCGCACACACCATTCCCGAAATTGCCGGGTAAGGACCAGTTAGAAGTAAACTGATAGAGATGCGCCCCGAAAGCATGGACGCTCGATAGGCAAAAGCATCAGCCACGGATTTGCGCAGACAAATGCGGAGCGGAACAAGAAATCCAATGGTCTTGCTTAAGGTTTTTTCAGATTTGGATCATCCTGTGACCTAAATCTTGTTTGGTGACAAATGATGAGTTACGTCCTGGAGGCGCGCGGGATCGGTAAGCATTTCGCGGGCGTGCAGGCCCTCGACGGGGTCAGCTTCGGTCTGTGCCAGGGTGCCGTTCACGCAGTGGTGGGCGAAAACGGGGCGGGAAAATCGACCCTGATGAAAATCCTGTCCGGTGTTTACCGCGCCGACGCGGGCGAGATTCTGCTCGACGGCGAGGTCGTTGAGATTGCCGACCCGAGCGCGGCGGAAGCCTCCGGCATCGCCATCATCCATCAGGAATTGAATCTGGTGCCCGCGTTAAGCGTCGCCGAAAACGTCTTTCTGGGGCGCGAGCCGACGCGCTTCGGCTTCATCGATCGCCGCAAAATAGAGCGCGACGCCGGGGCGCTGCTGGACCGTCTTGGACACCGACTCGACCCGCGCCGCACGGTCGAGAGTCTCAAGGTGAGCGACCAACAGGTAGTCGAAATTGCTAAGACGCTTTCGCTGAATGCGCGCGTGCTCATCATGGACGAGCCGACGACGGCGCTCGCGGCGGACGATGTCGAACGGCTGTTCGGCATTATTCGCACGCTCGTGAGCGCGGGCGCGAGCGTTGTTTATATTTCGCACAAGATGGATGAGCTTTTCCGCATCGCCGACGAGTTCACGGTCTTGCGCGACGGCAAGATGATCGGGCACCGTGAGGCGAATGAGACGACGCCCAATGATTTAGTGCGGATGATGGTCGGGCGCGAAGTTTCCTATACCCGGATGGATGTTGAGGCGCGAAGTGGTGAGGAGCTGCTGCGCGTTGAGAACCTCAGCTCGCACGAAATTGATGCTACCGGACGCCGCCGTTTGACGGACATTGGTTTCAGCTTGCGCACGGGCGAAATACTGGGCGTCGCCGGGTTGATGGGCGCGGGGCGTACGCAATTACTGGAGAGTCTGTTCGGCGTGCATGAGACGACAAATGAGACACGCATCACGCTCAACGGAAAGCCGCGCACGATAGGTGACCCGCGCGCTGCGATCAAAGCAGGTATCGCCTTCGTCCCGGAAGACCGCAAGGCGCAAGGATTAGTTCTCGACATGAACGTCTGTGACAACATCACGCTCGCGCGACTCGAACGCTTCACGCGCTTTGGCTTCGTTCAAGAGCGGCGCGAAGAACGGGCGGCGAATGAGTACGTCCAGCGACTCGGCGTAAGGACGCCGAACACCCGCGCGCCGACGATGAACCTCTCCGGCGGAAATCAACAGAAGGTCGTGCTGGCGAAGTGGCTGTTGACGAGTCCGAAAATACTCTTGCTCGACGAGCCGACGAAGGGAATAGACGTTAAAGGCAAAGCCGAAATTTATCGTTTGATCGAAGAACTCGCCGCCAGTGGTCTCGGCATCATCCTGGTGTCTTCGGAACTGCCCGAACTGTTGGCGCTGAGCGACCGCATTATCGTACTGCATGAAGGCGCAATCGCGGGCACGCTCGAGCGCTCGGAAGCGACGGAGGAGCGCATCATTGAGTTGGCAACCATCGGAGATGAAGAGACACGCGAGGTCGCTTAGGGAGCGGATGACGCTGCTTGGAGAGCGGCGCATCGGGCGCGTCAAGCTCAGTCAACTGCAAGCCTTTCTCGGCTTGATCGTTGTCTTCATTTTAGCGTGCGTCTTCTCGCCGGTGCGGCGCGGCGAACTGATCTTCCTCGACCCCGGCAACCTGACCGACATCCTGCGGCAAGTCTCCGAAAAGGGCATCATCGCCGTCGGGATGACCTTCGTAATTCTCGCGGGCGGCATTGACCTGTCGGTCGGCTCGGTGCTCGCCTTCGCTGCCTCTCTCTCCGCCGTCATGCTGATGCGTGGCGGTTATGGCACGCCGGAAACTCTGTTAGCCGTGCTCGCCGCCGGGTTGCTCATCGGCGCGGTCAACGCGCTCGTCATTACGAAAGGGCGTATTCAATCATTCATCGTGACGCTGGCGATGATGAGTGGGGCGCGCGGACTGGCGCGTCTGGTGTCGGGCGGTTCGGGCGTCGAGATCGGCTACGGCGCGGGCGGCGCGCCGCAGAGCTTCTCCGTACTCGGCGGCAAACTCGGCCAGTTCGTACCCGTCCCGGCGCTCATCTTTCTGGCGACGGTCGCCATCGCGTGGGTCGGATTGAACAAGACGCGCTTCGGGCGTTACGTGCACGCCGTCGGCAGCAACGAGACGGCGAGCCGGCTGTCGGGCGTCGGCGTCGACTGGGTAAAGTTCGGCGTCTTTTCGATTTGCAGCTTGCTGGCCGCGCTTGCTGGGATCATTCACTGCGCACAACTCGAACAAGG
Source organism: Pyrinomonadaceae bacterium (assembly GCA_041744135.1). Lineage (GTDB taxonomy): Bacteria > Acidobacteriota > Blastocatellia > Pyrinomonadales > Pyrinomonadaceae > PSRF01. Next base: position 29,505 of record JBGTLM010000187.1, read on the forward strand.
CAATCCGAACGACGGCGTGGCTTACGAACTCGACGCGATTGCGGCGGTCGTAATCGGCGGCACGTCGCTTTCGGGCGGCACGGGGACGGTGGTCGGGACATTAGTTGGAACTTTAATCATCGGTATCATCAACAACATCCTCGGTCTCAACAACGTTGACGCCAACGTTCAACTCCTGCTCAAAGGAATAATCATCATCGGCGCGGTGTTGCTGCAACGACGAGGCTGAGTTTCAAGGAACACGCAAAACATGAAAGCAAATCTAACGACTAAAGACGGACAAGCGCGCCAGAACTCGCGGCGCGCGTTTCTCGGCAACCTGTCGCTGGCCCTGCCCGCGAGCCTGCTCCTAACGAGCGCGTGTAATCGCGGTGGCGGGCAAGGGGACAAGTTTGTCATTGGGTTTTCGCAGGCCAACAAGGCCGAGCCGTGGCGGACGTGGATGGACGACACGCTCATGAAGGAAGCGGGGAAGCAACCGAAAATCGAAATTGCCTACGCTGACGCGCAGCAGGACAACAGCAAGCAGGTCGCCGATGTGGAGAACTTCCTACGCCAGCGGGTTGATCTGCTTATTATCTCCCCGAATGAAGCGAAGCCGCTGACCGGCATCGTCAAGCGCGTGTATGAAAGCGGCATCCCCGTCATCATTCTTGATCGCAGCATCGAGGGTGACAGTTACACGACGTTCATCGGCGCGAACAACCGCGAGATCGGCAGGGCGGCGGGTGAGTACGCGGCGCAGCTCTTGGGCGGCAAAGGCAGCGTGGTCGAGATCAAAGGATTGCCTGGCTCGACGCCGGCGATTGACCGCAGCGCGGGCTTTCGCGAAGCCGTCGCCGCTCACTCCGGAATCAAAATCGTGGCTGACCCGGTTGCCGACTGGCTGCGAGACAAGGGGCGTGAGCAGGCGGAAGCCGCGTTGCGCGCGAACGAAAAGATTGATCTGGTTTACGGGCACAACGACCCCATGGCGATGGGCGCTTACCTCGCGGCGACGGCGATGAACCGCGCCGAGGGGCTAAAGATCATCGGGATTGACGGCCTTCCCGGAACGGAGGGGGGCGCGAAAGCAGTACTCGATGGCAAACTCGACGCGACATTCCTGTACCCGAACTGCGGCAAAGAGGCTATCGAAACGGCGGTGAAAATCCTGAACAAAGAACGGGCGCCGAAAACAATCACGCCGCCGACGGCGCGCATCACGAAGGAGAACGCAGCGCAGTTCATTAAGAGTGAGTAAGCTGAAGGTGTCCGTAAAAAAATAATAACGCGTATCTCAAGCGCGTTACCCAAGCCCGGAGTTAGGCCCTGAAGTCTGGGCATGATAGAGATTTCTAGCTGCGTTGAGAGACGCGGCGAGGAAAAATAAAAACAGGAGTATCAAATTGGCACATCTTGTCACTATTACTGGCGCCACTGGCAACATCGGCAAGGCCCTTGCTGAACGGCTGCTTCAAAGTGGCGTGAAGATTCGCGCCATCGGGCGCAATGCTGAAAAGCTTGTCCCGCTAACCGCCAAAGGCGCTGAGGCGTACGTTGGCGACGTTGAGAACACGGCCTTCCTGACCCAGGCTTTTCATGGCGCTGACGCAGTTTTTGCCATGATTCCAACACAGGACGATGTTCTTGATCTTCAAGCAGATCAACACCGAATCGCCGCGAATCTGGCCGCAGGCTTGAAAACGGCCGGCGTTTCGCGGGTTGTCGCACTCAGCAGCGCTGGCGCCAGCCTGCCTTCAGGCACTGGGCCGATAGCAGGCCTGCACAAATTTGAAGAGCTATTGAAATCCATCCGGGGGCTCTCAGTTGTAGCTCTTCGTCCTACGTTTTTCATGGAGAACCATTTGGCCTCAATTCATCTCATCAAGAGCGCCAGGATCAATGGCAGTGCGATGCGTGCTGATGTCGCTCTGGCGATGATTGCGACGCGCGACATCGCCGCCGCAGCCGCCGAATATTTGATGGCGCCGACGTTCGATGGCTACGCCGTGCGCGAGTTATATGGACCGCGCGACTACACACACGGCGAGGTAACTTCGATCCTCGGTGCTGCTATTGGCAAGTCTGACTTGGCCTACGTGGAGTTTTCTTACGAGGATTTCCGCAACGGCCTCTTAGAAGCGGGCTTCTCCGCGAGCGTGGCGGACGCATATGTTGAGATGTACACCGCCATCAACGAAGGGCGAATTCAAAGCACAATGAGTCGCGACAAGTCGAACACGACGCCCACAACGCTCGAAGAGTTCGCAGGCGAGGTCTTCGCCCCAGCCTACCAGGCAAGTTGACGCGGGCAACACCGGGTGGTGCTCGTTTTGATTCGGCAAGTCTCACGGTCTCAAATGCTCGGGCAATGGTTCGCTCACGTGACGGATTCGGACACCTGCTGGAGCCCGAACGCATGCGGAGAACGATCGCGTCTACCGCTACAACTTCAAACACTACTTCTACTACCATCTGAACCCGCAACGTATCTATTCGCTCTGCGACGAGAAGGGTTACTGCTGTGCAGCTGGCCGAAGGGTAACCGTCCGTCCTCCCTTCGTCTATTCCGACGAAGTGTGGACAAGGATCGAGTATCAGGTGGCGGCCGACCTCATCTATGAAGGATTGATTGAAGAAGGGCTTCGGTGGCCAAGGCCGTGCGTGACCGCTACGACGGGAAGCGGGAATCCGTGGAACGAGGTCGAATGCGGATCGCACTATGCGCGATTGACATTGAACTGAGTCAGTTGGCCCGCTACTAGTTTTTGCCACCTCCTCCAAAAAAGTTCTTCACTTAGAGTTATTCATTCCGGCATGACGTGGGCTGGCTCTGACGCATCCGCGTGCTTCCGACTACAGAACACTCTTTCCCCGTCGAAGCGACTAGTGTGGTGTCGCGCATGTTTTATTGGGACAATCACAAACCGGACGTAATTTGTGTACGGTGGTAGTGAGCCTCGTGGAGGGGAGTCTCTCACTACAGCCGGATCCTCGTCGTCGCGTCACGGACGATCTGCCACCGGCCGGGGTGGGCAAGATGCGGGACTTTTGTCTGATACGCACAGAGACGCAAGATAACAAACGCTCACTTGCCTTTCTCTTGATTGCAGTTTTCACATAGAATCCAGAATGATTTCTTATGTAAAAATTTGCAGCAACGCCCCGATGCGTCAAGTATACTTTCGGGGTTTAAGGGGGGACCATATTGTGAAGGGCTGGGTTTATCTGGGGTTGGTTATTTGCTCGATTCTCCTCCTGTTGAGCCAGTTCGCGCCAACCGCGCAAGCTCAGCCAAAGATCGTATTTACGCCCAAGTTCACCTTGAGACAAAGCGGACTGGAGTTGGAGCGACGAACCCAGGCCGGAACTTTCTTTGATGTGGTCGGTCATAAGTCTGGCGTCTTCGGTTACGAGCATCGCGCGCTTGAATCATGGGTCTACCCAATGAAACTGCTGGATGACTTCCAGCTCTCGTTTCGCATCGAAGGCTATCCGCTGGAATTCCGCGCCGCGGACCTCGCAGTCCTGATCAATGCGCGTCCCGAAGCCACGACCTTCACCTACTCGCACGCGGCCTTCACCGTGCGCCAAACCATTTTCGCCCCGGTAGATGAACCCGGCATCATCATGTTGCTCGACGTGAAGAGTACACTGCCCATCAGTGTGACGGTCTCGTTTCGGCCCAAGCTTAAACTGGCCTGGCCCGCCGGTCTAATGACAGGCAATCTCGAATGGGACAAGAAGGAACATCTCTATTACATCACCGAAGAGTCGAAACGCTTCGTCGGTATGATCGGCTCGCCGGCCGGGCAAGACGTCTCGGTCATGCCGTACCAGGAAGAGCCGAGAGATGTGCCGGCACATTTCGTTATCACACCTTCTCCAGAAGATTTGAGGACCAGCTTTATTCCCATCGTCATTGCCGGCGGCGTCGAAGGGCGTGAGAAGGCGAAGGCCATCTATGATCGCCTGCTCCACTCGGTGCCGGCGCTTTACGAAAAGAACGTCGCTTATTACGAGCGCTTGGAAAATGAAACGACGAGCCTAAAGACACCCGATGAGCGTCTCAACAAAGCGTTTAGTTGGGCCAAGGTTGGCGTGGACAAGGGAGTAGCGACCAATCCTTACCTCGGCACAGGCCTGCTCGCGGGCTTTCGCACTTCAGGCGACAGCGAGCGTCCCGGTTTCGCCTGGTTCTTCGGCCGCGATGCTCTGTGGACCTCGCTGGCCATTAACTCTTATGGTGATTTTGGAACTACCAGGAAAGCGCTGGACTTCTTGAAGAAATTTCAGAGGACGGATGGCAAGATCCCGCACGAGATCTCGCAGAGCGCCTCACTGATTCCCTGGTTCGCCGACTATGAGTTTCCCTGGAACAGCGCTGATGGAACACCGCTCTACGTGATTGCCCAGGGCGATTACTGGCGAGCAAGCGGCGACAAAGATTTCCTTAGGACGAATTGGGATTCAATCGTTAAGGCTTATCGCTTCTCTGCCGCAACCGATACCGATGGCAACCAACTGATTGAGAATTCAACGAAAACGAAGTTTGGTCACGGCTGGGTAGAGGGAGGCGCGCTTTACCCCCCACACGAAGAGATCTACATGCAAGGTCTCTGGATCGAGGCATCGCGCAGTATTGCTGAGATGGCCGCTGTAGTCGGCGATAGTGCGCTGGCCGCGAAAGCGAGCGCCAATGCCGAGCGAACCCGCGTCGCAATGGAGCAAATCTATTGGCTCGCGGATCGCGGCTTCTACGCGTTTGCCACCAAGCTACCAAGCGAAAAGTCGCCGGAGGCTGAACCCGGCCCGAATCTCGCCGGTCGGCAGGCGCGTATGAATGAACTGAGCAGCAAGCGTATCTACGACGAGGATACTGTGCTGCCGGCGGTCCCGCTCTGGTTTGCGACGATGACGGCGGATCGTGCCCAATCGCAGATAGATCATCTAGGCAGCGGTCAGATGGCCACTGACTGGGGCGCGCGCATCATCTCAAATAAAAGCAAACTCTACGATCCTCTCTCCTATCACTATGGCTCTGTGTGGCCGCTCTTCACGGGCTGGGCCAGCATGGGCGCGTACCGTTATGGTCGCCAGCACGTTGGCTACCAAGCATTAATGGCAAGCGCCTTGCTCACTTACACGAGCGCACTTGGATACGTGACGGAATTATTGTCCGGGGACTTCAATGCGCCTTTTGGCCGCTCGTCTCACCATCAAATCTGGTCCGAGGCGATGGTCATCACCCCCGCCATGCGAGGACTTTTCGGGATTGAAGTGAACGCGGCAGGGAAAGAGTTACGATTTGCACCGCAGTTACCTGCGAACTGGAACCAGATTGAAGCCCGGAACGTCAAAGCAGGCAATGCGAGCTTTGATCTCAAGTTGGAACGTGGTGCGGGAAACTTAACGGTGAGATTCACCCGACGACGTAAGGCGACATCAAACGTCGAAAACGGCAACGACAAGGCCGTCAGAATCACCTTTGCGCCGGCCCTTCCGCTTGATGCGCGAGTCCTTGCCGTGAAAGTTCAGGGGCGTCCCATCGAATTTGCAACCAAGAGTATTGGTGATATACAACGCGCTGAAGTGACCGTTGATGCCAACCAGGAGCCGATCGAGGTCATATATTGCTACGACGAAGGGACAGACGTTTTTGCAGATCAGGAAATTCCTGCGCCGGGCGCACCGAGCAAAGGGCTGCGGATTCTTCGCTCACGCGCCGATCAGAAGGCATTGCATTTGGTGCTTGAGGGAATCGGCGGCCGATCCTATGCCTTGAGCGTGCGTACGCCGCATCAGCTCGGCGAGGTCAGTGGTGCCAGAGTGGAAACAGGTCCAACTTCCGCCACGCGTTTGCTAGTTACCTTCGATGGATCAACAGACACTTACATCCGGCGAGAATTGACTATCCCTCTTAGCCGGAAAAAGATATAAGGCGGTAGTTACCCCTCGATACAAGGTTGCAAGACTTTCTTCCAATTCGGGTATTTTGGTTTCTCCGCGTCCCTACCAGCAGGAGAGTTGCTGAAAAGGGTGAGCAGCAATAAGAAGCAGTAGAGCGATCCACAAAATCGCACAAAGTAACTCGATCAAGGCATCCGTTTCTTGCGGTTTCGTTTGGTTTCGTGGATCGTGTTTATTTTCCAGCAGCCTCCTGGCAGTCCACAAGAGGGTTCAAGGTGATTGAAGCGGTTAGAGTATCCCTAAAATGCGAACACCGCAGCGAAACCACCAAGGTCAGAAAACCACAGCAAAGGAACTCTTCAATGAAAACCTTACGTTTGGTAATCGTAGTTTTTGCCGTTTCTTTGATTTTGACGGCTTGTCAAATGAAAAATAAGACAACCACATCCGAAGCGCCAACACCCGGTGTTCAAAACGACATTACCGCCAACGGCTACACCAAAAAATGGTGGAAGGAAGCTGTCGTCTATCAAGTCTATCCGCGCTCATTTAAAGACTCCAACGGTGACGGTATAGGCGACTTGAAGGGTATTACTTCTCAACTCGATTACATCAAGGGATTAGGCGTAGACGTTATTTGGCTTAGCCCGATGTACGACTCTCCGAATGCGGACAACGGCTACGATATTCGTGACTACCGAAAAATAATGACCGAGTTCGGCACCATGGCTGATTTTGACGAGCTGCTAAAAGGCGTCAAGCAGCGCAATATGAAGATGATTCTCGACCTTGTGGTAAACCATTCGAGCGACGAACATGCGTGGTTCGCCGAGAGCCGCAAATCCAAGGATAATCCGTACCGGGATTACTACATTTGGCGACCCGCCAAAAACGGCAAGGAGCCGAATAACTGGACGTCATTTTTTTCCGGTCCGGCCTGGACAAAAGATTCGGCAACGGACGAATATTACCTTCATCTCTTTGCAGAAAAGCAGCCAGATTTGAATTGGGACAATCCGAAAGTGCGCCAGGAGGTTTACGACCTCATGAAATTCTGGCTCGACAAGGGTGCGGACGGTTTTCGCATGGACGTGATTCCGTTTATCTCGAAGGACCAGAGCTTTCCTGACTTCCCGGCGGATTATGACGGCAATTACGGCAAGGTCTATGCTTCGGGTCCGAAGCTCCACGATTACGTTCAAGAGATGAATCGGGAAGTATTGTCTAAATATGATGTGATGACCGTCGGGGAAGCCGCGGGCGTGACGCTCGAGCAAACGCCTTTGATGGTGGATGAAAGGCGCAATGAACTAAATATGATCTTTCAGTTTGATGTCGTTGGCATTGATCGTAACGGTTGGAGATGGAAACCATGGACGTGGCCCGCCGTAAAGGCCATCTACACGCGCTATGAAAAGGCACTGGATGTGCACAGTTGGAATACTGTTTTTTTAACCAACCACGATAACACGCGCGTAGTGTCTCGCTTCGCCGACGACACGCCGCAGTACCGCCTGCCTGCGGCGAAAGCGTTGGCGACGATGTTGCTGACGTTGAAAGGAACGCCTTTCATCTATCAAGGCGATGAGTTGGGGATGACCAATTATCCTTTCACGAAAATTGAAGAATTCGATGACATTCAAGTTAAAAATGCCTGGAAAGCGGAAGTCTTGACAGGACAAGTGGGTATAGGCGACTACATCACACACTTGCGGAAAACGAGCCGTGACCACGCCCGCACGCCTATGCAATGGGACGAGTCGTCCAATGGTGGTTTCACCACCTCCGCAAAAGCTTGGCTGGCAGTGAATCCAAACTACAAAGATATCAACGCCAAGCAGTCCTTGGCAGACCAAAACTCAATCTATAATTATTTCAAGACAGTGATCGAGTTGCGGAAAAAAACTCCTGCTTTGATTTACGGAGATTACCAAGACCTTGACCCCCAACACCCCACCGTCTTCGCCTACACGCGCTCTCTGGGAGCGGATAAGTATCTGGTGGTTCTCAATCTCTCAAAAGACGATCTGGCGTACACACTGCCAGGCGGTTTGAAAGCTGGTCAGTTGGCGCTTTCAAACTTAAATGGCAAAGAAGAGAATGTCCCCGTCGTGAATTTGAAAGGCTGGGAAGCGAGGATCTATAAGTTTTGAAGTAAATAGTGTTCACCAACTACCGACCTAACGCGCGCTTCACTGACCTGTTTCGGCGGGCTGAAAAGAATCCTATTTTGACAGCGTCGGACTGGCCATATCAGGCCAACTCCGTCTTCAATCCCGGTGCGGTTCGCCTATCCGATGGTGAGACTCTCTTGCTCGC
>JBGTLM010000188.1:0-2546 GCA_041744135.1 Pyrinomonadaceae bacterium
GAGACTGACGATGTTCGTTCGTTCGCGGGCTTATTCAGTCAGTTTAGTCAGTTTCCAGAGGTGTTCCGCTCGGTCGGTCGAAGTGGATTCAGAAAAATTGAGCGTGTCGAGGTTCATCGATTTCGGGAACATAGACCGAACGCAGACCTGTAGGAAAGGCGCGATCCTGCTTTAAGGCTCATTCGGAGTTGGAGAGCGCCAGCAAGGGAAAGGGCCGAAGCTGGTAGATGCTGGCTACTATTAAGAAGCTTCTGGCAACTATGTATTGACATCGTGCATACATTGCTGTAGCGCTAAGTTTGTGATTAAAGAACGCTCTTCGGGTTCGGTTCGGCAAGCTGATACAGTCGTAAGCGATGGCGAACGCAAGTCGAGCGGAGATGCGAAGGGCAGCATCAATCTGCGCATTGAGTCTCAGACTCGCCAACTTATAGACGATGCTGCTGCCATTATGGGCAAGACTCGAACAGAGTTCATGGTTGATAGCGCACGCAAGCAAGCTGTTGAAATTCTACTAGACCAGCGATTGTTCGTGCTCGACTCTGACCGCTACGACGCATTTGTTCACGCGCTCGACAACCCTCCGGCACCCGGACCCAAGCTGCGGTCGCTGTTGCGTCGCATTCCAGCGTGGAACGCCTAACTCCCAATCCACCGAGCCAGCGGACGAAGCTAGCCGCGCCAGTTCCGTTGACGGCGAAGCACGATCCGTCTGACTTCGATTGCGGCGAGCCGGTGCTGAACGACTGGCTAAAGCATCGTGCCTTGAAAAACGAGAGCCGCTTCTCGCGCACTTACGTGGTGTGCGAGGGCGACCGGGTCGTCGCTTACGTCTGCATTTTGGCAGGAACGGTCGAGCGCGCGGCGGCTCCAGGCAAGATTCGGCGCAACGCGCCCGAAACGATCCCCGTGTCCCTCGTCGGGCGTTTAGCCGTCAGCCGTTCGCACGCTGGTCACGGCCTTGGTGCCGATTTGCTGTCTGACGCGCTCCGCCGCATTGCTGTTGCATCGCAGAGCATCGGTATCGCCGCCGTTCTCGTGCATGCCAAGGATGATGCAGCCAAGCGCTTCTACTTGGCTTGCGCGGAATTCACCGAATATCCTGCGGATAGCCGAACGTTGTTTCTTCCTATCGAGACTGTGATCGCGGCGTTCTGCTGATCTCCGCTGTAAGGAAGTAGGTTGCCTTCGAGAAATCCGGCTGGGGTGAAAGCTGATGGGCAAGGTAAGGCGTGGAACACGTAAAAAGGGTCGAGCGGAATGGCCTAGGTCTGATAGCTTTCAGGGGTTCGTAGACCTGCATGTTCTTCCATCGGTTGCGGCGATCAACGGCGCACGTATACGTGAGATAACAGGCGACGACAGTATACCTGATACGACCCAGATCGTCCTAAATGCGTACCGTGCTGTGGTCGGCGAGCGCACTTTTCACGTTGGCTTTTGTATTGGCGATGGTGAGCGGTTCAGCCCGGTAGGGTTGATGGTTCTTGAGCGCTTGATGATGGAGAAGCAGGGAGGTGCACTGCACGTCGTGCCGGTCGTTCACGAAGACGTGGCTTGGGATATCGTCCTGAACCACCTCACTAGCTTTAGCGGTGAAACACTTCTTTTCGCTTTCCCCGATTCCGATGTTTATGATGCGGGCACTGCGGAGGTTTCCTACTCAAAAAGAGTTCGTAAGTTTGACGATAGCGGTGCTGAGCTTCGACGGCTTACTGCGGCAGAACGACGTCAGATCAGAGCGCAAAAGGCAGCAATCCTCAATCGACCACCGCCGCCCACGTTGTATGCAGCTCCCGGCATCGAGCGGGAGGAGCTGCCTTGGATCTTTCGCTTTGTGACGCCGGCAGGGAAAGTAGTTCGCACGGCCGTATGGAACGGCCGCCGTGATTACGCCCATGAACTTCCAAGGGATTTTACCCGATGGGTAGGAGGAGATAAAATTGCAGTTGTCCAGGTTGATAGCCCAGTCGGGATCAATCGCCGTTCGTCGCTCAATCTAACGCACTCCCTTTCAGAAATTTCGACTCGGTGATCCACTGGGCGCGAAATACAGAAACTTACCAGTCAATCATCAAGTCATTTGCCCGGCTCGATCTAGAAACGGTAGCTCCACCCGACTTGCCAGAAGACTGGAACCCAGAAATAACAATACTGGGTGCAAACAGCGACTAACACCTAGTTGAAGTAGGCAATGCTTGCTAACATAGTCGGGGAGAAATGGATTGGTGTTAGCTTTCGATTAGAACCGCAGCGCGTTCACCTGCCGCACCCCCGGCAGCATTCCTAGTGCCTTCGTCAGATCCGATCCGATCCGCTCATCCACCGACACAAGCGCGACCGCCTCGCCGCCTGCGGCGCGGCGGCCGAGATGGAAGGTGGCTATGTTGATGTTCGCCTCGCCGAGCGCGGAGCCCAGGCGGCCGATGAAGCCGGGGGTGTCGTCGTTGACGAGGTGGATCATGTCGCCCGCGAGGTCGGCTTCGACCTTGATGCCGAACATCTCGACGAGGCGCGGTTCCGCGCCGAACAGCGTGCCGGCGACG
>JBGTLM010000189.1:0-10886 GCA_041744135.1 Pyrinomonadaceae bacterium
CCGCACCTCCCTCCAGAGCACATAAAGCAGGCCCACCGCGATCGCGACGAGCAACACGCGGACAATCGGCGACTGGAACGACTGGGCTATGCTCTGCTGGAGAATCATTTCAACGTGATATCCACAGATTGGGCAGATTACTCAGACAGGGACCTAATGCGCTGCCAGACACAATCAACTGTTTATCTGGCTCATAACACGTGAGGCCAATCAACTTATTTAGCTGCATTGATCTTAAATCTTCGCAATCTGTGAATGGTTCCGCCCTGATTGAAAGATACGTGTGCTGAGCGCATGGTCTCCATAACCAATCAATCTAAATCGATTTCTGTCGCAGCTAAACGCGCGTCGTTCCACTCTCCATTCTCGACCTCGTTCCCGTTATCGTAGGTGAAACACCAACCGAGGCTCAGCGCAAGAGCATGGATCTGGTCCAACATGCGGAGTTCACGAAGCGCTGTTATTTCAAACCAATCAAATTTGGGCTGCATCCTCATCGGCAGCGCGAGCACTGCTGACTGACTCGGAATCTTTGAAAATTCGAACCACATGTGGATCAAGCACGGGCCGCTGAATAAACAAGTTAAATGCTAAATGGTAAATCGCGAATAGATAAGAGTCCGGTTCAGCGACTGCCATGCCGCTATTACTAATCCACGTCTCGCGATTCACGGCCGGTTAGCCAAAAACTTAAGCATCGCCTCATTGAAGGCTTTCGGGTTCTCGCGCGGCGAACCGTGGCCCGCCTTCGGAATGATGGCCTGCTCAGCTTTTGGAAGAAGCCGTGCGAGCTCTGCGTTGACGAGCTTGTGAATCTTGATCGTGTTTTCACCGGTGATAATCAGAACCGGAATACGCAACCGCCCTACTTTGACTTTAGACAGGTTCGGAAAAGGATCGGAAGATGACGTGTTTGCTTGGAAGAAACGGGAGTTCTGCATGACGGCAGCACGACTTTCCGGCGATAGTTTGTCGAACCTGCCCGTTCCGGCGAAGCCGTCTACCAAGATCCTCATCGCCACCTGGTTATCCCCCGTCTTAAACGCGTCGGTGGCAGGCTCCCAAATAGTATTCATAAACTCCTTGCAGGCAGCCGCGCCTTTTGGAGATTCTCTCACCCACTCATGAACAGGGGGCTCCGCGAGAACCAGGCTGCGAACCATCTCAGGATGTTTGACGGCTAGTACTAGCGCCGTGAACGCCCCGATGGATGTACCAATCAGATGTACGCGTCCGAGCCCCAGCTTACGGATAAGTGCGGCGAGGTCATCGGCTTCTGTAAACGCCGACTGATACTCTGCCGTTAACGGATTATTGTTGGGATAGTTGTAGCGGCGGCTGTAAGAGATGACCCGAAATTGCGGGAACAACACCTTCATCTGAGGCTCCCAGGAGCGGTAATCACCCTGACCTCCGTGAAGGAGAATGAGGGACTCACCTTGTCCCTGCTCGATGTAATGCAATTCCACTCCACCAACACGAATCTTTGTCGGCTGAACACTTTGACCAATAGCCTGTCCGCAGAGCAGTAAAGAGAGCAAGGGAAGTAATGCAAGTCTCATCATTTCGTCCCATCATACATTTCTTTATGCGGTAGTGCTCAGCCGCACTTTCGGCGGCCTTACGATAGCAAGCGGGAGGTCGTGGCACCACTCGAGAGTCAGAAATTCGCAGGCTGGGACGGGCGGCTTATTCCCGCTTGCTTAGCAACACTCAAACATCAGATTATCAGCCCGGCATGGCGGGGAGTGCTCAGGAAACGAGAATGCCACATTAGGGCTTGAGCATGTCGAATCAGCCGGGGTAAACCGCCCTTCCCAACCTACGAGTTTCCCAATGTTGGCAGTGTACCGGACCCATTCTAATTTTTTTTCACAGCTTCGGTGCCGGTAGTCCTGGCCCTGGGTAGTGGGTCAGTTTGGCTGAAGGGTGTCCGATAAACTTTATTTTAGTTTGTCGCGGCGCCACGACAAGCTTCAAAAGCTTATCGGACATCAAACTGACCCGCCACCTGGCCCTGTTCTGAGTCGCCTTCTTCGCGCTAATATGCTGGCAATTCATCTTCCTGGAGCATTCAATGAGATCAACAACCGTACTTCTCCTGCTGCTTGGCATCTTTATCAGCTGCTTGGCTCAGATGCCCTCGTCTGAGCGCCAACAGTTCCTCCGAGTGGAAGCACCAGTGATCGCACTGGCTCATGTGCGTGTAATCGATGGAACCGGCGCGGCACCTCGCGACGATCACACCGTAGTCATCGCTGACGGCAAGATCCTCTCAGTAGCGCCGAGCACAACTGCGAGTGTGCCACCCGGCGCCCAGGTGCTCGATCTCAAAGGCTACACGGTGCTGCCAGGATTGGTGGGCATGCACAACCACATGTTCTTCCCTCAAGGAGGCTCGCCTCCGATGTACTCCAACATGGGCAGCAGCTTCCCACGTCTCTATCTCGCACTTGGGGTCACTACGATTCGCACCACCGGCAGCGTAGCGCCCTTTACCGACTTGGAAATCAAGAAGCTGATCGACGGCGGCCGCATGATCGGTCCGAAGATGCACATTACCGCGCCATATCTGGAGGGACGTGGATCCTTCACCCCCGTGATGCACGAGCTCACCGGCGCTGACGATGCGCGGCGCATGGTGAACTTCTGGGCCGATCAAGGCGCGACGTCTTTCAAAGCTTACATGAACATCACCCGCGACGAGCTGCGCGCAGTTGTAGAAGAAGCGCACAAGCGCGGGCTGAAAGTCACGGGTCACCTCTGCTCAATCGGCTATCGCGAAGCGGCGGAGATTGGCATCGACAACCTCGAGCACGGCTTGTTCGCAGATTCAGAGTTTGTTCCGGGCAAACAGCCTGATCAGTGCCCCGGCAGCGGTGCGGTTCCGGCCAGCCTGCGGCAACTGGATCTGAACAGCGCTGCTGCGCAGGAAACTATCCGCACCCTCGTGGCGAAGAAAGTTGCGATCACATCCACCCTCCCTGTCTTCGAGGCCGCGGGTGCCCCCTTATCCCAAAGCGGGATCGGAGCGGCTAGCGCGCTGATGAACTCTCGGGTGTTTAGCGTGATGTCAACCGACGCACGTGTGCGTTATCTGACTGCGCGGGCGCGCGTTTCTTCTACTTCGGATTACACGGCTCTCCTGCGCAAGGCGATGGACTTTGAACGCGCCTTCGTCCGGGCTGGAGGGTTATTGATTGCGGGCCTCGATCCAACGGGCAACGGTGGCGTGGTCGCTGGCTTTGGCGACCTGCGCCAGGTCGAGCTGCTGGTAGAAGCAGGTTTCACGCCCCTGGAAGCGATCAAGATTGCCAGCTTAAACGGCGCTAAGTTTCTGGGAGAAGACGCGCGCATCGGCTCCATTGCTCCGGGCAAACAGGCTGACTTGATGGTCGTGAGAGGAAATCCCGCCGCCAACATTCTCGACATCGAGAAGGTCGAGATCGTTTTCAAAGACGGCGTCGGTTACGACTCGGAAAAGTTAATCCAATCTGTGCAAGGATTGGTTGGGATCCGTTGACGGTTGCGCCGGGACTCTTATCCGCAGATTACGCAGATGCGTTGGGAAGTTTTCACGGCATCGTGCCGGGCTGGAAATCAGTTCAATGGGAACTCTAATCTTTGGAAAGCGGCGTAATATGTGGACGGCTGTTGCATTGCCTCATGCGCCAAAACAATACATCGCACTGCGAGTCCTGATGTAAATCCGCCCGTCTGCAATTGCCGGGGTCGCGAAGACTTCGTCGTCCAACTCGTTCACCTTGAGTACCTGCCAATCGCCGGCGGCCCTCAACACAGACACCTGACCGCCCTGACCGATCAAAAAAACCCTGTCGTCCGCCGCGACGGGGGACGAAAAGTATTTATCAATAGCCCCGTGCAGGCGTCCCTGCTTGATCACCTGTCCGGTCGCCGGATCAAACGAGAGCAGAATGCCGCTATCATTGATCATGTATAGAACGCCTTTGTAGAGAAGGGTGGAAGGGACTTGCGGCACAGGTTTGTTATAGCGCCAACGGATCGCAGTCGAGGTTTGATCGCCCTGTCCGCCCAGCTTGATTGCGAGCAAGCCATTCTCAGAAGCCATCATCGCGCGGAAGACTTCCCAATCTTTAGCGTTCAACTTCTCATCGCGGTCCATATCAAACGCCTCAAACGCCCCACCCAACATCTTGTCCATCACTTCTGTGGCATCCTTGCCTGGGACCTCCGCCTTTGCGATCTGCCGATCCCCATTCTTGTCGTACCTGGGCAGTGCCTCTTCCCAGGGAATCGTTTTAACCTGCGCTCCCGGTTGATTTTGCGGGAAGCCCCACCCGTTGATATAAAGATACTCGCCATCGCTGCTGGCAATCGATTTCATTTCGCACGCCAGCCCTCGTACCCACCAGACCCGTTTGCCATCTGCAACCGAGTAAGCCGAGAGTTGAAACGATTCGGGAATAACAATCTGCTTCGGACCCTGCTTTGGTTGATAAACGATCGGTGTCGAGTAACCTGAAATGACTACGGGCCGGTCAACTTTCCAACGCACACGACCACTGTTCTTATCGACCGCTACCAGGTATGAGCTTGGGCTGTCTTGATCTACAGGCAAGATTACTTTGTCGTCCACGAGGATCGGTGATGCCCCAAAGCCGTAGAACATGTTGAACGGACCAAGCGGGAGCCGCCACCGCTCCTTGCCGGCGCCGTCAAAAGAAACCAATCCGAACTCTTGAAAGAAGACATAAACATTCGACCCGTCTGTGACGGGGGTTGGTGAAGCGGGCCCATTGACGTTCTGCAAGCGGCCCACACCCGCGCGGCGCACTTCGCGCTGCCAGAGAAGCTTTCCAGTCTGACGGTCGAGACAGATGACTAGTAGCTTGTAGTTCTCCTTCTCTTTTGTGTGCGCAGTGACGAAGATGCGATTCTTAGTCAGCACCGGAGACGAATGGCCCGGTGAAAGAGCAGTTTTCCAAATTACATTCTTTCCCGGACCAAACTCGACTGGAAGCCCGGTAGATGCCGAAACGCCGCTCCCGTTGGGCCCGCGAAACTGTGACCAGTCTTCGGCGACAACCGTTTGTAACGCCGCTGGCGAGATAACCGCCGCGATCAATAACGCGATCGATAAAGCAAAGATTGTATTCTTTAACTTCGACATTTTTCGGCGAGATTGAAGCGACGGTATCCTGGAAGAATGACGCAACATCGTTCTGCGAGTGTGACGAGTTTTGTTTAGCACGGCACCAGTCCTGACGAGAGCTAGCAAAGCTGGTGCGATTCTAATTGAAGGAAGCCATAAAAGAAACGCTGCGATCCCACACTTCCACCGCCACATTCGGGGTAGCCTCCGGTCTAACAACATCCTAAACTACGAACATGCAAAAACTCGCTCCTGATTTTCGTGACACCCTGAATGTAGCTTTCGATAGTGCCATCTCCCACCTTGAACACCTGGACGAATCGTCGGTAGCTGCAACTGCCGACGCCGCGGGGCTAAGAGCGCACCTAGACAAGCCGCTCGCACAAGCAGGCGTGCCGCCCCATCAGGTAATTGAAGAGCTGGTACGTGACGTCGAAGGTGGACTACTCGGCTCCGCCGGCGGAAGGTTTTTCGGTTGGGTGATCGGCGGTGCCCTACCCGCCGCGGTCGCGGCGGATTGGCTCACATCTGCCTGGCAACAAAATGCCGCGCTTTATGCCTGCTCGCCCGCCGCCGCGGTGGTGGAAGAAACGGTCGGCACCTGGTTGAAGGACATCCTGGGCCTGCCTCCACCAGCCAGTTTCGCCCTCGTCACTGGCTGCCAGATGGCCCACGTCACCTGTCTCGCGGCTGCGCGTCACGCGCTGCTCAGCGGGCATGGGTGGGACGTCGAGAGTCAGGGTTTGTACGGCGCACCACCGATTCGCATTCTCTCAAGTAAGGAACGTCACGGCTCGTTCGAACGCGCCGTGCGTTTGCTTGGCTTTGGCCAGGCGCACATAAACCTGCTTCCGGTCGATGATCACTGCCGGCTGCTTCCGGACGCGCTCGAGGAAGAGTTGAGTAAGGCGGACGGTGCTCCAACACTCGTGCTCCTGCAGGCCGGCGACATCAACATCGGCGCTTACGATTCGTTTGAAACCCTGATTCCCATGGCGAAACGCTACGGCGCGTGGGTGCATGTTGATGGCGCCTTTGGCTTATGGGCGGCTGCGAGTCCGAGGCTACGCTATCTTGTCAGAGGAATTGAGGAGGCCGACTCGTGGGCTACGGATGGACACAAGTGGCTCAACGTTCCCTTCGATTCCGGCTTTGCTTTCGTTGCCGACCCCGAGGCGCATCGCGCTTCCCTTTCGCTGCGCGCTTCCTATCTAACGCATGCCGCCGACGCGCGCGACCAGATGGATTGGAATCCCGAATGGTCGCGCCGCGCTCGCGCCTTCCCTGCGTACGCGGCACTGCGCCAGCTCGGGCGTGATGGAATTGCAGATTTGATCGAACGCTGCTGCCGTCACGCGGTTGCAATCGTTACCGGGATCGGCGAACAGCCGGGCGTTGAGGTGATGTGGAAACCGGTAATCAATCAGGGACTGGTCCGCTTCCTCGATCAGAGGACCGGTGCTACGGAAGAAGATCACGACCGCCGTACTGATGAAGTCATCGCGGCGATACTAAAAACCGGCGAAGCATTTTTTGGTGGCACAACCTGGCGCGGCCGCCGTGCCATGCGCGTCAGTGTATGCAACTGGCAAACGTCGGAACAGGATGTCGAGCGCGTGGTGAGAGCAATAGCCAGCGTCCTGCAATAGTTCTCGATTTCGCTCAATACATTTCACCACGCAACGTGGGGTGCTGCATTAATTCCCATCAAGGAAGTTGTCCGCCTCCGCCACATTGTAGGGGCGCCACTCCTTGGGCGCCCCCAGGTTTCGATTCACTTAAGATATTTCGCCAGCGCAACGTGGGGTAACCACGGAGGGACACCGGAACAATTTGCTTTTTTAAGTCCGCTGCGGACTCAGAGAGGCCGAACGATGAAGGAGGCACGTATCAGGACTTTGGAATCGGCATCGCAATCCCGTCGTTGTTAAGAATTCCTCGACCCGACCGCATGCCAGGTAGGATGTGAGAGCGTTCTACTAGCCGCGACTCATGAGACGAGAGTATTACACAGACAATCGCGATTTTCGGACTACGTCGCCTGACGAGATCCTTGGCAAACTCGTCAAAAGCAGCGGCTCTCGACAGATACAACGCGGTGCGTGGATAGAACAAATTAATATCCTCAAGCACGCCCTTTCCAACAGGGCAGGCCAAACCGCGGGGTACTGACTTCATCAGAGACTCACTACGATTTCACACCTCGAACACGAAGCGTAAGCACAACGTCATCACGAATGAGGTTGTCGGATGCTCCTGCATAGTTGATTCCGAAGTCTTTGCGGTTAATCGAGAAAGTGCTGTCGACGGTCATAGCACCTGGGCTACTCGCAATCATCGCTGGGAAGGTTATTGATTTAGTCACTCCATGCAGCTGCAGGTTGCCAGTAATGGTGTGCGAGGCGCCTTTGTCGCCGCCAACTTTTATTTCGGTTGACTGGAAAGTTGCTTGCGGATATTTAGCCACGTCGAAGAAATCGGCGGTCTTCAGATGAGCGGTGAGTTTCGGATCGTCCGCCGTCAGCGAATCGAGATCGATCGTGATGGTCACGCGACTCTTTTCTGGTTGGCCCAGGTAATCAATGGCACCGGAGAATTTTCCGAATGAGCCATTATGACTGCCGGTGACTTTGGAACCTACAAACTCAATCTTTGAGTTGTCCGCGGTTATCGAATACTTCTCTCCTGCGACGGGTGCCGGCGCCGCCGGTGCTGCTTCACTAGTTACAGCTTTCGGTTTGTCTGTTGCAGGATTTGCACAGGCTGCGGCCAAAAGCAACGGTAGTGCAATAGTCAAAGTCTTTACTAAGCGAGTCATGCGATTCTCCTGAAGTTGGAAAGTCAGGGGGATTTTCATGAAACCTTAGCATGGAGGGCAAAAAGCATCAATCGTCCTCGGAGAACCCACGAGCTAGCCGTGAGGTGTTGTTAAGCTCAATGACCCCGACGTTAGCGATGGATAGCCAGCCTTACTATTAGAGGGTCGCCGCTCGAAGAGCACGAGGTGGTTAATATAAAGTCGATACTAAAGGGACGCCGAGCCGAAACCCCGCTACGAACCAAAACTCTTGCGGAACAAGTAAGACGTCTTGATGAAAAACGTTCTGCTGTTGCGACGGAACCCGGGAACGATCTCTCTGGTAAACGGATTAACCTCATTCAAGTTCATGTCGTCGTTATAACCAACATAGAACGACGTGCCCGGGCTCGGTGTCCAACCTGCGAGAAACTGAGCTCGCGCCCTTTGGCTGAGAGTGTTGTAATCGATAATAGCGCGCGCGAACGTAGCCTTGGTAAACTGGTACGTACCGCGGAAAGTGAGAATGTTGACATCAAACGCGGTCCGTCCCGTATCGTTCCTCACCAGGCGCTGCTTCACCAGATTGAACTGCGTACGCAACTCGTTGGTAGGCTGGAAAGTGATACCGCCGGTTACCTGCAGGAGATTGCCGCGGCCCGGATCAAGCGGGGCACTCTGTCCCAGCAGCAGGGCTGCGGGGCTGACGCGCGGATACTTTCTTCCGTTGCCAAAATCCAGATCGAATTGTCCGAGCCGGTACGTGACCTGACCATTGAACTGCACTTTCTTGCTGTAGTTCGACCCGCCAAAAACCGAGAAGTGGTTCTTCCTTGACGAGCGCTCAGTGTCCTCTCCGTAGAAGGTGCATTTATTGGATACTGCAAACGGCTGGCACGGGCGAGCCTGCCGGGTCGCGCCAAACTCGTGATCGAACAGTCGCTCGTAACCCGGCTCATAGAAGGCTCCAAAATGGCTACTGCGCGGCAGTGACAGTTCGAAGACAAACTCAGTCCCGTATGCGTAAAGGCGCCCCTGCCAGTCGTAATCGATATGGGTAAACTGATGCAAGTGATATGAAATCAGTTTCTTCTTGGGTTGGGGATCGGAGTTGTAGCGCAGGAAAAAACCATTAAAGTTTGAGTTGGTGCGTTGAAAGAATCCCACGTCGGCTCGGTAGTCGCGAGTAAATCCTTCAGCGAAGAGCTCCCAGCCCCAGTTGCGGCCCGCCACAGTGTAGGAGGTGGTGTAACCCAGGCCGTTGCCGGTGCGGTAACGGTTTACCCCTTCATCTGCGTTGAAGAAACGGTTCCGGGACGTAGTGCCGAGAGCCTGAAACGCCCAGGTAGTCTGTTTGTCGAGCCTAAAACGGCCATCGACACCTAACAAGTCGTTGTGCTTCTCGATAAAGTTATAGGTAGTGGCAATCATGCCTATCGAATTTTCCTTGCCAATATCCCGCTTCAGCCGGAGTACTCCAATTTGTGCGTTCTTATCGAGGAACCGGAAATTCCCAGGACTTAGGCGCTCGTCTCCTACAAAAGTCCCTGGTCCGTTATCGCTCGCCACCATTAGACCGAAAGTGTTTCGCCCTTTCTTACCTGAGAGCTTAACGGCCACGCCGGGATCTACGATCGCCCGCGTATGAACCGCGGTGATCGGGGTCCGGAAAATGTCTATACCTTCCAGAAAGAAGGGACGCTTCTCGGCAAAGAAAATCGGGAACCGCTGATTCGCCGTAACCACTAGTTGATCCGCCTCGACTTGCGCGAAATCAGGATTGATGGCCAGGTCGAGTGTGAGCGCCGAACTCGGAGTGAATTTTGCCGTCAGACCTGGTTCGAATTTAATTGGTTCATTAACCATGCGCCCGGGATCGCTGGTTCCCAATGGCAAAGGTCCAAATGAACGCACGAACTTTCCGCTCTCTGAGAGGGTCAGACTGGGGATCAATTCAATAGTTCGCTCCTGGGAAATTCCCTCGAGTCCGCCCAAGTGGCCTGCCTGGCTGAGGTTGCTGTCTATGCTGCGGGAAAAAGGCATCCAAGAGCTGCGTTCTCGGTTGAACCGCTGAATGCGCCGGAAGAAGTGCGCCCCCCAAAGCTTCCCTTTGCCGGCCTCATAACGGATCGACTTGAAAGGGACGGCTATCTCAACCACATACCCTGCATCGTTGACGACACCTTTTGACTCCATAAGGACGTCTACACTAAAATCCTCGCCACTTCCTTCCGTGAGCACGCCATCACCCTGGATCCCCAGGGGATTGAAAAACATCTCAAACGCTTTGCGCTTGTCGTTAAATGTGTCGAGATAAAAACCGACGTAGTCGTCCTGAAAGATGCTGTCGCGCTTAGCGACGGTCGAACGCACTTTATCGGGTTCGTCGAAAGCACGGAATGCAACGTAAAGAAATTTGGGGTCGTAACCAACTAAAACCTCGGTCGGCTTCGACGGAGCAATGTTGTCGCCAGGATCGATCTGGTAGAAGTCTTTAAGCACGGCGGCGTTCTGCCACACTGCCTCATCCAACTTCCCGTCGATTACGGGTCGAGTTGCAAATTTCGGAACCATCACCGGACTGGCCTTCTCCGGTGGGAGCACCACAGCTCCTTTAACAGCAGGGGAAGCAGAAGCGGCTGACGTCAACGTCGCCTTAGTGTGCGGCAATTCGGCAGGCGTTGCGGGGTCCGTCCCAGTCGCAGAAGTAGCTGCAGGCACAGGTGTAGAAGCCGCTACTGGTACTGGCGAAGTGGACGCCGGAGGTGCGCCCGCGCTAACAGACTGCGCGGTCGGCTTAACAACGGGCGGCTGGGCGAAAGCGATGGGTGTGAAGAGACTCAGAAAGCTGAGAATCAAGAATACTTGTTTCATAAGCAACGACGCTCTGCCAGGGGCTACATAGCGCTGCCTCTACCGCAACACAGGGCAACTTCACGCAAAGACTCAAGGGGG
>JBGTLM010000190.1:0-7386 GCA_041744135.1 Pyrinomonadaceae bacterium
AGGTAAGGCAAATAAGCGATGATGACTATTAGCCCGAAAGACACGGGCATTTTCCATCCCCAGCGACGATACAAAGCCGGTAACAGGATTATCGGAAACAATTTGATCAGCGTCGCGCCGGCCAGAGCCGCGCCGGTAGCCGCATCCCATTGACGACGACGCGCAAGCAAAGCGAGAACAACGAAAGCAATAGACGCCGCCTCGACGTGCCCGCTTCCCCCAATCTCCCAGACGAGCAGCGGGTGCCACGCAAAAATGAGCACCCGTTGAGCCGGCAAATTAAAAGAGGCCAGCAACTGAAGCAGTGCCCAAATCGCCAGCGCTTCAAAACCCACCATCACTGTTTTCATCCAGGTCACGCGCTCGCTCACGCGGGTGGCCACAAAATATATGATCTGGGCCCCAGGCGGGTAGATCGTATGAGCGTACTCGCGCCGGTTGATCTTCGGGTAGATAGCTTCATCGCGCAGTGGCGCCAGGGCTTCGTCGGCGGGTATGTATCGGTAAGGATTGATGCCTGCTGCCTGGGTGCGACCGTCCCAGACGTAACGATAGATGTCATCCGAAAGATAGGGCGGAGCGAAAAGTATACTGAGTCGAAAGAAAGCGGCGAAGAGAATGACCAGTATTAACGTTGAGCGCGACGAGCGAGCACGGCAGATTGTCCAAGCGGCGCCTAGATAGATAACTGACTGGCACAATGCGATTTTGATGAACCATTCAATATCGTCACCGCCCTTGGCGCTCAAGCTGACCCGATAGATCAGGAGCGACGCGCAGCCAAGCACTACGAGCAAGGGACTAGTCCAGTTCATGACACGGTCACCAAGCATTGCTCGCCAACTCATACAACGTTATTTCCACCCGGGGTCTGTCGGATTTGGGCTTTCCTCTGCGGCCTCCGTGAACTCTGCGTCTCGGGGGTGGGCTTCCCTACGAATAAATCTCCCAGAGGCACAGCGCGGCTGTCATCCGCCGTCAAAGGGAAACGATCCACGAAATTCCACCAAAAGACACCAAGGGAATTTCGTGTTAGTTCGTGTCGTTTCGTGGATCGTTGTTTCTGTCAAAACCTTCCTCAAAAAGCAAGAATTGGCGGACTTGTATCGCAGAGAACGAGCAGAGAAGGATGAAATTCACTCGCCGCTCCACTATTCCGACAGACTCCCAGCCGTAGCTGTATCTGGCCAAATGCGTTGACGCCCCGCCGTCTCAATCAGCCCAGACAAATAACGACGCGTGTGAGGCGCGTCGTATCCTGCGAAGCCGGCTCGCTCGGCGCACTCACTATTAGCGGAGAAGAGCTCGTTACACAGATGCACGAGGGTCGTCGCATCGTCTACGTCGTACCAAACCGGTAGCAGCTCGACTTCCAGGTTGATCTCGGCAGCGCGCTCGATGGTCTGCGAAAGAACTCTCGGAGTACTCCAGTCAATATTGGCGAATAAATGACGATGGGCATGCTTCAGTCCAATTAGATAGTAACCACCATCGTCCGCGGCTCCGAGCACGACGCGATCGCCCGCGCGCGCCAGGGCGTCGACGGCCTGTTTCAGCAGCGCCGACGGGAGCGTCGGGCTATCCGAATCAATCAGGCATAGTGATCCATAGCCGACGGCCAGTAGATCTTCCGCCGCATAAAAGAGCCGTTCACCAAAACCTTCTCCGCGCTGGGCGAGAAGACTGAAGGTTTGGGGAAGCAGGCCATCGAATGCAGCCTCCGCGCCCACGGGAGTGTACACCGCAACATCATCTGCGCCTCCAAGAGAGCTAGCGCCAGCGATGTTGACCGCCGTGTCGCGCAGAAAACAAACGCTCAAGGCGGCTGCTTCATGAGGCGCAAGCGGCGGCACGAGCCGCGTCTTGCTGGCACCCGCCCGTGGAGCTTTGATCATCATGGCGAGCGCGCAAAAGCCTTGCGGAGCAGAAGGCGGAAAGTGTGGATCAAGAATTGGATAAGCGCTCTTCATGAGAATTTATCCTGCCTCTTGCTCACTACGGGAGCTTTTACGCAGTTTGAGGTCGAAAATGTCCGGGCGATCGTAATGCCCGGCAACGTCCAACGTCATCTTTTCTCTATCTACCTCTGTTAGATCGAGCGTTGCAATCAAAATGGTCTCTTCATCAAAAAGAGGCTCGATGACGTAGCGCCCGTCAGGACCGATGACACAGCTTCCGCCCCGTAGCAGCAAGGCATCGGGTTTATCGGTTAGTTCAGACGGTCTCGAAAGCTCAGCGGGCAAGTCTCCGACGCGCATGATGAGACCGGCCGCCAGGACGAAACACCTTGCTTCAAACGCATAGTGACGGCTGGCAATCTGGTGCATTTCATGCACCGTCGGCCAGACTGCAACATGGATGTGTTCGCCGGAGACGTGAAGCGCCTGCCGCGCCAGCGGCATCCAGTGTTCCCAGCAGACCAGGCCCCCGACGCGACCAACCGATGTTTGCATTGCCTTTAGCCCAGCGCCGTCGCCATGACCCCACACCAAACGCTCCGTGTATGTTGGAACGAGTTTACGATGATGATTAATGAGCTTACCATCAGCGTCGAACGTCAACAGGCTGTTGTAGAGCGTTCCGTTTCCCGGCCCGCTTTCAACTCTCTCATTGGCTCCGATGGCGATAACCAATCCGTGATCGGCGGCAACTTCTCCGAGCGCCTTTGTTTCCTTGCCCGGAACAATCACGCTGTTTTGACGGAGTCGCGCGAAGACCTCTTTCGAAGGTTGGTGATTCCACAGCGCTGCTTCAGGACAGTAATCAAGCCACGCGGGGTAACCTGGTAGCCACGTTTCGCCGAACGCGATCAGGCTGGCCCCTTTCGCCGCAGCCTGCTCGATTAAGCGAATTGCTTTGGCAAGGCTGGCCTCCAGATCCAGGAAGACCGGACCAGCCTGCACTATTCCGACAGTGATTGGGTCCGACAAAGACTATTTACTCCGTCCAGAATGCTGACAACATTGCACCTGCAATCTCAAGATCTTGCCGCCATAGCTCATTCGCATTCTCTCACAGCAGCCCGAAGTAGTGGTTCAATGGTCACGAAGCACAACCTTAGACACGACGTTTTGCTCCGTCAAATCCACAGCACAGGGTTATGTGGACATTTTCTACCGTCAAAAATGAATATGGGTGGTGGCTAAAGACGAACTTCCTCAAGACGGAACTTGAGCTGGGCCACTGCTTGCGCCTGCCACAGGAAGGACCGTGCGAATGCGATCTATATCTGAGTAGTGCGAAGTTCATCACGACCTCAGTTATTGTTTCAGAGCGCACGTTGGGGTCAGGATTTCACACCCAGAAGTCGTTGCCGCCCAGATGTGAGACCTCACAAAGCGGGACTCAGCCGGTCGCGATCTGAGCGTTTCAACGCGCAGCTAACGGTACCGGTAAAACGGGGCCAGCTTTCTAACCTGAACGGAGAATCCATTGCCCAAGCTCACCTCGATTATTCTTCCTGGTAATCTTCCAAAGTTGGTCTATCACTCACTCATTTTCTTGCTGACCTCAACGGAATTCGTAATTTACGATTCTTGTAATTTACGATTCTTATTGACCTCCGTCGGGAAAGGAACTAGGGTCACAGCGTTCAACTCTTCACGGTGTTTTTTTCCACTCAAGGAAACGCGCCGTTACCTCATAACTCCGAGCTGTAGTTTCCTGTTCACCCTACGGCCTTAACAAGTGGACAATACCTGACACTCTGAACTAAATCACATCAGCAATGCGAGGTTGGAATAATGAAGAACAATAAATCGGCAAAGAGCGTTTTCATCACAATCACATTTGGTGCGATTCTTTTGGCCTCCGTTTTCGGCATCATTGGCGCTAGAAATCAATACTCAAGCGCTCAAAACAAAGATCGGGATGACGCGATCGCGCTCCGAGACGCCCTCCGTCGTGGTGGTTTGAGGGAAGCTGCGAAACTCAAGGGCCATTACGTTCAGGAGTTTAGAGGACACTGGGGTCCCATAGGAATCGAGAGCCTCACAAAAAATAGCACTGCAGTCATTGTCGGTCGCGTGACCAGGCAACTTGGAACGCGATTAGTTGACGATGGGCAGTCCATAGTCACTGACTATGATGTAACTATCGAAGACGCATTGAAAGGCGCCGTCAGTAGCGGCAACACGATTCGAATAAGTTTGCCAGGCGGACAAGTTCAATTTGAAGACGGTACTAGCGCCGAAGTACAAACCCCTACGTTTGAACATGTGCAAAAGGATGGAGTTTACGCCTTGTTTTTGAGCCAGAGTGACGGCGCTCCCGATTCATATGGGTTGATTGGCGGTCCTCAGGGCGTGGTCGAGTTTGATAGCAAATCCCAGGTTCAGTCACGTGCCCAGTCCACTGACCCTGTGGCCAATGAAACCAAAGGGCAAAGTACAGAGTCCTTCTTGAAGCAAGTGCGTGAATATGTGCGGAAATGGCCGGGTCCGGGCAAATGTTGCAGTTGAGCACTTTTCCAAGTCGGCGTTTTGAACTTTAATGATTCCTTTGGAATATGAAAAAGGGGAATTGTCTTAACCCGATTTGACCGTCCAGACCTTACCTAGTCTTCATTTTGCCCTTTAGCAACCAAAATGAGGGCGCACTCTCACGAACCATTCTGGCCAATCGGAATGTCGCAACTTCGCAGGAGACCTCAGCTACGCACAGCAACAACTTAAGAGAAGTCTAATCGTTGTCATCGCAATTTGTTCTCTCATCGTCTTAGCGTCTCGAGTCGCTAATACGCAAGTCTGCGGCCCAAGCAACCTAACGAGCACTTGGATGATTGGTGAGACGCGGAATGCGCAGGGGATTATTACGATTTCCGTCAATTACTCCGCCGGCAGTTTTGCTGTAACTAGCGAGATGAAGGCGCTAATGGAAGGCGCAGTTGCGGAGTGGAACTTGTTCAAATGCAAGACTGGCGTGCAGTTTGTGGAGACGACAGCCTCAGGTGACCTGGAATTTTTCCGGCAAACTTTTGATTCGGAACAAACAACGGGTGACTGCTTGGCTTATGTGCCGAGTTCAGTTCGCATTCTATATGGACCCAATCTTCAAACTAGACTCAACCAACTCGGAGCCTCTGAAACGAGGGCTGGCTTCAAACACGAGCTAGGCCATTTTCTTGGTCTGGACCACACTACCAGTCCAACTACAATAATGAACCAACCGGCAACTTGCGCACACCCGGCTCCGGGATCATTCGTTACGCAAGCCGATGCTTTGAAGGCGGGGCAATGCATGCAGGCAGGAACTCCCTGCCCTACGCCGACGCCCACCCCAACGCCTCCGCCATCATGCCTCACCGGAAATTGTACCGGCTTTACTCGACTGGAGTTTGAGACAAGCCACTCCAATCCCACATGCAGTTCAAGCGTTAACTATTGTAACTACTCCTTCACCGGCTGTCCGGCTGGTAGATACAACTGGGAAGATCAGTGCTGCTGCAATCAGCCATATACACCGATCATTGTGGACGTTGCAGGTGACGGATTCCAATTGACCTCTAACCTAGGTGGCGTGAATTTCAATCTTAACGGGGTGGGCATCACAGAGCGGTTGTCGTGGACAGCGGCGGATTCAGACGATGCGTTCCTGGTCCTCGACCGTAATGGCAACGGTCTAATCGAGGATGGAGTTGAAATGTTTGGGACCTTCACGCCGCAGCCTCAACCACCGGCAGGCGAAGAAAGAAACGGCTTCCTCGCTCTTGCGGAGTATGACAAGTTCCGAGAACGGCGGTAACGGTGATGGTCTGATAAAACGGACGGATGCTGTCTTTTCATCGTTACGCCTGTGGCAGGATACCAACCATAACGGAACCTCAGAGGCGTCCGAGCTACACACCTTGCCGGAACTCGGCCTCGAGACTCTGCACTTGGACTATAAGAGGTCGAGGCGAGTTGACGAATACGGTAATGAGTTCCGCTACCGAGCAAAAGTCAAAGGCGTACGCGACGCTCAGGTCGGACGTTGGGCGTGGGACGTGTTCTTAGTAAGCGGCGGGGGCCAGGTACAATAGACCGCTCCGCCTGTTATAGAAAGAATATGAACCGCCCCATAACCTCGGATGCTTTCGTCATGAAACGCACACAGAGACAGGGACATACCTAATTGCCTGGCCCGGATGAAGCGCGATGAGACTTTTGATTTCTAGATTCAGCCTGCATCGCGCCGCCTTCAAACTCAAAGCAGAATCGCTTTATTAGTTGCATGACGACTTCAGTCCCGAAACAACAATACCTCAATTGCCCCGAAGCGCCTTTTGGGTGATACCCCTGCCACAACATCGTGAGATGTTGACTCGCGTGATAGAGTCTTCGCTGCCGGCTTGAAGGATTGGGCAACACTGGAGAGCGACCTGAGCGTCGGCGTCGGTGAGTGTACAAACTGGGCAGAACTCCTGGTCCTGGCTGCTTATCATCTCGGTACTCGACAAAGCGATAAACTCATTGCCTCGCCTTACGAACACCCAATTGACGGGCGGTGTCTACATAAAACCGGAGTTAACCGTAGCATGAATGCTTCTTCATCAGTAAAGGGCTGGGCAAACACAAACGTAGTGGCTTCATATCCCGTAATGGAGGACAGCATCACTCAAACCAGGGATCCACTAGTTATTGGGCTGTGCCCAGACCCGTCTCAGCAGTTCCTTCCTGTGCTTGATTGACTCCAACTGCGGTATTACGAGTTTGTCGTAGCAGCCTGGGCAGATGCCAAGGCTTAACTGCGCATCCGTATTCGCAGCAAAGATAGGTCTCCAAGCTTTGCCAGTCGTGGCTGTCATCACTAATAGATTTGCCGTAGGAGCAGATGGGTAGAAGCCCCTCAAAGTTGCTTGATCTGTGCGAGCGCTTCTTCACGCTCCCGCAAACGCTCAGCCAGGATATGGCGAGAGACCGCCTCATCTTCAGCAATTAGGACGCGCACTAATGCCCTCGTGTGAAAGTGCTCTGATCACCGGCATCATCTTTTTGAGCTCATGTTCCAGTGCAGCGCAAGCTTGTATTTTGCTCGTTTACTCAGAGTTCCTGTTTATGGGAACTATTCATTGAGACCGCGCGCTGTCTCAATCGCTTTCCCCTCGCGCCGCGCCTGCGCCCAGGTGACGGGTACACGATGCACTTCCCCGCTCTGTTGAGCCTTCACTAAATGATCTAATGCCTCGCAGATAATTTGCTGCTGTAACTCGCGGTGGAACGGCACGCCAAAATGATGCCCCATCATAAAAGGCACAAACACAGCGCGCGGAGGCTTTGAATGCTCCGTCACATCCAGAGCCACCGTAATCGAAACCGTCGGAACACTTCTTCGCTCAATAGCGCGCTGCACGAGCGCGACCGACTGATGTCATATCGGTCAAGCGGGACATAAAAGCGCCATGTCCGC
>JBGTLM010000191.1:0-4731 GCA_041744135.1 Pyrinomonadaceae bacterium
ACGCCGAGATCATTGTAGGCCTCGAAATAGTCAGGCTTTAGAGAAACGGCCTGCTTGAGATGCTTAAAGACCCGGTTGTAGTCCTCCGCAGGCCAACTGGCCAGCGCAAGGTTTCGGTGAGCTTGCGGCCATGACGGGCGCAACCGAAGGGCTTGCTCGTAAGCCGCGATAGCCTCGACATGAGCGTCGGATTCAGAAAGAGCCGCACCAAGATTGTTGAATGCCAGTGCGTAATCTGGTTTGTTTCGAATCGCGTCTCGCAAAAATCTGACTGCGGCATTCAAATCTCCGATCTGGTAATACTCCGATCCGAGATTGAAATAGGCCACTGCGAATTCCGGCTTGTGATAGATGGCCAACTTTATCAAATCGATAGCTTCATCATGCCGTCCCATGGCTGCGTAAGCGAGTCCCAAGTCGTTGTAAGCGTCGGCCCAATCAGGTCTAAGGCTGAGTGCTTTCTTGAAGGCTTCAGCTGCCTTCTCGAACTGTCGTAAGTCATAGTAGCGGAGCCCCTCATTGCGGTAGCCTGATGCGGTGTGTTGGCGGGTAGCATTTTGTGGAGTTGCAGGCTGAGGGCCGGCCAGCAGGAAGACAATAGCTACCAGCATAAGGCTTGCTCGTTTCATCTTCCCTCCTCCGGTTTGCCGAAAATTCAGCAGTTCGGTGAGTTAGTGACGAACGCGAGCAAAAGGTTTCAGTTATCTCCTGTAACGTCAGGTAAAAGAAAGGGCCCTCTGCTTCCGGCCGCAAAGGCGCCCTATCCCTTAAACAAGTTTCTGGGATGATCCTTTAGGGAATCGCAAACACATCATCGCCGATAGGTTGATTGAGCTTTACGTCCTTGACGTTGTAGTCAGCGAAGAATGCCCCTTGGGGCATCTCCAAGCGTTGCGTAAAGCTCGTGGCGACCAGGACGCCTTCTATCTCTTTCATTTTCCTATTTTCGGTGCCGAAGGTGTGGCCACCGTACGGAATTAAAAAGCTCATGACACGGCCCGTATCAGGATCAACGTAGAAGTCGGTGATGTTACGGTCGGGATCAGTGATGCGGAATCCACGATGCTTCTTCTTATCAGGGATCGCCGTGACTGCATACCCGGTTAGATCGAACTTCATCAACATACCCATACCAAACTTGGTTAGCGGCGGCATATCGACGTTCGGCAACGAACTGTACGACTGCTGGCCGTCGTAGATCATCTTGAAGCTGACGGCCGGCCGCGCATCAATTTCGATGCGAGCCTTGTCTCCCGCGATTACAATCACAAATCCCCCAGGGACAGACTGCGTAGAGTTTGGCGCATACAGATCGACCGAACCTCTGAGGACAACGCTCTTCAGGTTCCTAAACTTATCCCCACCTTGGGCCGCGATCGCAGTCCTTGCCATCTCCATGGGTGTTGTGGTCGCGGTAATTCCCGGCCCAGCAGCCGTTCCGTTTCCTACTGCGGGAGTTCCCGCCTTGTTCTCCCCCTGCGCATCCACCTTCACGCCTATGCAAAGAATCATCGCAGCCAGGGAAAGTGTTTTAAGGACTTTATACATGAGACTCCTTTCTAGAGTCCGCTTTGTCGGGTAAGCGAAGCAGAAGCTGTTAGAAGTTGAAGCGTACTTGCGCGGTGACTCTGCGGTTGCCGGCGCCGCTGCCACCCGCTCCGCCACCGCCGCCACCGCCTGGCCCAAAGCCTCCAAACCCACCAGCCAATCCCAGACTCTCGCCAAAGAACGGCGACGAAAGATTACCCACTGGAGTCGAGAGGTTGACCTTGTTGAATAGATTTTGGAAGTTCAGTGAAAGCTGAACGCTATAGCGCTTGGCTTCCCCAGTTCCGCCGACCGGTCCGCCGATGCCGGGGATGCCCCCGCCACCTCCGCGTCCGCCACCTTGGCCACCTCCGCCCGGTCCATCTCCACCAGGTCCGCGTCCACCGCCGCCACCAATTTGAGGAATACCCCGCATGCCGCCACCGACCGCCGCTGATGTTGGTGGACCTTGCGGTTGACCCTGGCCACTCTGACCAGTTGCACTGGATAAGGGCAGGCTGCCAAAGCTCCACGTTTTACTAATGCGCATGTTTACGGAAAAGAAGCCCGTGCCTTCTCCAAAGTTACGCGGGATCAGGGGGTCTCCCGGACCGGGCCGGAGATTGAAGTTTCCGAATTCCGTGCAGACGATGTTTGGCGCAGGGTTAATACAGTCGCCTGCGGGCGCGAAAGAGGGACGCTCGGTGAACAGTCTGTCGCCGTTCGTATCCTGTCCCGTTGTGATGTTGAAAGGCCTGCCCGAAGTCGCGATGATGAACGGGTTTAGACTCACTTGCCACCAGGGCAAGTTGATCGTGCCCGCAAACGTGAAGCGATGACGAACGTCAAACGCAGCGCGTCCAAACTCTCCGGTCAGGTCATACGAGTCGGCGGGGAAAAGAGAGCCGCCTTGTCCGTCAGTGTCGTTTGTTGTCTTGCTTAGGGAATAGCTTGAGAAGAAGCTGATGGACCGGTTAAATCTGTTGTTGAAGCCAATAAACAATTGCCTCTGATTAAACCTGCCGCTCGATTCATACTGATAAATTTCGCCAACATTTCCGAAGGGCCGAGTGCCGTTGGGATTTGTCGCGGTTATGGAGCCAGGCAAAGGTGCGTTGATGTCGCGAGCCCGAATGACGTGCTGGATTTGATTAACACGGAGACCTGCAAACATGGTGAACCTGTGAGGCAGTTGCCGCTCAACCTGCAACCCACCCAGATAAACGGTGGGCGCCTGAAGGTTGTCAGCTACTCGCCACGTGACCTGGCGCTCCGCAGTGAGCCCATTCAGGGGTGGGAGATTGGGGAAGGCGTCCAGCGGGCCGAGCGGGGGGGCCACAAACTGGCCATTAACAAACAGGGGCGTTTCGCTGACGAAGAACTGACGCTGATTTACCCCATTGAAGCGATTTGCCTGCAGCGTTGAGTTCTCGTTGAAACGATCGTAGAAGACTCCGCCACCGGCACGAATAACCATCTTGGGCGGACGCGCGCTGTCAGACGCTCCGGGTGACCAGGCAAATGCAACGCGCGGCGCAAAGTTGTATTTGCTATCGATGTTGGTTTGCTTTTCGTAACGCAATCCATAGCTGAATGTAAGGTTCGGCCGCACACGCCAATCATCCTGCGCGTAAATACCAAAATCTACCTGACTAACGCTGGCCTTGGGATCGCCGCTTGAAATATTAAATTGTGAGGCGCCACCACCGAGCGCTCGAATCTGAAACGGAGTCAGTCCGAATTCCTGACCGAGAAGCGTCCTGCGATATCGCTCGAGACTGTCTACAAATACTGGAGCTGCGCCCGGTATCGGTTGATTATTGGCGTCCAGTTCCGGCACTAGTCCGCCGGCAAAAGTGTAGGTGCCGCCAAAGTTATTCGGATTAATGTCAGTGATGCTGACCCCGCGGACGCGACCTCCAAACTTAAGTGCGTGAGTTCCCTTCTGCCACGCCAGAAAGTTTTGCAGCTCCCAGCGCTGATCGGTATTTACAGTTTGACCAACTTGCGAGCCACCACTGGTAAAGGAACTGCTTACATTAAGCGTCGGTATCGAGTTATCGCCAAAGTTCTGCGACTGCTGACGCGTAAACTGGAAACGCGTCTCGTTAATCATCGAGGCATTAAGCACTGCCGTTTCAGTGATCTGAAAGGTGTGTTGCTTGAACGCTGTGTTATAGGCCCGTTCCGGCAAGGAGAACACTCCGACGCCGGCATTCTGGGTTTCCGATTTGCTGAAGCTATAGCGAGCGATGAGTGTGTTGTTAGTATTTAGCTGAAAGTCCAGGCGGGGGCTGAAAGTGGTGTTGCGGCGCGGCACAGTAACGCCAAAACCAACGTTAAGCGGGCTCAAGTTCTCATCAAGAATTTCCGCTATCACGAGTTCACTGTCATCAGTTTCACGACGTTCAAAATCGACAAAAAATGAGGCCTTCTTCGCCATCAGGGGACCGCCCAGATTTCCGCCATACTGCCGCGCCTGAAATGGCGAGCGTTTGCTTGAGCTGACAGAAAAGGGATTGCGCGAGTTTAGACTTTCATCCTGAAAATTGAAGAAAGAACTGCCCTGCAGCTTGTCCGTGCCGGGCCGCGTGAGGATGTCGATTCGGCCGGAGGGCTGATCGTTCTCCGCCGCAAACGGATTCTGATTAATGCGAATCTCGCGGATCGAGTCCTTCGGCGGCATCCGTCCGCCCGAGAATCCATCAATGAAAATCTGACCTCCATTGGGACCAACTGATGGCCCCGCGAGAGCCTGCAAGGCGGCGGCGAGCTCATCTGGGTCGTCCGGCAAAGCATCCAGATCTTTGCCCGAGATAAGTGTCTGGTTGGCGTTGTTGGTGGCATCAGTGCTGAGTGGAGTCTCCGCTGCGACCGTCACCTTTTGGTCTTCAATCGTGACATTCAGAACGAGGTCGACAGACTGACGCCGGCCAGCTGCCAGATCGACCTCGGTCTGGTCCGATGGGGCAAATCCAGGCGCGGCTGCCACGACAAAATACTTGCCGGGAGCCAGTCCACTCAACGTGTAAACACCCTCACCATTCGTTACTGTAGTTTTAGCGGTGCCGTTCGGATCGATGACTGTGATGGAGGCCCCTACGATCGAAGCACCTAACTCGTCCTTAACGACGCCACGCAACGTGCCCCTGGACTGCTGAGCAAAGACACTAACTGCAGATAGGAAAACGACAAGACCGATGA
>JBGTLM010000192.1:0-1864 GCA_041744135.1 Pyrinomonadaceae bacterium
AGGCATTATAAGAACACCTCCTACAAGTTTAATGACACCGGCTGGTTCGACGACCGTCGCACGCACCTCTGGGTTGTAGATGTGAAATCCGGTGGCGCGAAACAGATTACCGAGGGCGACGACTGGAACGATAGCGACCCGCAATGGGCGCCAGATGGTACTCGCATCGCCTTTGTTTCGAATCGCACCGGGAAAGAGTATGACCTGAATCGCAATACGGACGTATGGGTGATCTCAGTTGATGGAGGCGCCTTGACGAAGATCTCTGATCACGAGGAGTCAGACAACAGCCCGCGGTGGTCACGGGATGGAAAGACGATAGCCTATGTAGGGGTGGTCCAACAGCGCGATCATCCAAAGATTTGGCTCGCACCGGCGGCCGGCAGTGCACCCTCGGTGCTGGCGGTAAACGGACTTGACCTGATTCCTAGCGGTCTGGAATGGGCGGATGATGGCAAGTCGCTCTACTTCGAGGCGGGGGTGAAGGGCGAAACGCACTTGTTCCGCGTCGATCTGGCGAAGAAATCCGCCGTGCAGGTAACGTCCGGCGCGCGGGCGATTCGTAACGTGGACTTTCACTGGCCCACCAGGACCATGGTCTACATGGTCAACGATTTCAAACACCTTGACGATCTCTACGTCGCAGATTTGAACGCGCGTGACGAACACAGAGTGACGAATCTGAATGAAGCGCTTTGGAAGCAATTGCAACTGGCAAACGTCGAGCGATTCTCGTACCAGAGCGCCGACGATTGGGAAATCGACGCCTTCCTGGTGAAGCCCATTGGTTGGCGAGAAGACAAAAAGTATCCGTTGATCCTGAATATTCATGGCGGGCCGGCGGCGATGTATGGAGTCGATTGGTTTCACGAATTTCAGGTCTATGCTGCCAAGGGCTATGCGGTGCTATTCACGAACCCGCGCGGCTCGACGGGCTATGGCCAGAAATTCGAACGCAGCATCGTCAATGAATGGGGTGGCAAAGACTACCTGGACGTGATGAATGGCGTGGACGCGGCGCTCAGAAAATTCAGTTGGCTGGATGGCGAACGCATGGGTGTAACAGGCGGCAGCTATGGAGGCTACCTCACAAATTGGATCGTAGGACACACCGATCGTTTCAAGGCAGCGGTAACCCTGCGCAGCGTGACTAACTTCGTTTCAGACGAAGGCACGCGCGACGGCGCTTACGGTCACTCGCCTGATTTTGGCGGCGACCTGTTTGAGAAGTTCGATCTCTATTGGGACCGTTCGCCGCTGAAGTATGCCAGGAACGTTAAGACGCCCACTCTAATCCTGCATGCAGACAACGACTTTCGCGTCCCGCTCGAGCAGGGTGAACAGTGGTTTCGTGCGCTAAAACACTATGGGGTGACCACTGAAATCGTGATGTTTCCACGGGAGAACCACAATCTCACCCGCACTGGTGAACC
Source organism: Pyrinomonadaceae bacterium (assembly GCA_041744135.1). Taxonomy (GTDB): domain Bacteria; phylum Acidobacteriota; class Blastocatellia; order Pyrinomonadales; family Pyrinomonadaceae; genus PSRF01. The sequence continues at coordinate 1,434 of JBGTLM010000192.1, forward strand.
CAGGCACCTGGTTGAAAGTTTAAACTGGCAGCTTTACTGGTTCGATCGCTTCGTAAATGGAAATGCGAGCGCCTTGCCGCCAAATGCACGGTGATTTGTAGATCGTCGACCCATAGAGAGGTAGTGTTCTCAATTGACTTTTTTTCGAGGCTTCGTGTGATTTCGTGGATCGATGATTTGACCACGGAAGACTATCCACGAACTGACCCGAAGAGTCACGAAACTCGCAGCGCCTTTCTCTCATTCTTGAAAGCCGCGAACATACTTGAATGTTGTGCAGTTATTATTGACGACACTGCGTAGCTTGCGAATGCAATGACCATCGCCAGTACCTGGGGAACCTCTCTCGAAGAGCGCCGACTCTCCTACCCTTGCGACCGCTTGATACTTCATCCGGAAGACTCACTCTATCGCGGCGTCACCATCGATGC
>JBGTLM010000193.1:0-17319 GCA_041744135.1 Pyrinomonadaceae bacterium
GTTACTGTTTTATTTGTGGCTGGATTCGACTTTGACATTGACCTCAAGGGAAGAGCTTGCATAGTATGTCGCACCACGGTCTCATACGCAAAGGTAAGCCAAGCATAGCGTAGTTGGGTCATTTTGGATTTCAGCACATCCCGGAGGGATCGAAGTTAATAGCCGTGGGCGAGCGTAGCGCGATGTCCACGGAAAAGCGAAGGAGGCATGCCTGACCCTGAAGGGGTCTCCCCTTCTCAGGCGTCGTTTGACCCTTCCAGGGTCAAGATGATTTCTTCGATCTCCATCGGCGTCGCGCAGCACTAGCCTACGGCTACCGACTTAAATCCTTGCGGGATTCGAAACATTGAATCTGACCTTAAGCTCAAACTGATACTTCCTGAGGAGATAAATTGGCGACGTCATCCGCACAAATACCGTCTGAGTTCAGCAATCCCAATCTTGAAATCCTACTATCGGAGCAAAAGATTCAGTCTCGCATTAAGGACTTAGGCGCTGAGATTACTCGCGACTATGTTGGACGCAACCCACTGCTCATCGGAGTGCTCAAAGGCGCGTGCTTCTTCATGAGCGACCTCCTACGCGCAATTGACACGCGACTGGGCATTGAGTTTATGGCGATATCGAGCTATGGCTCGTCAACTCGAACCTCCGGTGAGGTCCGCATCCTCAAAGACCTCGACGTGCCGGTTGAAGGACGTCACTTGATCGTGATCGAGGACATCGTCGACACGGGCCTGACCCTCTCCTATCTTATGGCGAACTTGAAATCGCGCGGCGCCGCCAGTGTAAAACTCGTGGCTCTGCTCGACAAATACGAGCGCAGAGAGCGAGAGGTGGAAATTGATTATCTTGGCTTCCAGATTCCCGATCATTTCGTGGTGGGCTACGGGCTGGACTTCGCCGAACGCTATCGAAACCTGCCTTTTATCGCCGTCTTGAAGAATCCCGACCAGGGATAATTGCGTCAACTTTCTGACCTAAACGGAGGCGTCTCGCCTGCAAGCGCAACGCTCACCTGTCTCAACCTGAGGAGTCTTTCATGCTAAAACATTTTTCGGCTGTTCTTGCCCTGAGCATTTTCCTATGCGCGCCCCATGCTTACACGCAGGGGGACTTTTCGAAGGTTGAAATCAAAGCGGAAAAAATTGCCGGCAATGTTTACATGCTGGAAGGGCGGGGCGGCAACATCGGAGTCTCTGTCGGCAGCGATGGGATCCTGATCGTCGACGACCAGTTTGCTCCGCTCGCGGACAAGATTAAGGCCGCATTGAAAACACTGGGCGAAGGCAAACTCAAGTTCGTCTTGAACACTCACTGGCACGGGGATCACACGGGCGGAAATGTGGTCTTTGGTCCCGAGGCGCCAATTATCGCGCATGATAATGTACGCAAGAGACTATCAACCGAGCAGAGAATCGAAGTCTTCAAAACCACTGTTCCCGCTTCACCAAAAGAGGCTCTGCCGGTAATAACCTTTGGCCAATCCTTGTCGGTCCATTTCAACGGCGAGGAGATAAAGGTCATTCACTTCCCTAAAGGCCATACAGATGGCGACAGTGTGATCTTCTTCACCGGCTCAAACGTCGTGCATCTGGGCGATGATTTCTTCGCCGGCCGATTTCCCTTTGTCGATCTTGGCAGTGGAGGCAGCGTTGAGGGGCTAGCTAAGAATATCGGAGAGATTCTCGGCAAGTTGCCTGCCGGCGCAAAGCTCATTCCCGGGCACGGTCCGATTTCCACCGCGGACGATTTAAAGCTCTACCACCGGATGCTGGTGGAAACCACGGATATCGTCCGCAAGAAAATGGCCGCGGGAAAGACTCTGGCGGAGATAAAAACAGAAGGGTTACCCGAGGAGTGGAAATCGTGGGGGACAGGATTTATTAAGACCGATTCTTGGATTGAGACTATCCACACCAGTCTTTCAAAGAAGTAGGTCAGTACCACCTCGCGGTGCAGATCGGTCCCCGGTTGCGACTCACTCAAGCCCGAGGCCCATGAGGTCAGTACCACCTCGCGGTAGCGGGTGGGTGCTCAGCAGCTATGCTCAATAATTAGAGGATGGTACTGACCTCATCACAACGTCAAGTCAGTAATAAGTAGCCTTGACGCCGTTGCGAGAGTATTGAGAAATAGCAAATGCTATATGGAAAATGTCTCTGTTCAATCCCTGGCGATCTCTGTCAAAAAGCTGCGCCCGGCTGTCAGTCTTAACCCAAAATTCTCAGCAACGGTCTGGCCGATGTCCGCAAGCGAATCACGCTTGCCGAGATTGCTGCCCGCGCGGGCGCTGTTTCCATAAACAAGTAGGGGCGCATACTCGCGGGTGTGATCGCTCCCCGGAAAAGTAGGATCGTTTCCGTGGTCGGCTGTGATAATCAACACATCATCATCGCGCATCGCCGCCTCAATTTCAGGCAAACGCCAATCGAAATGCTCAAGCGCCCGCGCAAAACCTTCAGTATCGCGCCGGTGCCCGAAAAGCATGTCGAAATCGACTAGGTTGGAAAAGATCATTCCGCGAGAATCGTCATTCAACGCAGCAATCGTCTGGTCAATAGACTGTTCGTTGTTTTTGGCCGTGCGATCCTGCGTCACGCCATTTGAATCGTAGATGGAGGCAATCTTGCCAATGCAGACGACGTCCAATCCTTCGTCTTCCATAGCTACCAGCAGATTTTCTCGGGGCGGGGGCACCGCGTAATCGTGGCGATTCTCCGTACGGTAGAAACCACCGGTTTCGCCAAGGAATGGTCGGGCAATGACTCGGCCTACTTTGTGTTGACCATCCAGCATCCGTCGCGCCGTCTCGCAGATCTCGTAAAGCTTCAGGAGCGGAATCACCTGTTCGTGTGCGGCAATTTGAAAAACCGAATCGCCGGAGGTATAGACAATGGGTTTTGCGGTCTTGACATGCTCGTCGCCAAGCTCCTTGATGATTTCTGTTCCTGAGGCTGGAACATTTCCAAGAATTCCGGGGACACCAGTTTCCCGAATAAATTGATCGATGATGCTATGAGGAAATCCGTTTGGATACGTGGGAAACGCCTTCTCCAAAATTATCCCGGCCATCTCCCAATGGCCCGTGGTTGTGTCTTTGCCATTCGAACGCAAAGCGCAGCGTCCGTAGGAGCCCCGCGGTTCCGCCAACGCCGACACGCCTTGCAACGGACGAATGTTACCCAGCCCGTAAGCCTGCAGGTTTGGCAGACGAACCGGGCGAGACTCGAGTATGTGTCCGAAAGTGTCGGAGCCCTTGTCGCCCCAAGCCTCTGCGTCGGGCATCTCGCCAATGCCCGCACCGTCAAGAACTATTAGTGTTACACGATTGAATTTGTTTTTGTTGACATGCGTATGAAGAGGAGCAGGAAGATTTTCCATTTGTTATTTGGGCATTACCATCAAAAGCCCGCGAAGCGTGGCGACAGAATAGAGCCTGGGGTGGAGCGCAGCGGAACCCCAGGTCAACGAACAACTAGATTCAACTAGCCCGCGACAGCGAGCGACAGCAAACCGAGAATCAATGTTGCATCAACGATGTCTATTTCGTTAACGCTGCCGCCCGCTCGCGGGCTTAAGAAATCAAAACGCATTTGCCCTGTGGCTCACGCCCCAGGCATTAATCTGTCGACACGCTTCGCGGGCTTCCGATGGTAATGACGAATGAGAAATGACAGATGATAATTGGAAAATGATTTCGTGGAACGCGTGAGAAGATCTACCTAGCGCTTATCCTTTCGGGGCAAAGTACCCTTCTCTCGCTCGAACCTGTGTCTTATCAGGAACGCCGCGCACCTCGATGCGAATTGCTCGAAACTTCCCATCGCGTGCCTTATTTGTAGGATAGTAACCCAAACTGTATTGCGTACCGATTTCGTTTGCTACCTGGGCCAGGGCGGCGCGAGCATCCTGTAAGCTGGCCGCCACGAAATTCTTGCCGCCGCTGGCCTTTGCCAGGTCGTTCATCTCCCGACGAGCGAGATTGTAAAGATCGCGGCTTATCTGCATCCGCTCAAACGATCCCATCTGGCAAAAGTCCAAGAAGTCTTCCAAGCTAGCGCGCGGTACAAAGATCGCGCGGTAGCGCTTGAGCTGTTTCACCGAAAGACTTAAGCGACCATCATCCTGGCAATCCTTCAGTAGTCGATCCTCGACGAAATCCTCGGTGTTGACCTGAATGAAATAACAAGAGATTCCAGCGCCGGCTAATTTCGCTCGCGCTACGGCGAAGTCGGTATCACTGGTCGAATCGACCCCATCAGTTAAGCCGACGAGAGCACGACGGCCACGCACTTCCTCGCGCGGCGGCTCCCGAAAAATCTGCCGGGTGACCCGTTCCAGCGCATCGTAAAACGGCGTTCCGTTCGCGGACCCTAAACCCTCAATCGCTTTTTGAAGCGACAGTCGATTTGATGTCAATTCAGAAAGCACTTCGACCGTCGCGATCTGCGTGCTCCCTTTCCGCTCAGTGTTGAAAGCGACTACCGCGACCCGGTCCCCCGAGCGAAGGCTGCTGATAAAAGCATTTGCGGCCTGGCGGATAAGCCCAACGTCCGCCCGGGTCGAGCCGGACGTATCAAGTAGTAGGGCAATCTCAAAAGGGGCCTCAGTGGTACCAAAGTTTGCTATCGACTGTTGTTGACCGTCCTCGTACACCAGAAAGTTTTCCCGGCGCAATCCCGGCACGGGTCGTCCCGAATTGTTTTTAATCACTGCCGGAACTGAGACGAGCTGGGTCTCGACGCGGACGACGTCACCCTCGTCTACATCTTCCTGCGCCGGCACTTGCGAGCCTTTTGGCGTCGTGGACTGATTATCACTTCCCGAGACTCGCCGCGGCCGCTGCTTCGTTTGTTCCTGGCCCATAACCGGCAGAACGGCAGGGAAAAGGCAGAGTAGCAGCAGGGTTAGAATTGCCTGGCGCGATTGGAAAAGAAGTTTGGATTTGCTTGCTTGCATGGCGATAAAATCCCGGGTCGAAGTTTTGGTTAGAATATAACTGCAAATGCCGAGACTTCAAAAGCGCCGGCTCAAGCCCCGCCAACTTGCAGGTCGGGAAGCGGACCCAGTTCCCGCTCTTACGCTGGTAGGAAAATCGTTTGGGCTAACTGCTCAATTCACTTCACCTTCAAAAGGGGTTCCGATGGTCGAACCCCAACTCCCAGGCATAGCTAAGATGCTTTCCAGCTTGAGACGGGGACAGGGTCCACCTTCCTAACCTGCAAACTACCGTACTTCACTTTGCTTTCGCACAGCCTATTACGTACCTTGACAGTCCCGCTGCGGTTCTCTTAGCATGACGTTCGCTCGCCGCGACTTATGACAATCGTCGCAATTTTAGTTAGACCTCTTGAAGGCGTCTTCAGGAAAGGTTAGTAGCGCCAGGCATCATGTCCGGCAGTGGGGCAGCGATTGGCAGGAATGCCTGTCTCAAGTATAGAGGCACGTATGTCAATGGTAGACGGCTTCCTTTACACGGAAGAGGTTGGGGGTTCGAATCCCTCCGTGCCTACCATTTACTATCGCAAGATAGGGATTGCTGTCTGCGGACATACAGAGTATCGTGCGGCAGGGCACGATTAGATAGTCGAAATTGCCGCCCCGGGGTTTTGACATTTCGCGGTTGAATGCGGAGTCGTAGTTCAGTTGGTTAGAACGCCGGCCTGTCACGTCGGAGGTCGCGGGTTCGAATCCCGTCGGCTCCGCCAGTCTTTCAATAACTTAGCGCCGTGAGGTGCTACTGAATTAGCTCAGAAACAGCCACTGCGCCGGTAGTTGTGCCAGTAAGTTTCTGAGCTATTTTTTTTCACTGTCTGCCTTTGAAGCACTTCGGCTACTGCCATCGCACGAGAGCAGGCATCGGCGGAATACTCACCATAGATGCGGTCGCGATCGCGAACGAATAGCGCATACTTACGTCGTTTGGAAAGCTTCGGCCACTTTCGTTAAGTGACTCAGTAGACGTCCAAATCTCGACCGGCGACCACAAGTCCCGAATAGCGCCTTATCATTTCGCTCAGCAACTCTTCGGGTCTCGACCGCTGGTTGTCGACGGTGGGCCGCCAGGCAATTGAAGCATGGTAGAGAATCAGCAGGCGTGGTTTGGCTTGGCTGGCTAAATCAGCGAGTTGCGCGGTGGTGGTGTGAAATCTCGCGGCGTAGTTATGAAAATCCGGACGCTTTGCCAGCCACTCCTCCGTCAGGACTTCGTGAATCAAGATGTCGCAGCCTTGGCAGGGGTCAATCGTTGCTTGCGTCGGAGCCGTATCGCCGGAGATGACGATGCTGCGGTCGGGTGTATCGAAGCGGTATCCGTAGCTACCCATGGCATGCTTGGTCGGGAACGCGGTGACAGTAACGTTGGCGTCCTTGTAGACAACGCCGGCAGTGATTTCGTGAGCGTTGACTTTATGCCCCTCAGGAAATGAGCCAACGCTATACAAGTTTTCCTTACGGTGCTGCGAGCGTGTCTCGAAATCGGCGCGGTAGGCTTCAAGTATATGCTCAGTCATGGCCTTGATTCCGGCAGGGCCGTAGACTTCGAGCGGAACGCGCCGTCCATGCACCCAAGGGGTTAGAATCAGATCCGGGTAGCCAACCGTGTGATCCGAGTGTAGATGGGTCACAAAGACAACCCGGAGATTCGTCGGCTCCAACGCGGTGATTCCTCTGTCGGCGACAGCGGCCTTTGCGCGTCGCACGATGCCCGCCGAAGTCAACGAGGTACGGGGTGCCGTTGACCACGATGGCTGTTGCAGTTCCCGAGCGGTCAAGATCAGCGGGAGGGTTTCCTGTCCCTAGCAATACAACCTGCGTGTGGCTCGTCGGGCGTTTGATCTGCTGTTGCTGAGCAGTCAGGGCCGTGGTGAGAATCAGTAGGCAAACAATGACGATCCTTAAAAGCCTAAGCAGAGCGCGATGATTACGCATCTTGTCCTCCTGGATTTTGGCGATTCTGGTATTGGACGCGGCGTGGTCGCTGCGCCTGATGCTGGAGCGACCGTACTGTTCTGTAGATTGAGACTAAAGCACCGCGAGCAGCCTAACGGCGGAGTTGACGTGGGGCGAAACCGCCACCAAGCCCGCTAAAGTTTAACGGACGACGCGATGCAAGTCATTGGACGTGAGGGCGAAACAGCGTCGCAGCCAGCGCGACTCACGGTAAAGCGGCAACGAAAGAAAGATAGAACCTTCGCACAAAGAGATGCGTTTTCAGTCGCTTATTCCAATCATCCCAATCGGACGACATAATCCATTTGGGTTCCCCGCGAAAACATATTAAATTCATTTCGGGTCTCCCGCTGATTTTCAAGAACGATCGGCTTTCGTTGATTAACAAGATAAGAAGTTAGTCGATAACTCTCGTCAATAAGCTGGGTGTATCTCGCCTTTCCGGTGTGTTGAAGCGACAGCCAGAACTTTAGAACGTCGGCGTGGCGAGTTGCTTGAACGCTCGTTTCGCCAATGTTAACAAACTCATCGCCGCCGCCCATATACGGTGCGTGAACACGAAAGGCATTGTTTAGAACGCTCATATCTCTAAACAAAACGATCGAGCAAGTCTTGGCAACGTATAACCATTTTTGCGGATTAACCGCGATCCCTGCTGCCTTGCGATAGGAACGGCGTCAGGCGAAGGATCGGACTGAGTGATGAAAAGACGCCAAAAAGTATGTTCTTTCAGCCGCTTTTACGGTCGAAGGGGAATCAAAACGGGGTTCAATCTGCCGCCGTTCGAGCCGTCACCAAGTTGGCCATATTTGTTACTGCCCCAGCAGTAAGTGGCGCCGCCAGTCGTGGTGCCACAGACATGGGAAGAGCCCGTGCTGATGGTCGCGAAGATGATCTTCGCGTCGCTGAAGAAGAGGTCGGGAACGTCGCTATCAGCAAAACCGGCGACAGCCCACCCCCAGCAGTAAACCGTGCCGGCGGTAGTAATGCCGCACGTGTAAAGCCCGCCAGCACCCACTGATTTGAACGCAAGACTACCTGACACCAGGACGGGGACACTGCTGTCAGTTTTCGAGCCATTGCCGAGTTGGCCATACTCGTTGTATCCCCAGCAATAGGTGCGGCCAGCCGCTGTTGTGCCGCATGTCTGTCCATCGCCAGCGCTAATTGAGATGAAGGTGAGGTTGCCAGAAACCGGGACTGGCTTGAGACTGTCGATGTCCGAACCAGTACCTAATCTGCCTTTAGAGCTTGTACCCCAACAATAAGCGCGGTCACTAGTATTAATACCGCAGGTATATAACACGCCGGCACTCACCGACTTGAAGCTCAGCCCGACGGAGATCCGGGTCGGGATGTTGCTGTTGGTTTTCGAGCCATTACCAAGTTGGCCATATTCGTTGCCGCCCCAGCAGTAGACAGCGCCGCCAGTCGTCACCCCGCAGGTGTGATCATGACCAGCACTCACTGACGCGAAGGTAAGCGCTCCCGAAACAGGAACAGGGACATTACTGTTGGTTTGCGAACCATCGCCGAGTTCGCCGCTTGCATTGTTGCCCCAGCAATAGGCAGTGCCGCTAGTTGTTACACCACACGAGTACCAAAGGCCAGTGCTCACCGACACGAAGGTGTGTCCTCCATAGACGGGGACAGGGAAAGCACTGTCCGTCTCCGAACCATTGCCGAGTTCACCATTTTGATTCATGCCCCAGCAATATGCGGTCCCGCTGGTTGTGATGCCGCAGGTGTGGCCGCCAACCCCCGCGCTTGCGGGCCTCAGGTCTGTCTCGGTAAAGCGGCTACGTAGATTTACCGGGTACTTCCAGTCTCTCAGGATTGCCAGAATCCTGGCGATGCTGATCGCCTCACCGTCCGGCGGGTGATCGCTCAGGATCATTCCCACCAACTCCCACCGATCATTGAGTAAAGCGCCGCCGGAGTGACCCTCGCCAATAAAATTTGATAAGAAATAAAGAAGATCACCTTCTCTCTGGGAAACTTTATCCGGCATCACATTGATGCTCCATTTTTTCCCATGCGGATTACCCAAAGAGTAGACCGAATCTCCGCGCTTCAATGAAGCTGCATTACCCAGTCGATCGAATGGCAAGGCGTTGACGTTGATTCCCAGCCCTTTCAACCCGGTGACGCTAAGCACAGCCAGGTCCAACGGACGGCCCACCTGCTTCAACAGACTGGCTTTCACTGTCTTGTCCAGCCATCTAAACTGGACCTGCACCTCCTGGACTTCCTGGCCCTCATGACGGACCAGGTGCGCTGCTGTTGCAATGTAGAGGCGGTCGTTCTCAACGCCGAAGATGATTCCGGCCCCGATTATTTTTCCACGCTCAAACTGAGAGGTGATCATCACAATCAAAGGCTTGATCTCTTCCTCAGCCGCTTTTGTATTTTGCGGACCGGCTGCGACAACCGTAGCTACAATGCACAGCCCGCAAAGGATCCACGCCGCCATCGAAGCCCACCGGACGAGATGATCTAAATGGTTCATATAGGTTTCCCCCACCAGCGAAGCACGCCGACGATCAAACCGAACAGATAAAGCGCGGTGCCCCAGAGCAAGGACAAGCCGTGACGTGCTCGCAGCCATTCGAGCCACGTCGGCATGAGGCTCCGGCGGTTTTTGCCTGTGCCGATACTCATGCCACGAACGCGGCCATGAAATTTCACGTCAATCTGGTCATTTTGCAAGCGGAGCGTCCGGAATTCACCTTGGGCATGCTCAAGATGAAACATCTCTCCCGGACGGAGCTTGCGCTCCTGATCGTTAAGCGCTGCCAAGTAGAGAGTTCCGGAGAGAATCGTTGACACACGACGGACGATAGTCTTGTTCAAGTCTCGAAATTCGTCTATCTGAAAGAAAGAGAGATCATTGGCGGATAGCTGCGAGGAAAACATGCTCTGAGCAGGATCGAGCAATGTTAGATCTAGGTCAACCTCGTTCGCACCGGCTTGCAGGAAAATCGCGTTAGGAGTTACAAAGTCGAGTTGCTCGGTTCCCCCGTCTGAGAATCCGACTTGCACAGGACCGTTTACGTCAGTGCGAAACTCTGTATTCGTCCCCTTCACTGATAACCGATATTGATGCGGAAGTCCGATGTGGCGCACCCACACGTGCGATTCAGTTGGTAGAATCAAGGGCGCGAGGGTGATGCTGCCTGGGGGTTTCCCTTCTGGGACAACAGACAAGCGAAGGGCGGAGTCCGCGCCATCGGAAGAACGGATTGTCTGAGCATCCCGGTTGCGGGCTCGCGGAAGTTGAATCTCGCTCAGCCCAGAGACGCTCAAAGTAGAGAGATCCACCGCCTCGGTTAGCACCTGCTGCGTTGGCAAGACAAAGCTTACCTCTGACAGCGCCAAGTCAAACTCAATTTCCGTCTCTCCGACGCGAACGAAGAGCAGGAGGCTGACAATCAAGAGCATACTTCCCAGCACTACGACCACGGGCCACCGCTTGTGCTTAGGCGAAGGCTGCACGGTCTGGTGCAGATTAACGAGACGGGCGAGGCGTTCCAGAGCCTCTACTTGCTCAACAGCGACCTGCCCGCCGGAGCGAACTGCTTCATTGCTTGCGGACTGGACTTGCTGCCGGAGCAGGTCTCGGAGCTGATCTCCTGTGGTTCCCGGCATGCTAGTGTTTTCCTTTTCCCGCGACGGTTAGTTGTTATCGTTATAGAACCAGACTAGGGCTGTGAATGAACCACTGGCTCTAAGCTTGGCCCCAATTTCCAGGTAATATATGCCCGGCATCTTCGGTTTCGAAATTGGAATCGTGATGCCCCGCCCGGCTGGGTAGGAGCCATATCCCAGCGCCTGACCATTAATTAAAAAGGCTTCGAGGCTCCCATCCCTCTTCACTGGCGCCAAGCTGATAAAGACTTCGGCCAATTCGACACCGGGCAGGAGCACTAATTGATAGTCGTGGGGCTTGCCTGCTGTCCCTTCTCGCTTGATCCGGAGCGGCAAATAGACATCGCGTTTGGTATTGCCCACCTGGTATGGAGTCCAGGCGACGATCCCGAGATCGTTTTTTCTGGGTTTGAGGGCGGCTAGCAGATCCATTGGCCAGACATAGGAGGTGCTGCCTGCGGGCCGAAGGCTATCCATCTGGTAATAGAGCCTATGTCTGAGCGAGTAAGCCCGCAGACGAATGCTCCCGCTGCCAGGTGCTGTCCAACCTACTAGCAGGTCTTGGTTGGAAGCGGGGTTGAAGTCTTTAACATACTCAGTCAACGACGCTACAAGCAGAGTCGTGTTGGCCACCTCTTTGATGTAAATACCTTCGCAGCGATCGCCTCGGAGACGATACCCGTAGGGATCATTGCCTGCTTGCTGCAGATGGGAATCGCAATGGCTTTGCTGTGCGAACGTCGGCTTCGACAAGCTCGCTTCGTATAGAAGCAGGCCAAGGAAAACAGTGGTAAGCATTAAAGAAGGCTGGTTCCGCCACATATAGTACCCCGCGATTCTCAATCTCTCGGTGCAGATAGCGCAAATGGCTCGGCCTGGGCCAAATGCTCAGACATCGAGTTACGGGTCTTTCCTTCGCTCGGTTCTTGCTCGAGATTGCCAGAACCAAAAGGGAATTCCGATAACGGTGAAAACGGCAATGAGGCTTAGCCTAACCAATAAAAATTGTGGACACCACTAGAAGCACCATAACGCCCGAATTAACCCGCGCCGAGCGCAGCCACTCAATTTACCTCAGAGGAAGCAGCTTGAGAAGAATGCTATCGAAGCGTCGGGTTGAATGAGCTGTTAGGCTTCCGACTCTCCGCCTTCTTTCTGTCTCGGTTTTGCTGCTGCCGAATTCTTCAACAAATCGGTTGTCCTTTCGGTAATCGACGCAGTCGTTCGCGGTCGCGACGGTACATCACGCACACGATCGCCGCCGATAATCGGCCAGTAGCCTGTATCGTTGCCGGTGAGGACGCCGACCCAATGATCGGCAACGGACACGAGCCACTCCCAGGCGCGTATGCCGTACTCGATCAACCTCAGCGACTTCGACGGCGGTACACACCCACTCGCGCACCGTTACGGTGACTGTGACCCAAACTTCTTCAAAGAATGTGACAGTCCGACGACCCAGCCACGCGGGTCCCACCAACCATAGTCCCTGCAACGCCGCCTGTGGCGCTCGACGCGCTCTCTCTGGCGCTCCTCTTCCTCGTGTCTCCCAGCGACACTCCTCAGCGTTTGGCATGAATGAGCCCCCTTCGTGCCAGCCTGCGCGTCGTGGATCGACGCGAAGGGACTGGCCCGCCTCGGTCCAGCCTGATGTCAGTTTGCGCCGGCCGGAATGTTTTCCGAACGTCCGCTATTGGCAAATGCGAAGGCTGGTTTGGGTCGAAAGCGGGCGTTGCGTACCCGTAATCCGATGCCGCGTAACGAATAGGATTCTTTCCGCAGTCTCGCCGAGAGTCAAGGTGGAGATGAGCGCGGGTCTGCGAGAGAGAGCGTGCGTTTCGTCGTGGTTGGGCAATGGATAGAGACGCGGGTGTGGAAGTGCAGTGAGGCGCGAGTGTGAGGGGAGCAGTTTGCTGAGAGCGGGGCAAAGTTCGGCAGTTCGTCCGCTCGTGTCTAAAAGAGAGCGGGCGGTGCCCAAGTAAGAGCCGGTCTCATCACCTCACGGAGAAGAGTTTAAGATTCCTGGTTTCGCGGGCTAAATTCCTGAGGAGTATACTCAAGCCTCGATATTTGCGAACAGTTTCAAGGTACGACTTCGATGATCACTGTGGCCGAAGCCATTCAGATTGTTAAGGAGCAGACTCAAGCGCTGTCCCCTGAGCGCGTCCAGGTTGAAGACGCATTAGGTCGATTTCTGGCCGAAGACGTCATCGCCGATTCTGACCTCCCGCCTTTTAATCGCTCCCAAATGGATGGTTACGCAGTGCGGGCTGCTGACACTCAGAATGCCCCGGTTCGCTTGCGCATTGTGGGCGAGTCAGTGGCGGGAGCAGGCTGGCATAACGAAATGCTGGCCGGTCAAGCCGTACGCATCATGACAGGGGCACCAGTGCCGAACGGCGCCGATACCGTGCAGCAGGTGGAACTAACGCGCGAACTCGATGAAGGAGCAACCGTCGAGATCCAACGCCCTCCGGACCTTGGGAAGTCAATTGTTGGTCGCGCGAGTGAGGTCAGAGCAGGCGAAACGGTTTTACGCGCAGGTGAACGGATCAATCCGGCGATGATGGCCGTACTGGCGTCGTTCGGTTACGCTCAGGTGCGCGTAGGGCGGAAACCCACGGTGGCGGTGCTCGCGACAGGGAGCGAATTGGTGGCTGTAAACCAAATGCCCGGCGCGGATCAAATACGCGATTCGAACAATTACTCCATCGGCGCTTACGCGGCGCTGGCCGGCGCTACCGTGAAACTAATGCCCCTCACCGGCGATGAATCGAATTTGCTGAAGCAGCAAATCGCCTCGGCGTCCGAGGGCTCCGACGTTCTCATCACCTCGGGCGGGGTTTCGATGGGAATTTATGATTTCACCAAGACGGCCCTAACAGCACTTGGCGCAGAGATCTTCTTTGAACGGGTCGCGCTGCGTCCAGGTAAACCAACAGTATTCGCACGACTGCCAAACGGCGTGCTCGTATTTGGTTTGCCGGGAAATCCGGTCTCGGTCTCGGTGACTTTCAATCTGTTTGCGCGCACTTCGTTATTCGCAATGCAGGGGGCGCATGAGCCGGCGCTTGAGGAGGAATGGGCCATACTCGAACGCAGTGTAAAGGGATCAGTCGATCGGGAGAGTTATTTGCCCGGGCAAATAAGAACAGGAGAAGCTGGGCATCTTCTGGCCCAACCGTTGAAATGGGGAGGCTCGTCGGATTTCGTATCTTTCGCGCGAGCAACTGGTCTGATCAGAGTGCCCGCCGGAGTTACGACCCTCAGGATAGGATCAACAGTACGAGTCGTACGTTTACCATCCTGAATCAATCAGCTGGGGCGCCGCACATTCACAATTAGACGGCTGTCGCAACTATTGCGGGCATTGGTAGTATTGATTCCGAGGAAGCGCAGAGTGGCCTCAAGTCTGCGAAAGAACCTGATCTTGTTCAAGAGTGGATTAAGCCAGCCATTGGTGATGCAGTAGTGCATTTCAAATGGTTCCGTGTGGTGGATCTGATGATGCCGTGGTTCCAGAACCAGACGCATTCCCTGCAACCACTGAACTCCGGCGGCAGGCTTTTCCTGATGCGCCCACTTGTGAAAGACGTTGGTCGCGACTGTTGCGGCGGCCATTAAGGTAGTCAATAAGATCGCAAACGCGAGCAGCCCATGCTGGCTCACCCAAAGCATATACAGGCAAAGCGCGAGGATGGGAACGGCCAGAATGCACGCGTTTCCCACGATACTGACAAGCGTGTGCGTGCAAATGTCACGAGGAAAAATGTGGTGTTGCCGAAACGGTTTAATTAGCGCCGGGCCTACCACCGGAGTATCTTCCGAGAAGTAAGTGTCTGCGGCCCAATGTACCAACCCTCCGACGAAGTCGCCCAACACTAACGCGAGTGGAATTGCGAGTGCCGCCAACCAGACCAGTTCGAGCTCGTACAGACGATCGAACGAGAAGTAGACATTGAGGACGAACAGAACCGGAAAAAGGATTGACGTTGAATGTTCCAGGAACGCATGGGCCGAAGTGGAATGTTCTGCGATCCCACTGTATCCGGGGGGAGGACTCGACGCACCTTGCGGAGTAAGGAACACCCTCTCCGCCAACAGATCAGTTTGGGTATGAGGAGGCAAGCTAATTGCCTGCATTTCCAAATCGACGGGATCTTGAAGGAGAGCTGACATTATTCAGATAGTGATGATACGCGGCTTACAAAACCTTCGATCGAGATGGCCGCAAACGGGTTTGTGACAACTCTAAATCCTGCAATTCCGGAAGGCTTCCATCTGCTACTCATATTCTTATCAAAAACTTGCACGCCATTGATGCCCTTGAACAGAGTGGCGATAACTATTCTGATTCTTCTGGTGGCAGTCCCGCAGGTGTCTGGAGCCTACCACCATAAATCGCGAAAGCTTTTGCGTAAAGTCTGAACCCCTCGTCTTTACCTGCTTCAAACATGAGAGGACCTCCCAGCTACGGCATAACGAAGTGTTACTCTGGATGTCTGACCTTACGAGGGCTGCCCTGTGATTGGATTTTCCGACTGAGATTATTCTGATATGCTGAACAAAAGGCAATAGTCATTTTACATACTTTGCCATGACCGCGGAAAAATTTATATCGACGTGGTTAACCCGTTCTAACCGATGGCTAGCTTCTTGCTATACAGTCTCGCAGGGTCCCGATGTTTATAGACCGTGGCACCCCCAAGCATTCAGAAGCTCAGAAGGCGCAAAATATTTCGCTGGCGTCCCACATCGGAAAAACATTCCGCTCCCCAGCAGCTGGCGCTATATCTTCAAACCAGCAGTCTGTAAACCTTCCATCACTACGGTACTGGGTTGTGTTGTGAAAGAATTGTTATCGCATGTTGACGAACACGGCCGCGTGCGAATGGTTGACACCAGCGCCAAGACGGTGACTCTCCGGCGCGCGGTCGCCTCGGCGCGAGTTTTAATGTCGCCTGACACACTCGCCGCATTGCAGAGCCGCCGCACTCCTAAAGGCGATCCGCTGGAGGCCGCCCGCCTCGCCGGTATCATGGCCGCCAAAAAAACCGCTGAGCTGATACCTCTTTGCCATCCACTTGCCTTAACCCACATCGACGTACGCGCAAGTATGAACGAAGACGGTGTGCACCTCGTAGCCGACGTAGCCACGAACGCCCAAACCGGGGTCGAGATGGAAGCCTTAACTGCGGTCTCGATCGCAGCGCTCACCGTATACGATATGTGCAAGGCCCTCGACAAAGGAATACGGATTACTGAGGTGCGACTTGAAAGTAAGACGGGCGGCAAATCGGGTGATTATCAGAGGGAAAACTCCCACCTCTGACTGGAGCGGAACATCGTCAATTTGTTTGACGTTTACGACTTACCAGGGCGAGTTTTAAATCGTCAGAATGGTGAGAACTAATGTGTACCGGCTAGTGCTGAACTACTGGAGATCTAACGATGAGAGTAAGAATTTCCCACGATGCGCGGCCTCAGGCGATGACCTTGCTGGCCGCAGCCGCTATATCAATCGTCCTCTGGTTCATCCCCTTTGCGGAAGTATTGACCTATCCGTTCCGGATTTTTGTGACCTTTATCCATGAGGGCGGACATGCGATCGCCGCATTGCTCACCGGAAACTCGGTCGGCAGTCTGAGCGTGGCGATGAACGCCAGTGGCGAAACTTACACGACCCAAGGTGGACTAGTGTCCCAAACTTTTGTGGCGAGCGCTGGGTATCTGGGTTCAATGGCCTATGGCGGGCTGCTGCTCGTGCTGATTCGCAAAGCGATCGCCGCTCGTATCGTATTGATCGGATCTGCCGCGGTGATCTTTAGTCTGACTTTAATTTATGGAATCCTGACACCAATCTTTTCGTGGGGCGCGCTCTCTGGCATTCCCTTCACCTTTATTGCGGGAACATCTCTCTCAGTCGGCCTGGTGGCGCTGGGGAAATTTGCGGGCGCCAGGTTGGCCGCCTTCTCCGTATGCTTTCTGGCAGTCCAGTGCGTCCTGAATGCGCTATTGGATCTAAAGACAGTTTTCTTTCTTTCTTCGCCGTTTGATACCAGCGTTCCCACTGACGCGGTAAACATGGCAAACGCCACCGGCATTCCCGCGTTCATATGGGCCATCATCTGGATCGCCATCGCTTTGGCTATTCTGGCCCTGGCAATGCGCATTTACGTCGTCACACGAGATTCGAGGACGCAGCCGGACCTCCCGTTCGAAGACGTTCTCAATACCTAGCGTAGTATCTCAGAAATTCCTTTACAACGACTGACCTTAACTTATCGACGATCCGTCGAGCGGTCGCGATCCAGACAAACGCGCCCTTTCGTGGATCGTCCTTTTTCTCCTTGAGAAGGGTCCTCCGCGTTTCAACAACCTGCTGGCTAATAGCTTCCGGCGGAGGTACTCTAAAACTTCAATTGGTAACGCAATGTGAGGCTGCGCCCCGGGCCATCGATGCCCCAGCCCGGATTCCGATGGCTCTTGTCGGCGATATTCTCGAAGTCGATGGAGATCTGCTGATCCTCGGTGAGGTTGAAGCCGCCGCGCAGGTTGACCAGGCCGTAGCCGGGAATTGCGGTGAAGAGCGGCGCGGATTGCGCGCTACCAAGCACGCGGTTCTGCACTTGCGCTAGCGTTTCACCGGTGCCAATCAGAACTCCTCCAGCCGATCCGCATTGCCCGTTTGTGCCCGGAGTAGTCAACCCACGAACG
>JBGTLM010000194.1:0-3118 GCA_041744135.1 Pyrinomonadaceae bacterium
GTGGGACAACCAAGCCGCTGTTTTCGTAGTGTATGGGCGATGTGCCTGTGGCGGAAAAAACCGGGGTCCTCAGGCGGGCAGCCCGCTTGAGGTTGAGGGTCAAACTGTTGCAGCGCATTCTCGTTGCGACAGCAGTTTACGAACGCCCTCAATCAGAGCGTCGATGTCAGGCTTCGCCACATAGCCATCGGCACCGGCAGCAACGGCTTCGAGCCTATGCCACTCGTAGGCATCGCCTGTGTAAAACATGCAAGGAACATCAGGGGTGGCCGCGCTCAGCTTCTTACAAAGTTCGAGACCGCTCCCGTCAGGCAGACGCTTATCGAGGACGTACAGATCGAACTCCTCGCTCTTCGCTAGTTTTAGGGCGTCTTCCACGGTTACCGCGGTCACCACTTCATAGTCTTCCTGAGAAAGAAGCAGCTGAAGCATCTCTGAAGTGTCTTCGTGGTCGTCAACGCAGAGGATGCGGCATTTCGCTCGCAGCATGGGGGAACCCTCCTGGAGAGATTTTAAGTTTTAGAGCGGAAAGAGTTCTAAACGTGCGGAAGAGTGTAAACTGATTTGGGCCTATCTGACTAGTCTTTAATTGGGGAGGCATCAGGGAAGTTGACCAGTCCTCGGTTAACTGGAATCGAGGTCTCCTCTCGAGAGAATACCGACGTGCCAGGATCTTCCACATTCTCTTACGATCCCGTCTAGCAAGTGGGCAGCCAGGTCCCGAAAACACCGCAAATACAACCTGATCCGAGTGCCTGGCTACTGCGTGGGCCGGCGCGGATCCTGCAGCGCTCTGAGGAGCTGTTTCAAAGCCGCAATCTCTTCGTCGTCCGGTTCCAATTGCATATATTTTTCGAGCGCCGCAGAGGCAGCCGCACTCTCACCCAGTTTGTGATAGACGAGGGCGAGATTGAAATAGACTAGGGAGAATCCCGGCTCGATCTGCGTGGCACCTTCGTAGTGGAGACGCGCAAGGGAAAGCTCGCCGGCATCGTAGTAGAGATTCCCAAGATTGTAATGCGCCTCGACGTGGCGGGGATCGCTTTTGAGCGACAGAGTGAAGTTGTCGAGGGCCTTCGCTATGTTCCCTTGTTCCAGGTTAATGATAGCCAGGTTGCAGTAGGCCTCAGCTACATTGTCGCCTTCACTAATCGCCTCCACATAACACTCTGCCGCTTTTGGATCGCCCTGCTCGTGCAACAGCAACGCCTCTTCGAAAGGCGTGAGCAGCCGCGCCAGTCTGGCAACTTCCGCCCTGAACAGATTCAACTGCCCTTGAAGCTCAGACTCAATCTGGCGAATGCTCTGGCCTTGGGATCTCAGTTCGCGCACACGTCTGAATTGCGTGAGCGCGTGAAAATCGAAGCTGTGATCTTTGGATCCAGGTGATGAAGTGGCCTGGATGATTCCTTGTTCGGTCCAGCGGCGAATTGTGCGCTCGCTCAAACCAAAAAGCTGTTGGATCTCACGAATTGAATAGTTGGATTTGACACGTTGATAGTCTGCCTTCGCTGGGACAGGTGAGGGGAAGGAGAGAACCTTATTGCTGTTTTCGTTCATCAATAAAAACTAAAAGCCTAAGATGCCTTTCGCTTCTTAGCCGCCTTTGGCTTGGCCATCGGCTTGACCAACGTTATCTGCGGTGGCTTCTTGGTCGTGCTCTCGGCCTTTACCATGGGTTTACGGCCCGACTGCTGCAAGCTCTTCTTAAGCGCGCTCATGATATCAAGTCTGGGCAGTTCTTCAACCTCAAATTCGACCGTCTTCTTACCTTTGATCTTGGAATCGATCAACTTCTTGAGCGCTTCATGATAGTTGTCGGCGGTGTCAATTTCCTCCAGCGAAGTAGCCATCTGTTCCACCAGGGTGGTCGCAAGCTTGAGCTCATTCTTGTCGAGCTTCTGTGCACCATCGATCTCAGGAACATTCTGAATATTACGAAGCTCATGCGGGTAATGCAGCTTCTGCAACACCAGACCCTTCTCTTGAGGGAAGAGGGCCACCAGATCTTCGCGGTCGCGCAGCACCACTTTGCCGATACCAATCTTGCCCGTCTGCTTCATCACCTCGCGCAGGAGAGCGTAGGGTTTTTCAGCGACCGGTCCGTCGGGTCCGGCATAATAGGGAGAGTCGAAGAAGGTGGTGGGAATTTCGTTGGCATCGACGAAGCCGATGATGTCCACGGCTTTTGTCGTCTTGATCTTTATCTTGGCAATGTCATCAGGTTCGACAATCGCATACCGGTCGGCCTCGTACTGGTAGCCTTTGGTTATTTGATCGTTGGTGACCACCTGGCCACACTTCTTGCAACGTTTGTCGTAGCCAATCGGGCCGTAATCATCGCGGTGCAGTTGGTTAAACTGAATCTTCTCCGAAGTCTCAATCGCGTTGTAAATTCGGATCGGAATGGCAACCAGCAGGAACCTTATGTGACCCTTCCAGATCGATCTCATGGCTAATTTCTCCTGTGACGCGGCCGTGGCTGACAGTCGGGGGAGCGTAGGTAATTGCGCCTCTCGCAAGTCCCGCCGCGCAGGAGATGGCGAGGGCCACGTATTATGCAGTCGCTTGGCGGAATAAGTAAAGCCCCATTTTCTTTGGGTAGTGCTCCGTTATGTGTTGGTGCCAATAATCGTGCCTCCGCTGAAATGAGGTCAGTTCCACCACGCGGTAGCGGGTGGGTTGTGTGCAAAAGCACACCGAAAGAACAAGCGAAGCCGCGGGACGCCAGTCCAACAGTTTGACAACCGAACCCACCCGCTACCGCGTGGTGGTACTGACCTCATTTCAGCATCGGCATCGCTGATAGCAACACAATAACGGAGCACTACCTTTCTTTGGGCTTCCGGCAATCGGCAATTGGAAGTGTCTTGAATTGGCAATTGACAATCGGAAATGTGCAATCACTGGAGGGTGGCCCTCGAACTACGCGTGCTTCAGCGCCGTGCGCATGGCGCCCGCTGATTGCCACAGGTTCCAGGAGCGCTTCAAGCTACCTTCTGATCTCCAGATCGTCAAAGACCACTTCGGCAGTCTCGCTGGTGTACAGTCCCGCGACCCCGCGTTTGAGGTTCTCATCATCCGTAATCCGGGTGAGATAACGGCCATTGACATAGAA